>JAVZNF010000004.1:0-100557 GCA_038882935.1 Archaeoglobaceae archaeon | reverse complement strand
GGAGCTTTAGAATTTATTTTCATTTAATCCAGTGCTACGGAGTGGCGAACGCCAAATTCTACTATTCTTTTAAGTAAGCTCAACGAAGTTTAGAATTTCGAAGTTTAGAAGACAAACCAATCGAAATCTATTTCTATTCTTAAAGCAAACTAAATTCATGGCAAAGATCATTGAAGCGATTTACGAAGACGGAGTGTTCAAGCCACTGGAGAAAGTTGAGTTGAAGCCCGGAGAGAAAGTCAGAATAAGGCTGCAGAAGGGACTCTTTGCGGTGGTGCAGGAATATCATGAATTGTTTGAGGATGTTGAGGAAGATTTAACAAAAATGCTTATCGAGGAGAGAAAGTGATAACCCTCGATACGTCTGTAATTCTCGATTCCCTGCTTAAAAGGCTGGGAGAAAGATTCTACAAGGCGAACAAAATACTGAGTTTAACTGAAAATGCTGAAATCTTTTCTCCCAAGGTTCTTATTGTTGAGCTCACTGCAATTTTAGCAAGAAGAAAAGATCGAATTTTGGTTAAAAATCTGGTTGAAGGAATTTCAGGAGAGTTAAATTTAGTTTCCGAGAATGAGATCTTTGAAATTGCTCGTGAAGTTTCCCTTTCGACGGGCTGTAGAGAAATCGACGCTTACTTCATCGCAACCGCAAAGCTAACGAATTCAATTCTCATAACGAACGACCGAATTATGGCTGAAAATGCTAAAAAGTATGGAATCGAGGCGTATTATCTAATTGATGAATTCGATAAAGCGATTGAGAGAATTTCTGGATTTAAAAGCTTATAAAATCGAGAATTATAGCAATTTTTCCCTATAACGAACTATTTTAAGCTAATCCTTGCTAAGAAATGAGCAATCCAAAAAGTCTAATTGCTTGAGATATTTTCATGAGTCAAATATTCTTAAAGCTGACTAAATCTATGCCTAAAATAATTGAAGCGATCTACGAGAATGGAGTTAAGCCATTGGAGAAAGTTGATTTAAAAGATGGAGAGAAGGTAAGAATTGGAAATAAAGAAAGACATACATCGGTTGAAGGGGAAATATAAAGCCAAGCTCCTCCAGATGGTCGAGCTAAGGGACGAAATTTACATTTCAGGCCCTGTGATTCGATGCCAATTTGCCACACATCGGGCACAGCTCGGGGATCACGTTATTTGCCCCATATTCAAACATTTTGACCACTGGTGAAAGATAATTATAAAATGTAATAATAATTACGAGATGTAGTTTGCCCGTAAGCGGGAATACGAATTCAGATTTTTCAGCAGGATCAGAATTAACGTCCCGGGATTCGTTGGAAAAGTCGGCAGCCCAAAAAACTGTTTAGGGTAAAATTTAAAGCAAAGCGGAAAAGTCTTTTCCCCTGTCTTGCAAAAGCTGCTGGATGTAAGTTCTATGGTCTGGAATTTCTGGTTTCTCTTCTCTTTCAATTAGTTCTATTGCTTCCACCGGACAAGTTGGAACGCAAACTCCACATCCAAGACACTTTTCAGCGTCTATTTCTGCTGGTTCACGGTTTATCCTAACTCTAATAGCCTTCATTGGGCAACGAAGCATGCATATACCACAAGCAAGGCATCTGCCAAAATCTACGCTTGCAATGTAACTCGAATGTGCAATTGTCTTCGGATGCTTCGCCTCATGAATCGCTTTGAAGAAAGCACAGCAGTCGCTACAGCAATTACAGATCGTGCTTATCGGTCCCTGGCTTCTTTCAGTCGTATGCACGAGTCCTTCGCGATTCGCTTTCCTTAAGATCTCAATCGCTTCATCTGCAGTTATTTTTCTCGCATATCCGTGCTCGACCATGTATCTGGCGAGCGAGCCAAAGTGAAGACAGTTTTCCAACGAGTGCCTACAACCTTCGCCATTGAGCTTAGCCATCATCCTGCAAGCGCAATATCCAACCGCATGATAGTCACGGGCTTTCACAAGTTTGACCGCATCCTCGAATGGAATTATTTCTGCGTTGTCAGATATTGCATCCCTTTCAGGCAAAGCCCTCATAATTGCGTAGTTTCTGTTGCCGATTTCATCGAGAAATCCCTCCTTCTGATACTTCCTAAACAACGGAGCGAGTTTTCTCTGAATCTCCTCGTTTCTAGGACCCGGTAGAAACTGCATTTCAGAAAGCCCGACGACGACGGGGAAAAGTCTATATTCTATCCGACCTTTTCTCTCACCCTTCCAAACCGTGCCTTTTCTCGCCATCTCATTTAGAATTCTTTCAACGTATTCCAAGCTCTTCCCAGTCTTTTCTGCGAGCTGTTCTGCCGTGAACGGGATAAATGGCATGTGCACAGCTATTTTTGCCTCCTCTTCGCTGAAAAGAACTCTTAAAATTTCTTTTTCGACTCCACTTACCGTCTTAGGAAACCCCACAGGCGCCTTGTCGAGCTTCTCCCTCAACTTTTCATAAATCTCCAAATGGTGCGAGTGGTGCATTTTTTCCACCACAAAAATTTCGATTTTCTTGTATATAGATTTGTCGCATTCGCTATATTTTTATATAGTAGAGCAACTATTAGTATGAAGAGCTTGATCGAATACAAGATAGAGGAAATAGCGAAAAAGCTCGATGAAATACTTAAAACCGTGAACACACTCCAGGATTCGGTTTTAAGGCTAAACGCAGTTCTTGAAACGATAAGCATAACAAAAAACGAGAAAGAGATCTTATACAGCGTCACAGCTGAGATCAGCAAGGGACTTGAGAATTTTAAATCGGAAAGGCAAGAAACCTGCAATTTAAAGGATGTCTGCACAAGAAGAGTGGAGAAAGTATCTCTCAAAATTTTACAAGCAATAGCAAAAAACGTTGAAGAGGGGTTAAAAGAGGTAAAGACGCAGCTTGAGTCCGCAGGGAGATACAGAGAGGCTTGTAAAGATGAAGCTTGCATGAAAAACGCATTAGACATGCTTAAAAGTGTCGAGAAAATTCTTGGGGAAGCTTTAGTGAAGAAACAAGCGGCAATTTTGAGAAAAGAGCTAATTCAGAATCTAGACATCTCACAACTCGGTGAGGATATTGCAGAAAAGATCTCCCCAGTTTCAAACCCACTCAGAATTCGAATCCTTAAAGCCTTGGTCAAGGGTAAGAAAAGCTACGCCGAACTTGAGCGCATCACGTCTATCAGGGGTGGGCATCTCCAGTTTCATCTCCGAAGGCTCATCAAATCGGGTTACATAGCACAAGAGGAACGAACGGGGAAATATATGCTCACAAGCGATGGGCTAAAGGTTCTTAATCTCCTCTGCCAATTCCATGGTTTTTGAAAATATTTCGATGCTCTTACAGTTCACACTAAACAGCTACTGCCCGTTATCAAATGCCCCAACTGCAAAGATTGCTTACGATATAGCTGCCAAGGGACTAAAAAATAAAATTTAACTCTCCCTTCTAAGCAGATAAGCAATCGCAGCCAATCCAGCGATTGTAAAGATTGCTTCAAAGCCTGGTGTTGGCCTTGGTTTTGGCGTTGCGGTTTGAGTTTCAAGTGGCTTTAGCTGCGCAACGAAGTAGCTGAAGCTATCAGTTGTTGCCTCGTAGTAGTTGTATTTTCCGTCGCTGCTGAGGAACTTCGTAGACAACTCAATCCATTCCTTGCCGTTCCACTTCAGCAAAACCAATGCTACTGCATTAGGATTGAAGCCTCTGGCTTCGATTTCATCGATTAAAATTCCGAACTGGATCTTTCCCTTTAAGCTCGACTCCTTGCTCAGAGTTGGTTCAATTTTCAACATTAGCAATAATAAGTCTCCTTTCGGCTCTGGAATATCTGTTGGAAGTTCTTTCAGCTTTTCAATCCTGAATTGGACGATGTTGTCCTCTGAGCTGAGTATTGCCAATGCTAAAACGTTCGTTTCAAAGAATGCACTCTGTGGGAGTTCAATCCTAGTTTCCTTGTTTGACTTTACGAGTTCAGAGACGGTTACGTATACAGATGCTTCTCCACCTACTGGTGGCTTTGGTGTTGTGGGGATTGCTACAACGCTCACAATTTTTGAGTTCATGTTGTTGTCTTCATTGCTCTCCATTACAGCGTTTTCGTGATCGGCAATAACTCTTATTGCGTATTTTCCAGCTTCGCTTGGAGTCCACTGAATTTCTGCAAACACGGATCCACCAGCATTTAAAGATTGAATTGTAACTTTTCTGAGCAATATAAATCCCAGTTGCGTTTTATCGGTAGCGAAGAAACTGACGTTGAAGGTTCCTGCATTGCCATTACCGATGTTGCTTATTGTTGCGTTTATGGTTGCTGTTTGTCCAGCTGTTGGTTGCTCTGGGTCTACTGAGATTGCCGTTACATTTAGATCCGCCATATAGCTGGGAGTGGGCGTAGGTGTTGAGGTTGTGGTGGGTATTGGTGTAAGAATAGGCTGGGGATATTTCAATGGCAGAGAATCAATGTTTCTGCTGTCGATATTGTAAGGCTGATCGCAAATTCCATCAGCGTTGTCATCGCTGCAGGTCTGCGAAAATCCAGTTCCATCTGGGCTAAGCCAAGCGTTGCCAGCGATTAAATTGCCGTCGAGGATGTTCTTTCCTAGTTGCACTTCTACGTTCCATTTGTTTGAGGAGTAGTAAAGGTAAACGTATACGTTGTTCCTGTTGTTGAACAGGTTGTTGTAAATAAGATTGTCGTTCGAATACCATAGATCGATACCGCGACCGTTGTTGTAAATAGTGGAATTGGTTATTCTGTTGTTGTTCGAATAACCTAAATAGACGCCATCACGATAATTGTCGAAGATCTTGCAGTTTTCAACCAAAACATTATAAGATTTCCATAGTTCTATGCCAGCGGTTGCATTATAGATTTGCAAATCTCTTATGACAACATTACTGGAATTAACAAGTATTACCTGACCAGCGTCTGTAATTAAGCCGGAATTTGTGTCTTCCATATAAACGAGTGGTTTTCCGTTCACCGTGTTTTCTGAAACCGTGTTCTGATAAGAATTATAAACGAATAGACCGCAGTTTGTGAACTCGTTGTTGGTTATCTTGTTGTTGCTCGAAATACCCAGATGAATACCATCGCCATAATTGTCCGAGATTCTGCAGTTGATTATCGTGTTGTTGTTAGAATAAGATAAACCGACACCTCCATACAGATTCTCAGAGATCTTGCAATTTGATATTACGTTGCTATCCGAAGATTCGAGTTCAACGCCTTTCTCGTAGTTTTTGGATATTACACAATTTGCTATCACGTTGTTGTTCGAAAAAGATAGCCCGATACCGTATCCGTTGGTATAGATTGCGGAATCAGAAACCGTGTTGTTGTTCGAATAACTGAGACCGATACCACGGTAATTGTTTTGGATCATGCTATAAGTTATCATATTGTTATTCGAATAGAAAACTGAAATACCTATATAGTTCTTAGAGTTCGTGCAATTGGTGATAATGTTGCTGTTCGAATAACTGAGACCGATGCCCATGTCGTTGTTGTGGATCGCGGAATTGCTTATCATGTTGTTGTTCGATCTATAGAGATAGATCCCTCTCCAATAGTTGGAGACGTTTGAATTAGTAATTTTTACATTGCTAGCCTGAACATAAATCCCTGTTCCGCTGCCCTTCCCAGTAATCGAAAATCCCTGTCCATCTAAAGTAACGTCGTTTGCAAAAATCCCTATACAGTAATCCTGCCCGCTTAAAAGCCCTGAAATGTTCTGATCCAGCCTGTAATATCCGCTTTGCGTTATGTTCGTGCAGCTAGTTATAGGCTGTTGTGCATTCGCTTCTACACTGAAAATCACCAAACCGAATGCAAGCACAACGCATAAGCGAAGGAACACACAATTCCGCCTCCATGTGTTTATCACTTCTCCACTACACCAGCTGTATATTAATTTTTCCATTATTAACTTTAATTTTTCCCATTAACTTTCTCGACATAGCTCCGTTGAGGAAACGAATTAAATTGTCCTCTTTGGCAGGGATCACTAGGATTAAAATAGCAAATAGCCGAAACTCGACTCAACCGCTATCTGAATCGTTTTTGATTCTTAAAGCGATAAAAATTAAAAAGTTTTTATAACTCCCTCTCCTTTAACATTCACATCTCCAACCCAGCCCTTTTCAGTCTTCCTGAAGGTCGGTAGCAAATCAAAATTACCCTTTATCCTTATCTCCCCCCCACGCATATCTCCGCCGACGAAACCACAGGAACCGTGGATCTCGATGACACCAGCTCGCATCTCGGTGCCAACGAAGTCACCTGCGTTGCCCTTGATCACAATTTCACCACCGTTCATCTTCTCCCCAATGTAATTTCCGGCGTTCCCTTCGATAACTATTTTGCCACCAGTCATTCCAACCGCGTTACCGTAGTAAGCGCAACCCACGAGATTTCTTGCGTTGCCCTTGACGATGATTTCTCCGCCAGCCATCTCGATGCCAAGCCAATCATCTGCATCCCCCTCGACCACTATTCTCCCGCCACGCATGAAAGCCCCGCAATTTGCTCCAACGTTCCCCTTGACAACGATTTCGCCATCAATCATTCTCGTTCCGATCCATTTTACTCTTCCGAAATCGCCATCGAGAACGAGTTTCTTGTCTTCGCCTTCCTTCACGACTTCAAAGAGTTCTCCGAGCTCAACAACTCTGTTCCCGTAGTAAACCTTGAACTTCCTAACTTCTTCAACGCTTTTCATCGCAAGCTCTGGTGTAAGCTCTGCTTCGACGCAGACTTCAAACTCCTTTTTAGGCTTTATTATGAGCATTCAAACCACCTCAAGCCTTGAAGGATTCTTAAGCCACCGCTCTTCTACGCCGTAGTTGCCGAGCTGGACGCTGTAGTAGTTGAAATACTCCTTTATGTCTGGCATAATCACCTCGAGGTCAACTTTCTTCCTTGCATCAACCCAGAAAGTCTTTCCAAAGACTTCCTTCACAAGCTCGCCGTTCTTTGTAATGATTTCCCCGCCTTTGATCGTGTATTCTGCAGTTTTGAAGCTCTTGTAGACTTTCTCGAATTCATTGCTAAAATCTGTCTCCAATGGATTGAGATTGTAGATTGCAATGTCCGCATCCGCACCAACGCCGAGGTGGCCTTTGTTCTCGAGCCCGAGGACTTTTGCAGGCAAGCTCCTCGTCATGTGGATGACCTCGTATAGCGTTTTCTCAGTATCGATGCTTGGCAGAGTCGTTGTCTTCTGCACGTATTGATGCACCTTCTTAAGCTCACCCTCACGCATCTTCTTGCTCATCAACATCGCCATCACATACGGATACTCGGTGAATGGGCCACCGTTTGGATAATCAGTCGTAAGCACAACTTTGTTGCTGTCAACGAGCAATCCAAGCTCCAAACCAATCGCCCACTGCAAACTGTGCACAGGGTTGCTTGGTAGATAGCCAATCGGCACAATTCCAGCGCCAGTCTCGACTTCGGTGTCTTTGTTGCTCCATCTCGCACCTATAAGCTTGTGTAGAGAGAACTGGAACGGTGCATCGCCTGTCATTGCGGTTGCATGACCGAATATCGCTGCACCCATGTCAATTGTCACGTTGTCCATCGAGTTCACAACTTTTGCGATCTCTGCCGCCCCGCTTGCGGCATCTCTCCAACTGCTACCCGCGTAGGCGTTGAACTGCACATGAGTAACGTGGAGTACCTGTCTTTTCGGATTCCTAAAACCATTTGCAAGTTTTATCGACTCGATCGTCGTTTGATAGTTCCCCGGAACTCCAAGGTTGTTGCAATGCAGATGCACGGAATGTGGTAAGCCTAGCTCTTCGTTTGCTCGAATCAACCAAGTTATTATTTCCCTTGGGGTCACATTGAAGCCGGGAACTTGATCGTCCAAGCTTTTCACATTACCGCCATACATCCACGCTTCAACGCCTCCAGGGTTCACGACTTTCACTCCAAAGCCCTTTGTTCTCTCTATAGCCCAAGCAACCAAAGCCTTCAGCTTCTCCAAGTTTTTCTCTTCAATGCATTTGAATACGAGATGCCAGTTCCCAAAAACTGGCAACGCTCCTTTGTCGATCATTGGAATCGAGTCAAGTTCTTCATGCGTATGCAAAGCACCTATCGGGGGCTGTGCAGCCTCAAAGCTCGTCGTATAGCCCATTTTTGCGTATTCGTAGCCAATTGCTGGAGCTGTGAGTAAAACTCTCCCCAAAGTTGCTCTGAACTTTCCGGCAATGTTTCTCACAACCCTCATTTCCTCGGGACGCATAGTTCTGCCCGTGTTGATCTTGCTGCCAGCAATGTGCGCATGCATGTCTACGCCGCCAGCAACGACAAGCTTCCCGCTTGCGTCAATTATCTTGCAATCTTCCTTCTTCAAATCGCTTTCAGCAACGATCTTGCCGTTCTTTACAAAGATGTCCATCTTTTCTGCGTTGATCTTGTTCTTCGGATCCACAACGATCCCATTCTTTATCCAGAGCATTCTTTCACCCCCTCAGCTTTTCAACCCTCTTTAGGATTTCTTCAAGGATCTTTTCGTCAGTCCAGTAGTTCGTTTCGAGTATTTTCTTCACTCTCAGCGGTACGCAATCCATTCTGTAAACAGTTCCTTCTGCTTCAATTCCATAGACTGCAGATGGAATTACGACCTTTGCGATGAGCGTTGTCATGTTTGGAAACGGATCTATCTGAATCACGGGAATCTGCTTTAAATGCTTCACCGCCATCTTTGGGAAATGTGCCACAGGATCTGAAGCGACTATGAGCGCAGCATCGCAATCCTTTCGGAGCAGAACTTCTACAGCAGAGAACTCTGCCGGTGAGAACCTCGCATATCCCCTGCTGAAATCGATCGCATACTGATAACCAACTTCCCAAGCAGGAACTTCTCCTGCGCCGACAACGTTGTAATGTCCACGCATTGGCCAAATTACCCATCTAGTTGTTCTGTTCAGCAACTGAACAAGCTTTATCGCATTCTCTATGTTCCTATCTCTCCCCCTCGACTGCGTAACTCCCAGGCCGTAGAAAATAGCGCCATATTTCGCCTTTTTCATGATCTCCGCAAGCTCCACGAGCTTCTCCTTTGGAACTCCTCCAACTTCGTTCGGCACAACATCGGCGTTCCCACTTATTATCGCTCTCAGGGCTGAGATTATTGCATAATCGTAGCCCGGTTTTATTTGAACGAACATATCAGCTATCTTAGCAGTCTTTGTTGGACGAACATCGACGACGATAATTTTTCTCTGCTTTCTATCTTTCACCAAAAGACCCTTGGCTGAGATCGAATACCTTGTCCCGTGTCTCGGATGTGCCTCCATCGGATTCGAGCCCCAAAAGATAACGACATCTGCTCGATTCTTTACCGAGCCGAGCGTCGCTCCCGGCAAGCCTTCTTCGATCATCGCAAGGGTTCCAGGCGCGTGGCAGACGCTTGCGCATTGATCATAAACTCCGCCAAGCTTCTCTGCTAAAATCACACCAACCCTTATGGCTTCGTTCGCTGTCGAAGCCCAGCCGTATAGCAATGGTTTCTTTGCGTTCACAAGAATCTCAACAGCTTTTTCAATCGCTTCTTCATAGCTTACTTCCTTTCCATCGATCATTGGAGCCTTTATCCTCTCTTTCTCTGCAAACTTGCTACTTCCGAGCTTGCAAAACTTCTTTACCTTTCTTTTCTCCAAATCGTATTCGCCGTCATCACAAACACTACCGCAGAATGTGCAAATTATATCTTGCATTTAGATCGCCTCCAGCAGTTCTTTAATTGTTTTGACTCTCTCTTCTGTTCTCTCTACCCTCGCCTTTATCCCCTTGAATTGAGGCATTCCCGTGCCATCGGTTGCGGGGTCGATTACAGCGTTCGCATATGGACCCATGGGAATGAAAGCTATTCCCTTTGGCAACTCGGATTTCTTTGCAAAAACCACGACTTCCCCAAAATCTGTGACAACTTTGACTCTATCTCCTTCTTTCAGTGCCAATTGTTTGAAGTCTTCTTCGCTGAGCTCGATGTAATTCACAGCATTAAAATACTCGTCGCTTAATTTCTCTTCAACCGTCGCTCCCTGATCAAGAGTTCTACCAGTTATAAGCTCGACCACTACCATAACACCACCAGACTATCGCTCGCTCTTTATGCTAAGGTATATATAACGATATCTCTTTTTTTGATTGACATGATGGAAAATGCTTAAATAGTCGAAGTGATAATAATAATTAGGGGGATTTAAATGGCGAGAACTATAACCGTCGCCTCAGGAAAGGGTGGAACTGGAAAGACTACGATAACAGCCAATCTCGGAATAGCACTAACACAGCTTGGCTACGATGTCACAATCGTCGACGCTGATATCACGATGGCAAATCTCGAGCTGATTCTTGGGATGGAGGGTTTGCCGATCACACTGCAGAACGTTCTCGCTGGTGAAGCGAAGATTGAGGAGGCGATTTACGTTGGTCCGGGAGGAGTGAAGGTAATTCCCGCTGGAGTTAGTCTCGAAGGGTTGAGGAAGGCAAACCCCGAAAAGCTTGAAGAGGTTCTCACGAGGATCGTCGGTGGAACGGATATTCTGATCCTCGATGCACCTGCGGGGCTCGAGAGGAGTGCAGTTATAGCAATCGCCGCAGCTCAAGAACTTCTCCTCGTTGTGAATCCTGAGATCGCGTCGATTACAGACGGTCTAAAGACGAAGATCGTAGCAGAAAGACTCGGAACAAAGACACTTGGGGTTGTTATAAACAGGATGACAGGCTGGGGAATCGACATGGCTAAGTCGGAGATAGAAGCCATACTCGAAGCAAAGGTGATTGCAACGATTCCCGAAGACCCAGAAGTCAGAAAATCTGCAGCTTTTGGTAAACCCGTGGTTTTAAGTGCTCCAAATTCTCCCGCATCAATTGCGATAAAAGACCTCGCAATGGCCATCGCTGGGAAGAAGAAGGAGGTTGCGATTGCGCAAGTTAAGAAAGAGAGTGTCCTTGAAAAAATGCTCAAGGTTTTCAGGAGGAGGAGATGATGGAAGAAATGCTTGAGTTGGCACTTTTTGCTCTCCTAATCGTAAGCGTGATACTAAACTTAGTTCAGCTGAAAAAAATAAGGGCGCTGAACAGGGAGCTAAAAGAAGTGGGCACGAGAGTTTCAGTCACGAAAGAGGAGCTTGCACAGATCAGGAAGAGGCTGGAGAGAATGAAAGAGGGTATAGGGTAATTACAGATTTGAGCAAAAGATTTTTCTATTCCTGTGACAAAGTAGTGTTGGGGATTTTATGAGGAGATTCGATTGGCGGAAGTTCAAAAAGAAGGGGTTAAAGAAAGTCCTCAGCAAAGATGAAAAAGTGCTCGAGGAAAAGATGGAGGAGATCCTAGCAGAGACGAAGTCAAAAGGGAGCATAAAAGACGTGTCTAAAGAGGTGCTTGCTGAGGAATGAGGCTCAAGATAAAGTTCGTGGGCTTCAAAAAGAGTGAAGAAGTTATCGAGCTTAAAGAAAAGCTTAGGTATACCGAGATTCTCGAAAACCTTGGAATAAACCCCGAAACCGTAGTATTAGTCCGTGATTCAACGCCACTGCCCCTGGACGAGTTTGCGGAAGGGGGAGAAGTTACCGTGATCAGAGTAATATCCGGAGGCTGAAGAGTATAAAATAATTTTTAATTTAAATAAAAAGGATAAAACATGTAAAAATTTTTTTGAAGTTAGGGAAAACTTTTTATAGAAAGAACTGCAGTAAGTCGTGATGCAGAAAGAGGAATTGCTCGTGTTGCACTTAGTACTTTTCCACATAAAAAAGATTTTAGAAGACTCTGGGATTGCCAATGGACATTTTAAAGCCTACGAAAGCCTTGGAATAAGCCCTGTACAAGTAAACAAAAGCAAATCCGAACACAAAAAGGCGGTCTTGTTGCTTTGCAAAGGTATTTCGGAGATATTCAAAACATACTACCCAGAAAAGCTTGTGCAAAATCCGAAACTAAAGGAGTGTCTGCAAGTGGAAATCATTGCCCGGTGAACGTAAGAACCATGTAGTAAGCGTCCTCCCCGTCGCTGTAGTAGCTTGGAATAGTATCCACTATCCTAAATCCAAGTTTTTTGTATAGTTCTTGTGCAGGTTTGTTCGAGACTCTGACTTCGAGTGCTATCTTCGTTTTCCCCCTCGCCCTAAGCCTTTTTATAGCTTCCCTCAACAGAGCTTCACCAATTCCATGCCCTCTGAACTCCTTTCTAACTGCAATCGAAACTATCTTTCCCGTGATCTTATCGACGTCCATCGTGACTACGTAACCTGCGATTTTGTTTCCGATGTCTGCAACCAAGAGTTCGTTGCAGTATGTCAAGTATACGAACATATCGAAAGATGGGTTTCTTGGGTTGAACGCCTCCTTGTCTATCTCGAGAACTTCGTTGAAGTCTCTGATTGAATACTCTCTTATCACCACCTGCACAAAACTTTATAGCAAACACGAGGATATAAGGTTAGTGTTGCCACTTGCGGAGTTTATAGCTCAGAGATACAAAAGGGTTGCGGAAATTGGAATTGGAAACAACGTTGCAGTAGCGGAGCTCTTGAAATCAAAAGGTGTATCTGTGATCGCAACAGATGTAAGAAAAGTAAAAACAAGTGTTGAATTCTACATCGACGACATCATAAACCCAAGACTCGAAATCTACAGAGGTGTCGAGCTCGTATACTCAATTCGCCCACCTCCAGAGTTATTTTCTGCGATAAGAAGACTATCAAAGCTCATAAATGCAGATTGCATAATAAAGCCACTGTATGGCGATTTCTGCGATGGGAAATTGATCAACTACAAGGGAGTGAACTTCTACCTATGGAAGAGAAGCAATATTTGATCAAAAAATTCAGTGAATTTTATTCAAAACATAGAATAGATTTGCCGAAGGAATTCAAAAAACGCGAGTTTGCCTTCGTCCCATTTGAATCCATTCCAGAGTTCGTAATGAGGAGGCACGTTTCCTTTGAATCAGAAGAGGAGTTCCAAGGCTACGTAGCAAAAAATGTCCCGGCACACGTTTACTATTCTTCGGCATACTACGAAAACCCGGGCGAAGAGAAAATGGAGAAAAAAGGCTGGATCGGTGCAGATCTAATCTTTGACATCGACGGTGATCACCTTCCTATAAAAACAAAAAACATAGCTTCTTTACTCGAAAGGACTAAAATCGAGGTAAAAAAGCTAATAAAATTGCTGAAAACCGATTTTGGCGTTAAAGAGGTTGAGATCTTCTTCTCCGGTGGCAGAGGGTATCATGTCCACGTTTTAGACGAGGACTTTCGCTATCTTGAAGCTCCGGAGAGGAGGGAGATCATCGACTACTTAACGCTGAACAACCCAAGACTCTTTGGGAATTTTCCAGAATCGAATGCTGAGATACGGGTGAAGAGGTACCTCAGCAAAAAAGGCATTCCAGAACGAAACTGGAAGAAAGAAAAGTTCATAAAATCTGCAATCGATGCGCTAAGAGTGTACATCGACGCTCCGGTGACTGCAGACGTTAAACGACTCATAAGAATGCCCGGAACCCTTCACGGAAAGTCCGGACTTAGAGTTACGAAAGTCGAAGACATTGAAACCTTCGATCCATTCAGAGATGCAATAGCTTTTGGAGAGGAGAAAGTGAGAGTTAGGATTCTCAAAAAGGTAAAAATGAAAATGGGGGGCTACGAGTTTAATTTCTCTCCCGGAGATTCAGCAGAGATTCCCGAGTTCTCCGCAATATACCTAATCTGCAGAGGACTCGCAAAGATATGACCTTAACGCCTCTATTAAAGCATCGTTCTCCTCTTTTCTTCCCACAGTTATCCTCAAATGTGTTCCCTCCAAACCGAGAATGTTCTCGATCTTCCTTACCATTATTCCCTTGCCCAATAAAAAATCGAAAGCCCTTTCATCGATTTTTACGAGCAAAAAGTTCGCATAGGATGGGTAAACTTTCAACCCAAGCTTCATCAATTCCTTTGCCATTCTCTCCCTCTCCTCAACTATCCTTTTCCTAAGATTTGCGTAATAATCAAAGGATTTTATCGCAGAGATTGCAGCTTCAACTGCAACACCCGAAATCGCAAAGGGGAGGCGGATTTTTTCTATCGCTTCCGTCAATTCCCTGCTTGAGATCGCATATCCAATTCTAAGCCCAGCGAGTCCAAAAAATTTGGAAAAAGTCCTCAAAACAACCACGTTGTCAAACTCGAGGGCAAATTGAAGAAAGTGCTCATCTGAAAACTCTACATATGCTTCGTCGATTAGTACAAACTCAGAGTTCTCCACGATCTTCTCAACGACTTTTCTCTTCACTTTATTCCCTGTTGGATTGTTTGGAGAGCAAATTATCGATAGTTTCGGCTTCAGTTCCTCGAAGATCTCCGCTTCAACCTTGTAATCCCTGAAAACGGGAGTAACGATATTTGCTTCCCGGAGCATCGCGTAAATTAAATAGAGCGAGTAAGAGGGCATTGGAACTGCAACCGTGTCAAGCTCCTCAACAACGACGTCGCAAACTCTCGAAATAAGCTCTGAAGATCCGCAACCAACCGAAATTTTTTCGATCTCAACACCCAAAAAATCCGAAATCGTTTTCTTCAGCTTCGAATAGCTCGCATCTGGGTAGCGGTTTATCTTCGCTATTGAATCAAAAAAAGCTCTTTTGACACTTTCACTCGGCTCATATGGATTTTCGTTGGAACTCAAGTTCACAACTTGCCCTTCGGGGATAATTCCCGGATCATAAGGGTTTATTATCCTCAAAACGCCTCGCATAATCTTACCAGCGGTTTTAAAGCTTTCATAGAGTTTGGATCTCTGAAAAACGGATCTGACAAGACAACGTGATCGCAAACCTTCAGCAACTGCTTTATCTTCGTCAAGACTTCCTCGAAATTACCAGTGATTGCAAATCTCTCGAGCAAGAACTCCTTCATTCTAAACAACCCCGAGTTCGTGATCGAAATTCCTCTTCTTCTCATCTCCACAAGCTTCTTTAAGTTCTCGTTTATCTCTATCCCGAATCTCTTCTCAACTCCCTTTAGAACGATCGCAGAAGCTAAAGTTACGTCTTCTTCAAACTCGCTTGGCAAAAGCAAAGCAGGTCCGTAGGCGATCTTCATTCCATTCTCAACGAAAGAAGCAAGGTTAGAAACGAGTTCTGGATGAACGTAGTTTATAAGGACTCCATCTGCGATTCTCGAAGCGAGCTTTGTTATCTTAGGCGATGAACAACCAGCAAAGACTTTCCTTGGTTTCAGCATTTCAAGACACTTTATAACTTTCTCGATCGCTTCCTTCGGATCCTTGAATTCTCCTGCTCCAACTCCGATCAAAAATCTGTTGCCAAATCTAAGTTCAAGTTCTTCGATCTCTTGAATCATTGCTTCGCAATCTCTTTTCGTCGCCGACAGTACTCCAAAGCCGATCAGAAGATTCGTTTCCCTTGCAAGGATTTCTGCAGTCAAAAAAGGGTCAAAATCAAAGTCACCAACCCAGACAACTTTAACTCCTGAGCTTTCTGCAATTCTTCCTTTTTCGGCTATCTCCTTTTCCCCAACATCTCCGTTTATGTTTATGCTCAGCTTCCCAATCGAGAGATCCTTCAAGCTCCTCAACCTTTCTCTTATCTCTGCAATGGCTAAAAAAGTTATCGAAAAAGCTAAAAAATTTTGAAACAACAAAGTTCATGCTCGGATTCGAGGAATTGATATTCATTGCGATCATCGCCCTCGTGATTCTAACCCCAGAGAAGTTAACAGAGTTTGCGAGAGAAATTGGGAAAATCTACGCCGAGTATAAGAAGGCAAAGCGTATGATAGAGCTTGAAGTTCTCTACGGAGTCCCAAGCGACGAGAAACTAAGAGAAGAGATGGAGAAGAAATTTAAAGAGCTTGAAATCGAGGCAGAAAAACTTAGATCTTTGAAATCTCCTCCTCGCTAAGCCCAGTCAGCTCTATCACAGTTAAGCCTGTTTTTAGATTTTTCGCCTCTTCTCTGCTAATAACCTCCCTAAAGCTTTCATCCGAAAGAATTAAGCTATTCCCGAACGGATCCTCTAAGATAAGTGTCAGCTCGTCTTTTCCCACAAGTGTATCCTCGATTCTCCTTAGTATCGACTCACATCTACGGATCTTTTCTTCATCTCCCTCGTTCCACCGCATCAAAGTTCTCACGATGTTCGCAACTCTCTCAAGGATTCCCTCGAGGTTCGTTATGAACGCCTGACTCGCTGGACCGGGCTCGATTGTTACGCCGAGCTCTGGGATTCTTATCGTTCCCGAAGTCGATCTTATGACTTTCGCAAAGAGATTTTTCTCATTTATCCTTATCTTGAACCTCGTCGGCTCCTTTTCGCCTAAGACGATCGAATCCGCATGTTTAAATCCGCATTCGCAAGAGATCGAAGTTAAAAGAACTTTATCAAAAAAAGGAACCTCGTACGTTGTAACCACGAGCCTTAGTTCTCTCCCACAAACTGGACAAATCATCTACTGCCCCTGATCTTGTTTCTGTCTACCTTAACTCCGGTGGGGGTTATAACCACGTAATCCTCTCCCAAACCGACAATGTCTCCGTTTATTTCATCTACAAGCTGTTTTAGATCCTTCAAAATCCTGTCCAAAGTCAGCTTGTCGTGTTTCAGGAAACCAATGTCCGCAACAACAACGTTCCCATCGTAGATCTCCTTCTTTATCCTCGGAATCTCGCTCAATCCTGCGACTTCTGCGACTTTGATCATCATCGAAGCTTTTTCTCCTACTTCAGCCTCGTATTGACTCAGATCAAGCTCTTCATAGTCATCGACGATTGCCTTCTCTTTTGATTTTATTTTCCCAAAGAGTCCCATGATCCTCACCCTACGAAATGAACCCAAAAAAGTATTTAATTTTAACGCTTATTCAGAAGTTTGAGCACATAATTGAAACTCTTCCCGATCTCGTGCCTGTGTGCAACGAGCGAGGGAATAGCGAGGAGTAAATAAGCTAAGCTCAGCAAATATCTCATTTCGACGCTCTGGTACACGAACTGCAGGAGGAAAAGGAAAAGCAATGCAAGCGCTTCAAAAATGTTGAGCCTCAGGTTGATTATTATCGCCACACCCAAAAGCGATTGCGCTGCGGTCAGCAAAAATTCCTCTCTCTGCCTATCGTCAAGGGGCAAAGAGCTCGGAGATCCGAGGGCTAGGCTGTATATGATTGCGAGACATCCAACGAGGAGAGTCCACTGGTTAACCTTTGAAGATACAAGAGTGTTAAAGCTCGCAGTAGTTCTAAACCTGCGTATAAAGTAAATTGCAACTATGAACTCCGGAGCTTCGCTTGCGAGTGGAGCTATCCACTGAACCATCAAAAACTCGTCTATTCCAAATATTTTTGCGGTTCCAATTAAACCCTCTGCAAACGCTTCGACGCTCACAAGGATTACAAAGGCCGAGAAAAGAAATAGAAAAACTACGGATGCTCTTCTTTTCTTCACGGGAAAACAGCAAAGATACGCTGGAACTCCAACGGCTTCGAACTCTTCGCGATGAGCCCTAGTTGCCGAGTATAGGTAGAGAACATAAATGAGAAGCAAAAAAAAGGCATCGAGGATCGAAATCTCGCTTTTTAGCGGAATTGAAAAGCAGTAAAGAGACGCGATCAAGAGCATAAAAAATTCAAGCCTTATGCCTTCGTCGAGAACTACTTCCTTCTTTCTAAGCTTAATCATCGCAAAAATCGCAACCATGCTCCATCCGATGCCAAGAAGTAGCCTATTCGCCCCGGTCATGTTGGCAGCGGCGTAGTGGATGTATCCCCCTCCAACTTTTCCCGCCATCCAAGCGAAGTATAGATCGACTGCGTATTCCGGCAAAACAGCAAGTAAAGCAACAACTGCGAGGCTTAGGGATCTTGGTAAATCCTTTTCTGCAGTCTCAGCTGCCCAAGAAAGCAAAAAAGCTGCAGAAACTACCGCAACACCCGCAAGCAAGGCTTCAAAATAGGGAGGATAATGAATTGACACAAAAAACGAAATAAGCCAAGGAAAAGCTGAAAGGACTGCGAGGATTATGCTGATCTTTTCCTTTAGAAACATGCACCCAAGTTTTTGCTCAGGATAAAAACCTTACTACCGAGCTTGAAGGGGAAAAAGCTTATATTTTTTGAAGAAAAAAAAGATTCGCCCGTCCGCCATGCGTCCTCTGAACCGATGATGGGGATTCCACAGGACGGGCTACACGCTACAAATGTTTGCGTAATCACTCCAATTCGTCCGCAGTTATGATCTCGACGCCTCCTACTTTGCCCTTCCGTGAGCTCACGATCTTTGCCTTAAGCTTTTTCGCAATTGCCAACGCATGCGCGAGTTCTTCACCTTGCTTACGATACTTCTCGAGCTCCCTTTCATCCGCATCCAAGATTTCGAGGTTCAACCTCAAACCAACCTTTGGCGGTAATCGCCTATACGTTTCTCTAGAAACAAACACTTTTCCGCTGTATCCTTTCTCCAAAAGCTTCACAACCCCGTTTGAGTCTGCAACTATCTTGAAACGCCTTGGCAATGGGATCGTTATTAGCAGATAAACGCCGATGCTCATCAAAACCCAAGTCAAGATTAGGAGCGCAATTGCGACGTAGCCTCGTATTGATAGAGGAACGATTATGACATCGAGAACGATCAGGAGAAGGATTCCAAAGAAGACAAAAGCAGTCGAGACTAGAATTGCAGAAATCGTGTCCCTAAAGCGAACCTTTTTCACAAATTCTTCCATCATCGCCTCAAGCTCGTCCATACATAATCACCAGTATTCCAAACGCTACCGCTACTCTCGCAACACTTGCATCCAAGGCAATCACAGGCTTTTTAACCTTTACCGCGACTGCAAGGAGTTCAGCGTATTTTCGATCGATTCCCATCCCCAAAAATCTCGAAACTAGTTCTTCATCAGGCTCGATCACGATTCCCCCACGAACGGGATTCGAAGGCGTTGTAAAGATCCGGAACTTGGGATATAGCGCTACGAGAAATCTCTCGTGCTCTTTGAGTGCAACAATTCCCCTTGAGCGAAGGGGGATAAAGAGAGTTGTAAAAAACGTCCCAAATATCGCCGGGATCATCATCACCACGTATTGAACCACAAGCTCTTTTGCAACCTTTGGTGGTGGAAGTAGGATCTCTGGAACTGTTTCGATTGTTTCCCTTACCATTTCAGGACTCGGTGGAATCTCCGGTGTTGGAACCGTGACGATCTCAGGAGTCGGTAGAGCTGGCATCACAGGAACAGCAGCTGAAGTCGTGTGCGTGAAGCCCTTAAGAGTTGCGTATCCTATCACATACCTCCCGCCGATCTCGGTGGCTGGAAGGGTCGTGAGATTACAGTAATTCCCGACTCTGAGCTGAACTCTGAAGAAAAAAGTTGGCACAAGCTGGCTTTTTACTTCCACGGACTTTGTAAAGTCCTCTCCCGGCTCAAGTTCGATCTCTTCCTCGAAAAGCATGGTTCTATTGCCCGTAGCGAACTCAACAAATGCGGTTGCATTACCTTCTACTTTTTTATCGAGAATGTTCGAAACTTTAAAAACCCCAATCCAGTTTTCACTTCTCCCCTTTTCTACAACCACAGGAACGTTGGCTGCGAAGCTCATGTCGATTTTTCCACCATAGCTAAAGCTGATTGCCCCGTCTGGGATCGTGAAGTCTCGTCTCAAAGTTAAGTTAAAACCCACAGACTCGTTTCTCGCAATTGTTCTGTTGAAAACGATGCGTTCATTAGATACCACGCAGTTGTCGCAGGAAATAAAGTCTGGAAACATGGGTATTGAAATCGAGACGTCAACACTATCTCCTGAGTTCTCGAGCACGTAGCGAACAATGCTTCGATCGCCAAAGCTTTCTACCGTCGCAAAAACTGCTATGGGGAAATGCTTAGGGCTAACATTCTTATACGGGTCTATTCTAACTCTCTCTCCATCACGGATCACCGGAACAAACGCCAACTCACCGAAACGGACGTCGAAGAGATCGTAGCCATACGTGTTCTCGAAGTCAATAACAAACCAATCCCTCGTAACCTCTTGGGTTCCGTTGACGTAAAAAGTTGTGCTGCGTATCTCGACGACACAAGCGCTGGAGACCGGGATGAAAATTAGAGCAAAGAAGACAAAGAGTTTTAGTTTCATTTTCTCACTAATAAAAGTGCTAGGATCGCAATTAAGACCAACAAAGAGCCCCAGAAGAGAACATAGCCACGAAACGGTAGCAAAGGAAGTGGCAGAATCGAGAATTCTGCGGTTATGAATGCTATGTGGTTTGAAGGCACTGAAGTTACGTCTCCTTCGAGATAACAAAGCTTCCAGTCAGAGTTAATGTCCAAGTCAAGCTTCTTTATGTCTACGTCTCCCCCCACGGGTATCGTCAAGCTCTTGAAGATCAACCCATGGTCGACGAGATCTGCGTCGAACTCGACGATAACGTTCTTCTCCCCGTAGGGCTCTATCGGATACCAGATTTCGTAGTAAATGGTGGTGTAATCTTCGAAATGCTCAAAGCTCGCTTTGAAGTTCAGGTTGCCAGAATAAGCTCTGAGATTCTCGACTTCGACTGCTTTCCTCTGCTCACCGATGGGAATTGAAAAGAAGAGCAGTTTCGTATTCTCAACCTTCTGAAGCCTTAGTTCGGAAATTCCAGGGACTATTGGCTTGTCTATTGTGTTCCTCAGCTTTATTTCGTATTTCAGATGAGCTTTATCGGTGGCAAAAACCGAAATTTTCATTTCTTCGATCTCTAAAACTCCTCCAAACGCGGTTTGCGTGCACAAGATGAGCATAACAACTATTAGCCAGACTCTCACACCAACACTTAATTCGTATCTTTTAAAAACTTATCGCAGTTTAGTGCTTCGACTTTAAAATCTGTCCATTGACTGGGAGTTGCATATCTTCCTCCTCTCCCCAGCATGGGGACAGAAGTGAATCGAAACGTGCTTCACTTCGGGAAACTCGTTCTGCAATTTCTCTGCAATTCTCCTCGATATCAAATCCGCTTCCTCGATCCTCATAGTTCCATCGATTGTGACGTGTAGATCCAAGTGTATCTCGTTCTCTCCAGTGTAAATTGCGAGCATGTCGTGAACGTTATGCACGCCTTCTACACTTTTAACTGCTCTCTCGACATTGGAGTAAAAATCCTCCAACGGCGAGAGCCCAAGCAGAAACCTGGCGTTTTCCAAAAAGAGTTTTGAAGAATTGTAGGCAATTAGTAAAGCGATCGTTATTGTCATAATTCCATCGAAAATTGCAAAGCCAAAGGACACAAAGAGAATTCCGAAAATCGCAGCAAATGTCGACAAAGAGTCGTTTAAGGTTTCATACATAGCTGTTTTCCCAAGAATATCTCTACGCTTCCTAAGGAATGCACTCGCTGAGAGCAAAAGCGCGAGAACGGTAAACTCCGCCATTAGGGCAATTTCGAGGTTCTCGTAAACCTCTGGGCTCAGGATGCGATGCACGCCTTCCCTAAACAACTCAACCGATAGCAGAGTTATGAACGCAACCGAAACGGCAAGAGAGGCTACGTTCTTCACCATTCCATGCCCGTGCGGATGACACTCGTCAGCGACTTTTTTCGATAGGTGCGAAGCAACGATCAGAATTAAGATTAAAGATATGTCAACGACGCTGTGCAAGGCGTCCGCAAGGATAACTGCGAGGTTGGAATAATAAAATGCAACAATCTTTATAAATAATGTTGCAAAATAAACGAGAAGGACTTTGCTAAAATTCATACTCTTCTCGTGAACTCGGAGGGTAGCTTCAAAATTCCGGCGATTCCAATCAAGTTCGTTTTCGAGATGCTTCCGTCTGCTATCTCCTTCAAAATCGCCTTTGCGTTGAAAGCTATCCCAAGCCCAGCTTTTTCGATCATAAGTCTATCGTTCGCCCCATCCCCGACTGCAACAACCTTATCCATGCTTATCCCTTCTTTCATCGCAATCTCCTCTATTATCCTCGCCTTCTCCTCTGCATCGATTATCTTCCCCTTGAGCTTTCCCGTGAGCTTTCCGTTCACGATCTCAAGCTCGTTGCCAAAAGCGTAATCGAGCCCGAGCTCTTCTTTTATGCGATTTGTAAAATACGTAAAGCTACCGCTGACAAGCGCAACCTTATAGCCGGCTCTTTTCAACGATGAAATGAGCTCCTTCGCACCTTCGGTAAACTCGATCCTGGAGTAAATTTTCTCGAGAACTTCAACGGGTAAACCTTCGAGGAGTTTAACTCTCTCCACCAGCGCCTCTTTAAATGTGAGCTCGCCGTTCATAGCCTTTCTCGTCAATTCCTCGACTTCCTTCTGAACCCCCGCTTCTTTTGCGAGCTCATCTATTATCTCAACTTCGATTAGAGTTGAGTCGAGATCAAAAACTACGAGCTTCTTTTCCTTCATAGCGGTTTCGTAGTCCATTACTACTATGTCAAGCCCGAGCCTCTCTCCCTCTTTCAAAAGCTCCTTTCGAAGCTTTTGCACGTCAGCGTCGCCGATATCAACAAGGAATTCGATCACTATCAGCTTATCCCTTGCAGTCAAACTTGTTCTCTCAATGTTTATCCCAAATCTCAAGAAGATCGCAGTTATGTCCCGGACTATTCCGACCCTGTCTTTACCAAGGACATTTACCAAGAACAAATTCCTCTTCTTCCCCTCTTTCCTTTCAAATGGGTTTAGACTGATCTTAAGATTCAGGCTATTTGCAACTTCTCTGAGCTTTTCTTCGACGCATTTCAACTCCTCTGCCTCGGCAACGATGAACATCGCAAATATACCTTGAAGCACAGTCTGCTCGATGTCCACGATGTTCGCATCGCAACTTGAAAGCGCTTCGGCTACCGCATGAACGATCCCTGGCTTGTCTTCGCCGTAGACAGAAAGGGCTATCAACACAACTTCGTTTTCGCAATTTTTTAAAAATTTTGCGAACTCTTTTTCAGTAAGTTTATCCTCAGAAAAACTTAGCTCAAGCATGAAAAGACTCTTGATTTGTCCGATTTGTAAATCTAAGAATGTCGTTTTAGACGGTGGTGGCTACACTGGAAAGTACAGATGCCTCAACTGCGGTTACGTGGGCGCTTTTATTCTTGAAATGACAGAGGGAGAGCTTAAGGAGATAGAAGAGCGAAAAAGCATCGATGAGCTTGAGCGAAAGAAGGGGAAGAAGGGAGATAAACGCTAACTCGTAAAATATTTAAAATGATCGACTAACGCTTAACATGCACAGGCGAGGGTTTGTTTCCCTCACAGTGCTTGCTATTGCTCTATACTTGGCAAGTAACTATCTAACAATGCTCTCCCCTTTTTCGGGAACGCTATGGTCTTTCGAAGGCAAGAAAGATGTTCGCAACCCATACGGAAAAGTCGAGGTTTTCTACGATGAGTTCGGGATTCCACACTTTGTTGCACAAAACGAAAAAGCGCTTGCATTTGCAATCGGCTATGTTCAAGCAAAAGATCGTCTTTTCCAGATGGATCTGCATCGCAGAATTATGCGTGGTGAGCTGAGCGAAGTTTTCGGTGAGGATTTCTACGAATCGGATGTTTTTTACAGAAAGATGGACTTCGTGAAATCTGCAGAGATAACATGGGAAAGTCTAAAGAATACTGAGATTGCAGAACTGCTAATCGCCTACAGCGAAGGCGTAAACCACTTCATCGAGACTGAAAAACTGCCCATGGAGTTTCAACTTGCAAACTACAAGCCGAAGAAGTGGGAATCAGTTGACACTCTGCTAATCGCAAAGGAGATAGCCTGGGGGCTAACGGGAAATTTTTGGGATCTGAAAAGGGCGGTTATATTAGATAAGCTCGGAGATAAAGCCCTCGAATTATACCCGCAGTCTATGGGTAACTACACAATCATCAGAGTAAATAAGTCGTTTGTCGACTGGGCTAAGAGCTTTGAAAGCCATAATATTCTCGGATCGAACAACTGGTTGGTTTCAGGGAAATTCACTGAGACGAAAAAACCAATGCTAGCAAACGATCCTCATTTGCTTTTAACAGTTCCACCAGTCTGGTATGAAATGCACATTCAACTCAACGGCTTCAACGTCCGTGGCGTTACTTTTCCCGGCGTTGGAATGATCATCATCGGTAGAAACGACTTCGTAGCCTGGGGATTTACGAACGTTGGTGCGGACGTGATAGACTTCTACTACTACGTCTGGAACGGGAGCAAATACCTCTACAAAGATCAATGGCTTGAACCGGAAAAGAAAGTTGAGAAAATAAGAGTTAAGACTGCAAAGGGCTTTGAAGAGCGAGAAGTCGTAGTTGAGAAAACAATTCACGGCGCTTTGATTGAGAGAGACGGTTTCAAAGTTGCAGTGGCTTGGACTGGTTTCACGAACACGAGCGAAGCTTTGGCGATCTACAAATACAACTACGCCCGAAACATCAGCGAGTTCATGGAGGGGCTTAAGCTATTCTTCGTTCCAGCGCAAAACGTCGTTTACGCAGATATCTACGGGAACACAATGTATTACCCCGCGGGGAAGTATCCGATTAGAGTTGTGAATGGAAAAGAGGTTCCTGGAAACACAATTTTCAACGGCTCTGCAGGAGAGGGAGAATGGAGAGGTTTCAGAGCTTTTGGCTTCTCCACGTGGGAAGGGTTCATACCTTTCGAGGAAATTCCGCACGTGATAAATCCGGACTACATAGCGACTGCGAATCAAGAACCGGGATATTGGAAGCACTACTTGGGCGATACGATGTATTTCGCAGATCCATACAGGGGCATGAGAATCTATGAAGTTCTTGACGAGCTCGTTGCAAGCAAAAAGATTACAGCAGAGGATTTTATGAACTTGCAAAGAGACACAAAGTCGAAAGTTGCCGAGTTCTTCGTTCCGTTCATCCTCGAAGCTTATCCGAAGATGGACGATGAGCTAAGGGTCTATGCAGACATGCTGAGAAACTGGGACTACAGAATGGAAAAAGATTCGAAGGAGGCGTTGATCTTCGCAATCTGGCTCGAGAAATTCGTAAACGAAACGTTCGACGAGTTTTTCGCAGTAGGACTCGACAAGAGTTATTTGCCAAGACTGTATGTGCTACAGAACTTGCCAGCAAAGAGCGAGTGGTTCGATGACAAGAGAACCGAAGCTGTAGAAACAAGAGATGACATCGCTTTGAGAGCGTTAAAGCTTGCAATCGAGGAGATTAAAAAGAACAACTACAAGGTCTACGGAGACATTAACAAGCTTGCCATGAAGCATCCGTTCAGCAGAGTCGTGGGCTACTTTGATTATCCATCGAAGGCTATGGATGGAGATGAGTTCACAGTTTTCAACTTCCGTCGCATTGGTGAGATGGGCTACCAAATTGGGAGCAGCTGGAGAATGATCGTGACCTTCGAGAAAGACTACTGTGTAATTCCCGGTGGAAACTCTGGAAACTTCTTCTCTAAGAACTACGACGATCAGCTGATTCTTTGGGCTGAAGGGAAATACAAGGTCTGTGATTTTAGTGCGAGAGGTGAGAGAATTGTCTTTGGTTAAGATCTTGGCAATGGTTATTGCAATCACAATATCTTTCTTCCACTGGATTGGAATCGTGATCAGCGGTGCTGTAATTGGCTTTTTAGCTAAAAGCTACAAATCTGCTCTGCTGTTCTCATCGCTCTACGCAATTGCGTTCTGGGCTTCTTTTATCGCTTACTCCGCAACTCTCGGTGTTTTCGACAAGCTCATAAACTTGCCACTAACATACCTGAGCCTTGCGTTAACCCTCGCAGTTGCGGTTGTGTCGAGCACTTTGCGGGCTTTTAGGTGATTAAGGACTTTTATTTTTTAGCACAGCACTTATTAACAGCATCAACGCATTTTTTTCGTGCGATGCATAGTCTGCGGGAAAGAGAGTGAGTTCAAGATCTGCGGGAATTGCTTTGCGGAACGGAATACCCTGGCTCATCTTCCAAGTCTCGAACTCGAAAAATGCGGAAAATGTGGGAGCTTTAGATTTGGTAGAGAATGGGAATGGATTGATGAAAAGAGTGCAGTTGAAAAAGAAGTTTTCCGGAATCTCGCTATCTTTCCAGACTTTAGTGTCGAATCCGTCGAAATTTTCAAGAACTTCGCAGTAATAAAAGGAACGATTTATGGCGATTGTGTAAGCCTTAAGATCCCGCTGAATTTGCGAATTCGAACAATAACTTGCCCCCGATGCTCAAAGGAGAGCGGTGGATACTACGAGGCAGTTGTGCAGATAAGGGCACAAAATCGCAGTTTAAGGAAGGAGGAACTTGAGAAGGTAAAGAGGATCGTCGAAAGTGTTCTAAGCGGAAGCAGGGGAGAGAAAGACTTTCTTTTGAAATTCGAGGAGACAAAATCTGGCATCGATTTCTACTTTGGGAATAAAAAAATTGGGGAGAGAGTTTCAAAAATGATCGCTGATGAGCTCGGGGGGAGCGTTTTCAGGAGCAAGAAGTTGCACACAAGGATTGATGGAAACGACGTATACAGATTTACTTTTCTCGTTAGGCTTTTCGAAGCCGAAGACTACGATGCGGTTTTAAAAGACGGGAAGATCTGCATCGTTAAGAATGCGAAGCTTCAAAAGGGAATTGAGCTAATGACTGGGAAAGCCGTGAACGTCTCGGGAGCGACTTTGATTGCGAAAAAAGAGGAAATGAGCTGGGGAGTTATAACGAACTTAGACGAGAGCGTTGCAGAAGTTATGGACTCGGAGGGTAGGATTTTCCACGTTCCACGCTCTTTCGGAGCTGAAATCGGAAAAGAAGTTTTTATTTTTAACTTCGGGCAAAATATCTTCGCTTTTCCCAGAGATCTATGAAGGCCGTTCGTGTTAGAAAAGAGAAAGCTGAAGAGCTAAGAATCTTCGCGGAGAAAATTGGAGCAAAAGATAAGAGTAGACTTATAAAAAGCTATGGAGACTTTGTTGAGATTCCAATACTCGAGGGTTATGAGAATTTCTTTGAGGGTTATGAGATAGTTGAGCAGAGAGAAGCGATTTGGAACCCAAAAAAAGATTTTCTGGAAACGATATCGAAGATAGTTCCGAAAGAAAAGCAGAAGTTTTTGCCAAAAAGCTACAAAGTGATCGGTGACCTCGCAATAGTAAAACTCAGCGAGGAGATCGCAGAATTCAAGGAAAAAATAGGAGAAGCTATTTTGGAATCGAATCCAAGGCTGAGGGCTGTTTGGAGGGAGATCTCAAAGGAAGGAATGATGAGAAGGCCGAAACTCGAGCTTCTCGCAGGAAACGGAAGTGAAACTGTGCACTTGGAAAACGGTTGCCATTTCAAGCTCGACGTCACAAAGGTAATGTTCAGCCTTGGAAACCACTACGAAAGGCACAGAGTTGCAATGGAGTGTGAGAACGAGACAGTAGTTGACATGTTCGCTGGAATTGGTTACTTCTCAATTCCAATCGCAAAAAAGGCTGAAAAAGTTTATTCAATCGAAATAAACTACGATGCATACAGATTTTTGCTCGAGAACGCAAAGCTGAACAATGTGAAACTCATCCCGATACTCGGCGACTCGATGTTCGTAACCCCCGAAGGTGTGGCGGATCGAGTTGTCATGGGGCACATTTTTTGCCAAGATTTTTTACACACCGCAATAAAAGCTCTCGATAGATTCGGGATAATTCACTACCATGAGGCGGTTCCAACGAAAATCCTTTGGCGCCCAACGCTGAGAGTTGAGAAAGCGTGCAAAGAAATGGGGAAAAAATGCAAGATACTTAACTTCAGGAAGGTGAAAAATTACGCCCCAAACGTTGTGCACGTTGTTGTTGATGCGTTCGTATACTAAGCTTTTTTCTGCGCAGTTATCATCTTATGGCTTAAAACGCCACGAATCGCTGCAATCTTATCCACGAGCTTCTTTATTTCTTCCATGTTCCCCTTTACAACAATGATCTCGAGACACTGATCCTCGCTCAAGTGGAGATGCATATCTGAAGTGATCACGTGCGAGAACGCATGCTGTACCGAGATCAGCGCATCGCTTACGCCACGAATGGTGTGATCATAGAGAACCGTTAATACCCCAACAACTTCCCCTTTTTCACTTTCGAGCCACTTGTATTCTGCAATGTAGCCTCGAATTGCATCCCTTATCGCTTCGCTCCTTGAAGAGTAGCCACGAATCTTTATTATTGCATCGAACTCGTCCAGAAGATTTTTGGGCAAACTGACACCAATCCTCGTTATACCTTCCTCCATGAAGAAAGGGAAACCTTTAATATAAAAACATATCTCTATTCAACCACCCGCATAATCTCCCCCATCCCTTTGCTTTTTCCTTCACGGAAGATAAACCTCTGCCCTTCAAAAACGCACTGAGGGTGATACTTGAACTTCACTCTCACTCTATCACGATCCCCGGCCTTCAAATAGCCTTTTCCTATTTCCTTAAACGTCACAGTCTCCGCGATCGTTTCGACGTGTAAAACCGGCTCGTAGCCAGGCTTTATCAGGGTTGGATGTGTAAAAACGAAAACCTCAGCTTCGAATTCACGAACCGCTTTTGGCAGAGTTTTGCTAAGAACCATTCCCCTCCTAAGCTCTTCGAACCTAACACCTTTCAAAGCTATGCCAACGATATCACCACACTTCGTTTTGCTTATTCTGTAATGGTGCATTTCGATGCTCATAACTTTCGCAACCTTAAAGGATCCGTCGTTGAATGGGCCAATGTAAACGTCCTCACCTTCACGAAGCTCTCCAGACTTCACGCTCCCGCTGACAACTACACCAACTCCGGTGACCTTGTAAACCTTATCGATGTACATCAAAAACTCCTTTTCACCACTGTACCTCTTCGGCAACCTGTAAAAAAGCTCCTCAAGGATTTCGTAGCCTTCAAGTGTAAGCGCTGAGGTCTTAACAATTGGAACGACGAATCTGTTCTCTGCAAGGATCTTCGCAACCTTAACCGCTTCCTTTCTATCCCTCACAAGGATCGGTATTCTCCCGACTGTTTTGAGCAGGTTCGAGACTTGCTGAATCACTTCCTGAACTCTCTCCTTGCTGACCATGTCGATCTTCGTTATCGCAACTATCACCGGAAGCTCCATGGCGAGCAGAATTCCCAAGTGCTCCCTCGTTGTCCTCATCACTCCATCGTTCGAAGCAACTACGAGAAGCCCATAGTCGATTTTTTGCCCCAATAAGCCGCGTATCGTAGTTCTGAGCCAAGGCTCATGTCCCACCGTGTCGACAAAACTCACAAGCTTTTCAGATTTCTCAACGATTCTCGCCTTCTCTTCCTTGCTCATTGGATTTTTCAGACGTAAAATCTTACCATCTTTAAATCCAAGAACTGCAAAGCTAAGCTCAGCACTTAAACCGCGTTCAATTTCGTGCTTCAAAACATCCAAAAAGATCCTTGTTGCGCCGTCTCCATCGTCGGGCATACCTGTTATTAAACAGCCCACAAGCGTGGACTTCCCGTGATCCACGTGCCCCGCAGTGCCGATGAGAATGTGCTCCTTTGCGTTCGCCTTCGAAATTTCAACGATTCCCACGTATCTGCCATCGACTTGATATCTCTCAACGCTCGAAATCTCGGCCTCGATCTCTTTCGCAATCTTGGAAAGAATTTCGAGTGTTTCGTTGAACGCTTTCTCATCCAAACCCTTAACGGCTCCAGAATCGGAGACCCCAATCACGTAGTAAGCCTTACCCTTGCCCATTATGACACGATGGTTCATCTGACAGGCTAATTGTCTAAATCTGCTCTCTTTCAGATGGTAAGAGTTAAGAAACTCCTTAAACTCGACGTTCTCCCCTTCGCCCCTTTCAACGAGTTGCGTGAGTTTTTCCACAACAAATGTTGTTCGCAAATTTAATCTTTATGCGTACAAAAGAGAAAAAATAAAAATGTTGAAATAATGCTCTAGCTAACTTTGATCTCCTGCCTGTTCTCCCAAACACCGTGGAGGTTGCAGTATGCGACTGCGTGGATAACACTGCTCTTGTTCAACTTAACTTTGAAAGTCGCTTCCTGCTCCGAGATCTCTGGCGTTAGCTCAGCCCTTGCGACGAAGATCGGATTAAACTCCCTTCCCTCCTCGTAAACGTATAGCTCGATCCATCTGAAGGAGTGCTGGATCGTATTCGGATGCCCCTGAATGTAAATGCGAACCGAAAAGGCTTCACCCGCTTTGACCTCTTTCGGCGCTTCGATCTTCGGCGTGTGGTTTTCCCGCTTCGAAATCGCAAGCTTGTCCTCAACCTCGTAGCTGTAAATCAACTCAGAAAACTTCTTCATTTTTTCACCTCCCTAAAATTTAACAAACAACTCCTTCCTAGCCCCGCAAATCGGGCAATACTCGGGCACTTCGTTCACCACCGTATGACCACAAATTGGGCAAATGTAGACACTCTCTATATCCAAGTCCCTTCCAATCTCTGCGGATTTCTTTGCTTGGCTGTAAAGCTCAGCGTGAATCTTTTCCGCAGCCAAAGCGTAGTAAGTTGTTTTTTCCGCTTCCTTTTCACCTTGAATCTTTGCGGTCGCGTTGTAAACAGGATACATTTCCTCAACTTCGTATTTCTCACCATCTATTGCCTTTTGCAAGTTTTCAACTGTGTTCCCAATTGCACCAAGTGCCCCATAGTGGTTCTTAGCGTGAACCAACTCAGCAAAAGCGATTGCTCTAAAAAGCTTTGCAATCTTTGGCTTTCCCTCTTTCTCCGCGATGTCTGCAAAGATCAAATACTTCATATGCGCCTGACTCTCCCCTGCAAACGCGTTCTCAAGAAAAGCCCTGGTCATTGCCCTCATGAGAACTTATTATTGCTGATAAAATAAAAAATTTGCGGGGTTTTCCTTTTGAGAACTTGGGCGCATCAAAAAAGAAAAAGCTTATATAAAAGGAGAGTTCCTATAAGGCATGAGCAAGTTTGTTCTTGATGCAGAGTATTTGCCAAAGCGATGGTACAACATTGTCCCAGATTTGCCAGAAAAACTCGCTCCACCTCTGAATCCAAGGACTATGGAACCCATAAAACCAGATGAACTCGAAGCTGTGTTTCCAAAGTCTCTAATAGCGCAGGAGATGAGCGAAGAAAGATGGATAAGGATCCCCGAAGAAGTTCTTGAGCTCTACCGTATCTACCGCCCGACCCCTCTTATCAGGGCTGAGAGACTTGAAAAAGCACTAAAAACACCTGCAAAGATATTCTACAAATACGAAGGCGTAAGCCCGCCTGGAAGTCATAAACCCAACACCGCAATAGCGCAGGCTTACTACAACATGAAAGAGGGCGTTGAAATGCTCACAACTGAGACTGGCGCTGGACAGTGGGGTTCTGCGCTCGCCTTCGCTACAAACCTCTTCGGACTCAAGTGCAGAGTCTTCATGGTAAGGTCGAGCTACGAACAAAAGCCCTACCGAAGGGTTCTAATGGAGACTTGGAACGCCGAAGTCATTCCCTCGCCGAGCAATCTAACTGAAAGCGGAAAAAGTGTTCTTGAAAAAGATCCAGATTGCCCGGGAAGCCTTGGAATTGCGATAAGCGAAGCTGTTGAAACCGCGGTTAAAAGTGAGAACACGAAGTATAGCCTCGGAAGCGTTTTAAACCACGTGCTCCTGCATCAGACGATCATAGGTCTTGAAGTCAAGAAGCAGTTAACGCTCATAGACGTAAAACCAGACGTCATGATAGGTTGCGTCGGCGGTGGAAGTAACTTTGCAGGCTTTTGCTATCCCTTCGTAAAAGATGCGATGAAAGGAGAAGTCGAATTAATTGCAGTAGAACCAAAAGCGTGTCCAACGCTTACCGCTGGAGAATATCGCTATGACTACGGTGACACAGCTGGGCTCACACCCTTGCTCCTAATGTATACGCTCGGACATAACTTCATTCCTCCTCCAATCCACGCTGGTGGTTTGCGCTACCACGGCGATGCGCCTTCGCTTTGTTTGCTCGTAAAGAATAAGGTAATGAAGCCGATCGCAGTTGGTCAGCGTGAAGTATTTGAAGCTGGCACGTTCTTTGCAAGAACCGAGGGAATTCTCCCCGCACCTGAAAGTGCCCATGCGATAAGGGTTGCGATCGACAAGGCGATTGAGGCGAAGAGAAAGAACGAAGATAGAGTCATAGTCTTCAACCTAAGTGGTCATGGATACTTCGATCTAAAAGCCTACGAAGAGTTTTTAAGTGGAAAGCTACCCGACACGTAATGCGTGGAGAACTTGCAATCCTATGCTCAGCGATCCTGATGGGCACGGTATCGATATTCGTGAGGAACACTGCAAGCGATGCGTTAATTGTTACGTTCCTTCGCTTATTTTTTGCAACGCTTTTTCTTTCAATTTTTGGCTTGATAAGGAAAGAGAAGTTTGCCTTCAGTAAAACGCTCTTAGTCTTGGCTTTTCTAAACCTCGCAACCATCTTCTCTTACATCTCTGCGATTCAGAGCATCGAAGCGGGAGTTGCAGCGTTGCTACTTTACATGGCTCCAATTTACGTCACGATCATCGCATACCTCAGCGGAGAGACAATCGAGAGATCAACGATCTTGGCACTCCCGTTGGGTATTCTTGGACTCTACTTCATGCTCTCTACCTACGTAGCTCTAAACACAGGAATCGTCTTTGGAATCTTTTCAGGAATAACCTACGCCTTGGTCTTCAAGTTTTCAAAAAAAGCCAGAGAAATTCACAGCGCTTTTCAAATCGCCTTCTTTAACGTGTTTTTTGGCTCGATACTTCTGTCACCATACTTCTTGATTAAAAACGAATCTTTTTCGATCCCCTGGGCTATAGGCCTTGGGCTAATTCCAACTGCAATTCCATTCATTCTCTTTGCATACGGAATGAAGCTCGTGAAACTGCAGAAGGCGCCGTTAATAGCTCTCATCGAGCCAATGTTTGCAGTGCTCGTGGGTTACTTCTACTTCGGCGAAGTTCTAAACTTGAAGCAAATGCTTGGCGCCCTTCTAATTCTTGTCGCAACCTCGATTAGCCTGAAGAGAGCCGAAACTTAGATTTAGCTTCTCGGAATTTCTTTGCACTTTATCGATCTCTGAAATTCCTCCAGCGCTGGTAAGAGTGACTTATCTGGAATAAAGATGCGAAAGATAACGATACCTCTCTCGCTCGGCGATACTACGCATTTTTCGTTCATACAGCTTTTGTTGGTTGTCAGCATGAGCGTCACCTTTTCTCCTACCATTCTGTCGTTTACTGTGAAGAAGTTGTCTGTGCTTAAAGAATAGAAGGATGCGGACCAATACGTGAACTTCGGGACTCTGGCTTCTATCAGCAAGTCCGATCTGCTGATATCGTAAACGCATGCAGAGTACAGAATATCGGGACTCGGCATCACAACTTTTCTGAAGCTCGCATCTACGGGTTTTTGATGGTAGACTTCGTTAACCTTCACCTCATTTTTTGTAGCGAGATAACCCGACATCACCACTACGTAGGGGAAAGCATATACTACCGCGAGATGGCTTAGGACTGCAAAAAAGATTATAACTGCAAGTCCCTTGGCCTTGATCATCTGCATCCCTCCCTTATTATCTTAGGAAGCTCAATCTCCTTTAGCCTCTCATAGACGATACTCTCTGGGTTGTAAAGCCTCAGAGTCAAGTAGAACTTTCCCTCTCCCCTCAGCGGGATCCAGTTTTCGCCCTTCTGCTCTCTCGAAATGTGTATTTCCCATGAATCTCCTCGTTTCACAACGTTTGCAGAAGTCACGGAGTATATTTTGTGCTCGTTATCGATTAAAAAGTTGTCTTCTCCGTATACAGTTATGCTCCACCACCTCGCCGGCAGATCTTTGCCCACTATTCTGTAATCGCAGTTTCTATCAAGCTCTTTTTCGCTATCGCTTGTAGCGATAAAGTAAACCGCCTCACTTTTGTTGAGAACGTAGAGGTAATTCTTTGCAACGATCGCTCTCGTGTAGGGATCCGCTTGTTCCGAGCCGGCAACGATAGAAGTTTTCCAAACTCCGTTTTGAATCCATAGGAAATCTGGAGCCATGTTTATCACGAGAATTGCGGTTAAAATTCCAATGAGTATGCCAAAGAGGGCCGAAACCCAGAACTTCATGAAGTGATATGCTCGATGTTGATATTTATTGTTTGTCGACTGGAAAGCTTTTTTAGTTTGAAAACCACGCTCTTCATGTTCCGTGGTGTTCAGATCGAAGCCCTGCATGGGGACATAACAAAGCTCGAAGTCGATGCAATTGTAAACGCTGCAAACACACATCTATACATGGGTGGTGGAGTTGCGGGGGCGATAAAGAGGGCTGGTGGAAAAGAGATCGAGGAAGAAGCGGTGAAAAAGGGACCAATAAAGATCGGTGAAGCCGTTGTAACCTCTGCTGGTAAGCTGAAGGCGAAGTTCGTTATTCATGCTCCAACAATGGAGCTCGATTTTAAAACAGACGAGAAAAAAGTTCGATCCGCAATGATTGCAGCGCTTAAAAAAGCCGAAGAGCTCGGAGTTCAAAGCATAGCCTTTCCTGCATTAGGCACTGGCGTTGGCGGGTTGCCGAAGGATTTAGTTGCGAAGATCATGGTTGAAGAGCTGAAGAAGCACATTGAATCAGGCACGAAGCTGAAGAAAGTGATTTTTGCAGACATAAACGAGGAACAAGTTGAGTTCTTCAAGAAGGAGATCGAGGCGTTGAAATGATTGGCAGATTCGTTGCGAACGGTAAAGTTTACGAGGGGAGATTTGAGATCTCAAAAAATACCGTGATATTCGACTCCTTAGAATTTCCCCTGAGCTCCGTGAAGTTCTTACCACCTGTTACGCCAGGAAAGATAATCGCAGTCGGGTTAAATTACGTGGATCACGCGAACGAGCTTCACTTACCAATCCCCGAGGAACCGATTATCTTCCTAAAACCGCCAAGCGCAGTTATCGGAGACAACGATTTCATAGTTTTACCAAAACAAAGTAAAAGAGTCGACTACGAAGGTGAGCTTGCGGTTGTGATAAAAAAGAGGTGCAAAAACGTTCCAAGGGAAAGGGCTCACGAGTTTATCCTCGGCTACACCTGCTTCAACGACGTTACAGCAAGAGATCTGCAAGCGAAAGATGTTCAATGGACAAGAGCAAAGAGCTTCGACACCTTTGCACCCCTAGGACCTTACATCGCAGAGCTCGAAGATGTTTCGAAGCTTAAGATAGAGACAAGGGTCAACGGAGAAGTGAAACAAAAATCGAACACCTCGAACATGGTCTTCAACGTTCCTGCACTTCTGGAGTTCGTTTCTTCGATCATGAGCCTTGAAGCTTTCGACGTGATTGCAACTGGAACCCCGGCAGGGATTGGAGCCCTGAAAGCTGGTGATTTCGTTGAGATTGAGATTGAGAAAATCGGAACATTGAGAAACCGTGTAATAAGCCATGAGTTCAAATGCGAATGCTAAGCGATGTCTCTGGAAGTGTCGATCTGGACCCCTTCATCAACAACGAACCTGAAGAACTCCATTATCGGTCTTTTACCCCTTATTTTCGGTAGTGCAAACTTCGTCACTACCCTTTCTCCAACTCTTTCCGCTTCAACATTTATAACAACGTCGGAGAAATCTAAAACGCGGTTTACAACATCGGATGTGTGAAGGTTCTTCACGAGATAAACATAAACTAAATTCTCCTTCTCCTTTGCAATTGAATACAAACGATTCATGAGCCACTCTTTCAATCCCCATTCGACGTTCAAGTTCAAGAAGAAGGAGAGATTATCAACAACCACCACGAATTCGCCAAGTTCTCCATTGAGCTCATTAAACTTATCGGCAAGGAAGTCGAAGATTTCCTTGTCCCTGTATCTGTCCTCGATCACGAACTGTCCGTATTCGTTGAGGTAGTATTGAGTGAACACATCAACGAAAACGACGTTTTTAGTGCTGAAACGTAACATCTCCATGTCTCTCGTAATGTATTTCGCAGGACGGTTTGTTGTTACGTAGTAACTTTTAACAGCGGTCGCAAACTGATAAAGAAAAGCCTCAGGCATTGCAATAGGGTCTGCGTAGAGACAAACAAAGCTTCCCGCGGGCAACCCGCCATCAAGCCTTTTATCAAGGAGAGCAATCCCAGTAGGAATACCCCTTCTCAGCACCAACTTCTGATCTTTCATTATACCTATTTTTCCACGTCAGACATATAAACATTCCTAAAGTGCAATCATAAAAAGAGAAGATTAGATGACGTTTTTCGCTCTCAAAGCTTCAATTTCCTCCTTACTGTAGCCAAGATTTTGCAAAATCTCCTCGGTGTGCTCCCCAAGCTTCGGTGGACGCTCGAGTTTGAACTCGTATCCCGAGATCTTTACAGGATTATTGAACATCTTTATCTTTCCGAGCCCCGGGTAATCTACTTCGACAACAACATTTCTGAACTTCGTTTGTGGGTGCTCCAAAACTTCTCTTATCTCGTTCACCGCCCCGCAAGGAACTCCTGCTTTCAGAAGGATATCTATCCATTCGTCACGCTTTCTTTCCTTCAGCTTCTCCACTATTATCTTCTCAAGTTCCTCCCTGTGCTTCAACCTCTGCTGATTCGTCTTGAACCTCTCATCCTCTAACAACTTCTCAAGCCCAACTGCTTTGCAAAACGCCTCCCAATGCCATTCCGTCGCAACAACGATGTTCAAGAGTTTCCCGTCTCCCGCTGGATACGGTTCATAAGGAGTTGCGAGGAAGTACTTCGTCCCCATTCTGAGATCCTCATCCTTCATTCCCTCAACGATCACCATGTTCATAAGATTTGTCATCATTGTAACTGCGCAGTCGAAGAGCGAGATGTCGATCTCCGCTCCTTCACCAGTCTTTTCACGTCTGAGCAAAGAAGCCAAGACCGCGTAAACTCCATACATCGAAGCAAGGATATCTGTAATTGGAACATTTATCTTACACCGCACGTCTCGTGTTCCAGTATAGCTTATTATCCCCGCTTCACCTTGGATCAGCTGATCAAAAGCGGGACGATCTCGATATGGGCCGTTTTGCCCAAATCCAGACACATGACAATAGATGATCCTTGGATTCAATTTTTTCACGACCTCATAACCAATTCCAAGCGAATCGACAACTCCGGGAACAAAGTTCTCAATTATTATGTCCGCTTTCTCTGCGAGTTTCAGGAAGATCTCCCTCCCCTCATTGCTTTTAAGATCGAGTGTCATCGACTTCTTGTTCCTGTTGACAACTGCGAAGTAAAAGCTCAAGTCGTTTCTGATCGGTATCCAGTGCCTCGCAAGATCACCAATTTTAGGGCGCTCTATATGGATGACTTCTGCACCAAGATCGCCAAGGAGAGTTCCGATGTAAGGACCTGCAACCGCCTGTCCAAGCTCAAGGACCAGCAAATCGTCGAATGGTTTCAAATCACAACTCCCTCCTAAATGCCTGAATACCAGTAATAAGTCTACCGAGGATCAGCGTGTGTATGTCGTCAGTGCCCTCGTAGGTGTAAACACTCTCTATGTTCGCCATGTGTCTTATCGGCGAGTAATCAAGACTTATGCCGTTTGCTCCAAGTATTTCTCTTGCAGTTCTGGCGCAAAATCTTGCTACGCGGACGTTGTTTCTTTTCGCAAACGAAATTTGCTCAGCAGTAGCTTTGCCTTGATCCATTAGCCTTCCCAAGCGCCAGGCTACGAGTTGCCCCTTTGTGATTTCGGTGAACATGTCCACGAGCTTCGCTTGAACTAGCTGGTAAGAAGCGATTGGAGCTCCGAATTGCTTTCTGTTCTTTGCATAATTCAAAGCGGTCTCGTAGCAATCCATCGCCGCACCAATCGCACCCCAAGAGATTCCAAACCTCGCCTGATCGAGACAGCTCAAAGCAGTTCTCAGGCCAACGGCGTTTGGCAACCTATTCTCCTCCGGAACTCTGCAGTCACTCAAATAAAGCTCTCCAACATCACCAGCACGCATCGAACCTTTTTTCGTTATCGCAGACTGCTTAAATCCTTTTGTTCCACGTTCAACAACGAAACCCTTTATTTTTCCGTCTGAAACGTCTCTCGCCCAAACTATTGCAATATCTGCAATCTCGGCTTCGCTTATCCAAGTTTTTGTCCCGTTCAGAATCCAATCATCCCCATCTTTTCTCGCAGTAGTTTCCATGCTTGCCGGATCACTGCCAACGTTCGGCTCGGTCATACCAAAGCAACCAATTATCTCCCCCCTCGCAAGCTTCGGAAGGTATTTTTTCTTCTGCTCCTCACTGCCGTATTTCCAGATCGGGAACATGACGAGTCCCGAGGTTACAGCAACGAAACTGCGGAGAGCGCTGTCAACCCTTTCCACTTCTTGGCATATCAGACCAAAGCTCGTGTAGTTCATCCCGGGGCAACCGTATTCCTCAGGAATAAAGGAGCCGAGCATGCCGAGCTCTCCGAATTTCTTACCGATTTTCCTGAAATCTAACGGTTCTTCTCTATGCCAAGCTTCTGCAACCAATGGTGCAACTTCTTTTTCCAAGAACTCCCTAACCGAGTTCCTTACAAGGCGCTCCTCTTCAGTTAGAAGCTCGTCTATGTTGTAGAAATCAATCCCTCTAAACATACTCTCCCCCAAACATTTTTGACAATACTTATAAATAAATTTTTCGGCAATTGATAGCCAAAAAATAAATTAATGCAATTTAAACTTCAAGACAACTGCGGTTAAGATTAACCCAAGAACGTTCGTAATCGTAAACGGAACGATTAAAAGCAATCCTGCAAAGAAAAGGATTGCTCTCCTTGTATAATTTAAATCTCCTCTAAAATAGCCTACAGTAGCACTGTTTATTGCAATGGTTGCAACAATGACAAAGAGCGTCCGCAAAACTATCTCAAGCGGAGCATCGAGGTATGGAACTATGAGCAACGCCGCCCCTGCAGGGGCTATAACAAACGTAAAAGCAAGCAGATACTTTATGATTGCTATTTTTGCTGATAACACTGCAATTCTAAGCGGATTCTCTCCCGCAACCGCAGCTGCTGCATAGGCTGCAAGTGCAACTGGGGGTGTTACGTCTGCGAGAATTGCATAGTAAAAGGCAAAAACGTGCACACCATAGTGCGCAATCGTTTCGGGAAATCCGTTCAAAATTGCAAGCTTTATCGCCGCAGGAATCACGAGGGCTGAAACTATAACGTAAGATGCAGTGGGGGGCACACCCATTCCGAGGAGAAGCGTAAAGATTGCCAAAAGCACTAAAGTTACATAGTAATTACCTGCACTCAAAAATCGCACAATCTCTTCAATTTTCATTCCAAGCCCCGTGACGAGAAGTGCATGCAGTATTAGCCCAGCACAAGCAGTTGCGAGTGCAACAGGAATCACATCGAGTGCACCGTCGCTGAAGCCCTTCGCAATCTCTGAAATCTTTGCCCTTCTTAAAATTCCAATGGCAACTGCTAAAAAGGTTGCGCTAAGCACAGAAGTCGCAATTGTGTAGCCTTGGAAGATCATTGCAATCAAAAGTGCAATTGGCAAAAGAAAGTAGCTTTCCTTTAAAACTTCCTTTTTGCTTTTCTTATGAACATCAATCTGCGTTTTAAGCCCAATTTTCCGCGTGTAGAGCTCGAGATAAATCTGGAGCGAAATGTAGTAGAGAAGCGCAGGCAAAATTGTCATTACTATCAGTGTTTTGTAATCGATTCCCATCACTTCCATCATTATAAATGCAGCAGCGCCAAGAATTGGCGGAGTTATGAGTGCTGCAGTACCGGTTCCAGCCATGAATGCGGAGGCAAATTTATCATCGTAGCCAGCCTTTTTGAAGGATGAGAGCATCGTAGTTGCCACAGTTGTTGTCACCGCAACACCAGAACCCGAAACCATCCCCATTACCGCGGAGTACACTGTAGTAGCTCTGCCGACGTCTTGCGGAGATCTCCCAAGAAAAGCAGATGCAAAGTCTGAGATGAACTTCGTTATGCCAATAGCTCTTAAAACGCCTGCCAAAATTGTAAAATAGACTATGTATTTCGCTGAAACTCCAAGCGGTAGCCCGAAAATCCCTGCCTCGGTTTCCATCCAGCTTTTTCCAATTGCCAACGGAATGTCGCGGAATGTGTGTCCAATTGGTGGAGGGATGTTGTACCCAAGGAGTGTGTAAAGCACAAATACAAGAACTATAGCTGGCAGAGGCCATCCAATTTTCACGTTTGTGGCATATAAGAGAAGCAGAATCATTGTCCAGCCTACGAGAATATCGAGATTCGTTGGAAATACAACTCTATAGATTATCTTCTCATAGTCCAATATCAGGTAAAACGTTGCTGGTAAATACAGCAAGAGTAACACGAATTTCCAATCTATTCTCTTATCGAAATGCCCAAGAATTGCATCCAGTGGAAAAGTTGAGAACCAAAGCAAGATCACAAGCGAAGAAATAAGGAGATCGTTTGCAGTGACAATTGCAAGGATTATTGCGCAAGGCAAAGACAGTGCGGAGAGAATCAAGTTGCTCGCAATGCTTGTCCTCTTACCATACGCCATAAAGGCCAGAGCTCCGATGCAAAGCATCAAGTGAATACCTCTTATTAAATGGATCTGATCAAAGCAGTATCGAACCTCCGGAGGTAGCCAGAGTAGGTATGGGATGAAATATGGATAAAAGATGATAAAAATGCTGTAAAAAGCTAGGACACCTCCAAAAATCTTCGCAAAACTCATCAATCACCACCTACAAGGAAAAATTCTGCTCACGGATTTTGTTTCAAACTCATTACCTTGAATTTTTACCTTCCAACCCTCGTTCACAACAACTGCATCCATTTTTTCTTCAATCTCCGCAACAAACTTGCCTTCAACGGGCTTGTAGAGATCTGTGTAGTAAGAGATCGATGCCTCATCGTCGCTTTCGAGAGTTTTAACCACGATTTTACCTCCAACAACTTTGCATGTAAGCACAACATCACCCCCGTAAATCGAGTGCTTAAACTCGAGGAAAAAATGTGAAGTTAAAAATCCCAATGTCTCCTTAGTTTCAATTTCTTCCAAACAGATTGCAGACTCCTCGATTTCAGAGACAAAAAAAGTTAAAAGTATCAAAAAAATAAAGAATCTCATTTACTTCCAGACTCCTTTTTCCTTGAAGAACTTGATGGCTCCAGGATGGTATGGAACGTTACCTTTGTAGAGCACCGCATTCTCAAGTGTTGTCTGCTTCGCAGCTGGATGTACGGCGTAGAGTTCATCGAGATGTTCAAACGTAGTTTTAACGAGCTTGTAGACGAAATCTTCTGATAGATCCTTATGGCAAAACATCACGTTCAAAGTGGTAACAGTCTGCACGTCTGCGGGAGAGCCATAGTATTCTTTCTTCATAACGTCCGGAACATAAAGCCCTGGATATATGTTGTTGAGCTTCTTTACAACGTCGTCCGGAACTTCAACGAATGCTATTTGCTTCCCTCTCTGCTTTAGGTTTGTTGCAAGCTCTGAAACCGATGCTGTGGGAATGGTTCCACTCCAGAAGTACGCGTCAATCTTGCCATCAAGTAACGCATCCGCAGACTCCTGTGCTCCAAGCCTCTGCCAGACTGAGAAGTCTTTTGCTGGGTCGATTCCAGCAGCACTTAAAATCGCGAAAGCATCAACCTCAGTCCCGCTTCCCGGTGCACTCGTCGAGACTTTCTTTCCCTTCAGATCGTAAACAGTCTTTATCCCGCTGTCCGCTGTTGTTACGATATGTATTGGTGTTGTGTAGGGAACCCAAAGCACTCGAATCCAATCTTGGGACTTGTTTTCGAATGCAGTCAATTTTCCATTCCATGCGTCGTCGACGCTTTTTATCAGTGCTATCCCAATTGTGTCAGAAGGAGACTTGTAAACGTAGAGCAAATTGTCAACACTTGCTTTCGTTTGCACAGCATTTGCACTAATGTTTAGGTATTTCGAATAGATAGTTGCAAGTCCTGAACAGTAATAGATGTAAACTCCTCCAACGGTTCCAGAAGCAATCGTGAGCGAAGAAGGCCCAACTGGGGTAGTCGGAGTCGGGGTTGGTGTTGGCGTCGCAGTTGTTGGTGGTTGCTGACAGCCAGAGAAACAAACTGCTAATGCGAATAAAGCCAAAACCATTAGTGCTCTAACTTTCACCATAGTTCGTTTTTCATTTTCAAATATTTAAGCTTTTTGGAAGTGTTTTACCAAGCAATTTAATTATTTAACCTGACTAATAGGTTTAAACTTTGTGAACTCGAGAAGAATTTCGTTCACCCTCACATCCATTTCGATGCCCATCTCATGGATTGGTGCCAGATGATTGAGCCCAGCGCTCACAAAGAGTCTCGCCCTCTTACCGGTTGGGAGACTAAAGCGTTTGTCGGATGGATGAAGAATTGCAAGAACTCCGCCGAATCCCTTGGAGCTTGCGAGCTCAACATTGCGAACAACTATGTCTATTGCGTATCTGCTAAAGCTCCTAACTGCGGATATTATTATTCCGTCTCCCGTTCTCAAAATTGAGCTGACAGACGTTAGTCTCGAGCGAAGGAGAAGCCATCCAGGGCTCATAGTTGTGCCTGCGTAGCTTATCAACTCCAAAATTCTCTTGGGGATCATTTTTTCAACGCCAACCAGTGCGGAGAACTCGGGATAAGTGTTAACACCTGCAGATCTCAGCAGAACATCGTATATCGTGTTCGAAATTGTCACAATCGCAAACAATCCCCGTGGAACAGTTTTCCCGCCCAATTCCTCACCCTCATCTGCAATGAAAACTCCACGATGAATCAAAAACGGAAAGTTCTCCATCTCCTCAAGGATTCGAACGCAATTTTCGAAGTTCTCCTTCCTTATGAAGGCAACATTTGTCGGAACTTTTCCCTTCATCCTAAATATGTCGAAATCGCAAGAGTAAACGTTGAGCTCGATTCTTTCCGTGAACTCTCCCAGCCTTTCAGACGTCTTGACCCCTCGAAGAAACTCCATGCCCTTTGTAGTTATCTGCGATTTTCCATAGTCGTTTTTACTCACAAGTCCTCTCAGCTCTAACTTCTTCAGATGATACCTAACAGTTCTCGATCTTATCTCGAAACCTCGACTCTGGAGCTCTTTCTCGATCTCCTGAGAACTAAGAGGTCCAAACTCGCTGAGTATCTCGAGTATCTCTTCCTCAACCATCAAGCAAAAGTCTCGAAGTGAATGATAAGCCTTTTGTCCACTTTCAGCAAAGGATTTTAAAATCGAAGTGTCACGAACTTCATGAAACTCGAGCGATCCAAAGAGCTTTACAGCGAGGCCATCGGTTTAATGCCAGGTGGTGTCAGTAGCCCAGTCAGAGCTTTTAAACCGCATCCAATCTACGTTGCAAAGGCTAAGGGCTCAAAGCTCTATGATGTCGATGGCAACGAGTTCATCGACTACTGTATGGCATTCGGAGCCTTAATCCTTGGGCATGCGAACGAAGAACTCAAAAAAGAGATCAAGAATAAGCTTGAAGAAGGTTGGATCTACGGAACTCCCATCGAACTCGAGGTTGAGTATGCGAAGCTTATAAGGAAGCATTTTCCATCCATAGAGATGCTTAGGTTCGTTAACACGGGAAGCGAGGCAACGATGTCAGCACTTCGAGTTGCAAGAGGTTTTACGGGGAAAGAAAAGATCGTGAAGATCGAAGGAAGCTTTCACGGATCGCACGAGGCGGTGCTCGTAAAGGCTGGAAGTGGGGCTACGACTTTCGGGGTTCCGAATTCTGCAGGGGTTCCAAGGGATTTTGTTAAGAACACGCTTCAAGTTCGATACAACGACGTAGAATCTCTTTCGCAACTTCTTGAAAAAGACAAAGACGTCGCAGCGGTGATAATGGAACCGGTGATGGCAAACGCTTCGCTGATAATCCCAGAAAAAGAATATCTAAAAGAGGTCAGGAAAATAACAAAGGAGAACGATGTGCTTTTGATCTTTGACGAGATCATCACTGGCTTTAGATTAGCGATGGGCGGTGCTCAGGAGTTCTATGGCGTCAAAGCAGATCTTACAACTCTGGGAAAGATCGCTGGGGGAGGATTTCCAATCGGAATCTATGGAGGTAGAAGAGAAATAATGGAGCTTGTTTCGCCTTCCGGAAACGTTTATCAAGCTGGAACCTTCAGCGGGAATCCAATTAGTTTGCTCGCTGGTTATACAACGGTTAAGATCTTAGAAAGAGAGAGAGTAGTAGAAAAAACTGCGAAGAAGGCTGAAGAGCTTTGTAAAGCGCTGAAAGACAATGTCAAGTGTGCACAGATAGCTTCGATGTTCTGCATATACTTTGGGGAGATCCCAAGGGACTACTCAGAAGCTATGAAACTGAACAAAGAAGCGTTCATGCGCTTTTTCTGGAAACTGCTCGAAAGAGGTATCTACCTCCCGCCTTCGCAGTTCGAAGTCTGCTTTATGAGTTATGCGCACAGCAAAGAAGACGTTGAAAAAACAGCCAATGCAATAATCGAGGCATATGATCAGAGTTGGAACGAGAGGTAGCAAGTTAGCGCTCGCTCAGGCTAAGCTCGTCATCGAAAAGCTTGAAAAAGAAGGATACGAGGTAGAGCTAAAGGTTATAAAGACCAAAGGAGACATAATGAAAGATAAGCCACTCCACGAGTTCAGGGGAATTGGAGCATTCGTTAGAGAGATCGACTTAGCCCTTGTGAGAAGAGAAATAGACGTCGCTGTGCACAGCTACAAAGACGTCCCGACTCAGCGTGTCGAGGGGACGAAGATTTCTGCCGTGTTGAAAAGAGACAGCCCCTGCGATGCGATGATCTTCAGGAAATGCAGAATGCTCGAAGAGCTTGAAAGCAACGCTGTAGTTGGGACTTCGAGTTTAAGGAGAAGAGCACAGTTCTCGAGACTTAGAAGTGATCTTAGATTTGAGAACTTGCGCGGAAATCTCGATACGAGGATAAGAAAGCTCAGAGATGGGCTTTACGATGCGATAATAGTTGCAGAAGCTGGGATACAGAGACTGAAGTTGAACATAGACTATCAAAGCTTTTCACCAGAAGTCATAGTTCCTCCGCCGAACCAAGGGATAATCGCAGTCGCAACGAGAACTGGCGAAGAAGAGCTTGTTTCATTCTTAAACGATGAAGACACTTGGATTGAAGCCCAGATTGAGAGAACAATTGCAAGAGAACTTGGCTTTGGTTGCGCTGTGCCCTTCGGAGTGTATGCAAAGGTATCGGGAGACAAGGCTAAGGTTATATGCGAAGTTCTCTCGGGAAAATACATCAGAGTCGAGGAGAAAATATCTAAGCATTCGATCGAAGAAGCAAAAGAGGTTGCGAGGAGAGTGAAAAATGGGGGGTAAAGTCTTCATCGTCGGAGCTGGTCCGGGAAAGAAGGATTTGCTAACAATGAGAGCATTGAGCGTGATAAAAGAAGCGGAAGTAATTCTCTACGACGATCTGATAGGAGAAGTTGTTGAAGTTCTCAAAGAAACGAAGGCAGAGCTTATAAGCGTGGGAAAGAGAAAAGGTTTCCACAAATTTGAGCAAGAAGAGATAAACAAGATGCTCGCAAATTTTGCAAAAGCTGGAAAGAAAGTCGTTCGGTTAAAAGGTGGAGATCCATTTGTTTTTGGAAGGGGAGGTGAAGAGATCGAATTCCTTGCGAAGGAAGGGATCGAATTCGAATACGTTCCCGGGGTAACTTCGGCGATCGCAGTTCCTGGCGTGGCAGGGATTCCGATTACACACCGTGACTGTGATCCGGCAGTGGTTTTCATCACAGGACACGAGGCAAAGGAAAGGCTGAATTGGTCCGCACTTGCGAAGTTAAATGCGACAATCGTTGTGCTCATGGGGCTTTCGAACATAGAAAAGATCTGTGCAAACCTCATCGAGAACGGAAAAGACCCAAATACACCGGTTGCGGTCGTCGAAAAAGGATTTTCAAGTGAGCAAAGAGTGGTCGATGGAACTCTGAAGGATATAGCGGAGAAAGTCAGGAAGATGAATGTTTCCCCACCGGCTGTGATCGTGATAGGAAAAGTCGTAGAAGTTATGCGCACGATTGCACAAGCAAAGCGGAGTTAAGTTAATATTCAGAAGACTTCTTTCATGGTGCTGAACGAAAGAGATTTTGCAGATGAGGCGGTTAAGATTTGTGCATTTCTGATGGCAGAGAGCGCAAGAACTGCGCCAAAGTCAAAAGGAATTGACGACCTCGAGATAATCTACATCCCAAAGGAGAGGATAGAGGAGATTGCAAGGAAAATGGAGGAATTTGCGAGCGAAGATAAGGACTTTATAAGAGATGCGAACAGCTTGAGAAAAGCAAAGGGGATCTTAGTCCTTGGGATAAAGGGTAGAAAGCCAATTGGTGTTAATTGCGGAGCTTGTGGGTTTAGCAGTTGTGCAGACTTCGAGAAGGCGGAGAGAAAAGAGAAAAAGTTCATGGGTCCGAATTGCGTTTTCAAGCTGATAGACCTCGGCATAGCGTTGGGAAGTGCAGTAAAGATGTCTGCAATCCTTGGAGTTGATACGAGAATAATGTACAGGGTTGCAATCGCAGTGAAGGCTCTTGGGATTATGAAAAGTGACGTAATGTTTGCGATTCCAGTCGCGTCCGAGGGGAAGAACCCGTTCTTCGATCGGTTGACTCAGCGCTGAATCCCAACAACCTTTGCTTCGTAACCAAGCTCTTTAATATCTTTGAGTATTTTCTCTATTTTCTCAGCGTCTCCATCGTCGATTTCGATCTCTGCTTCCCTCAAACTTATTCCTATGACTACAGCACCGTTTTCTTCCAGCATAGACCTAACTGCGCTAATGCAAGCCTTGCATCTCAAGCCTTGGAGTGATAGTCTCACGAGCATAGATCTATTTCGTGTTTGGATTTTAAACTTGTTGCTCCGTTGCAAACTCAGCAAAATATAAAAGTTTTGTCATCCACAACTCGTAGGTGGTGCATATCTTCTGGGAGATCCTGATCTCAACGTTTGGGATTGGATTGGGGTTTTTTATCGGGGAAAATCTTCTAAAAAAGCTTGGAATTGAAAACAAGAGTCAAAAAGTGATTTTGAAGATCGAAGAGATCCCCGAATACCTCAAAAACAAGTTTCTCGTCAACAGCGCAGTCATCGATAGAGAAAGAAAGAAGATGATCGGAATAGAAGAGGTCGAAGCGATGGAAATGCGGAAGTTGCTCGAGCAAACAAATGCCGAAGAGCTCGTGATATTCCAAGAGAACGACTGCAGATATGCGTTGAAACGCGGAAAGACATTTTTATACGTTCGTGGTAGAATTGCATCGATTAAAGATCTTTCCGAGATATGGGAAGTCGTGCATAGAAGCTTGAGAGGTGTTGGGAAGTGATTCTGCTCCTTCTTGCTCTTCTTAGCACAAACATAGCTTTTCAAGGGACTTCGTTTAACTTAACACTGTCAGAGCAAACGGAAGTCGTTCTCGACGATTGCATGTTCTTCGAGCACAGCCTAAAAAGCGTTGAAAACCTCTCAGCTGGGAATTACGTTGTCATCGTTGGTTATGGTTGCGAGGGGCTGAAGACGATAATACTGAAAAGCGTTTCAGGTGAGGAAAGAGCTGTGATAGAGATACGAAAAGCTGAAAATTTCAACAAAGAAGTTACAGAGCTACAAAAAGAGATGATCAAGTTCAGAAGAGAGAACGAAGCTCTGCGTTCACGAATCGAATACCTCCAATCACTCGTCGAAATCGTGAACAGCATAAATGTAGACCTCTATGACAAGATAAAGGCATACGGAGAGGAGAATTTAAGGTTAAAGAGCGAGCTCGAAAATGCCAGAGCTGAGCTGGCGAATTACTCGAAGAATCTCAGCAAAACAACTGCGACTCTGATCGAATTGCAAAAAACTGTGGAAGAGCTAAAGGCTGAGAACTCCAAACTAAGCTCCGAGTTAAAAGATCTCGAAGCTCACATCAAAAGCGTAGCGTTTTACACCGATGTCTTTAAGTTCTCTACGATTCTGCTATTGGCGATACTCGTGGGCATATTCTTGGCTTTCCTGCGCAGATACTGATGAAGGTCTTCGTCGTAGGAACTGCAGGAAGTGGAAAGAGCACGTTGGTAAAGGAGTTTGGAGCCTTTCTGAGAAGCAAAGACTACGATGTAATGCTTGTAAACCTCGACCCAGCAAGCGACCCAATTTACCATGCAGACTTAGACATAAGGAAGTTCGTGAAAACCGAAGAGGTTATGGCGCGCTACAAACTCGGTATAAACGGAGCACTTCTAAAGTCCACCGAACTTATGCTCAATTTCGTCGACGATTTTAGAGTTTCCGCTGACTTCGTGCTCTACGACACACCAGGGCAAATGGAGCTGTTCGTTTACTCTGAAAGTGGCATTGAGTTTGTGCACAGAATTTCGGACCGCTTCACCGCAGGAATCTTCATGCTCGACTCCACAATGGTAAAAACCCCTGAGAACTTCGTCTCTGCGATTCTGCAAAACGTAGTAGTCTCCCTCAGGCTTTCAATCCCGACCATAGCGGTTTTTTCAAAAAACGATTTGTTCGAGATAGACATCGAAAAAGCTATTAAGGAGTTAAAGCTTAAAAGCGGAGTTTTGGCGGAGCTGATGGAAAAGCTCGTACCAGTCTTGGATTACAGCACGGTGAAGCATAGGCCAATAAAAATTTCGAGCCTTAAAAAAACTGGATTTGAAGATCTACTCTCGGCTTTGAGGGAACTCTTCTGCGCTTGCGGAGACTTGAGCTAATCTTCGGGGATCTCTATCTTCCCTTCGTCGATCTCTCTGATCACTTCCTTCGGATTTTTACCATTGACTTTTATTCCCATCGAAACACAGACTCCCAACGCTTCTTTAACAACGCCCTTGAGCGAATACGAAAGCGATTTCTCTTTCTTCAGCTTTGCTATTTTTATCAATTGCTCGAGCTTTATGTCGCCAACGAAATCCTTCCCTGGATTCTGCGATCCTTTCTCGAGCTTCAGCTCTTTCTTTATCAGCGCTGAAACCGGTGGAACTCCAACTTTTATCTCGAAGGATCTGTCCTCTTTCACTATTATTTTCACTGGAACACTCAAACCGGCGTATTCCTTCGTCGCCTCGTTTATTTTGTCGACGACTTGCTTCACGTTCAAGCCCAGCGGTCCAATAACCGGACCAAGAGGCGGTCCAGGCGTGGCTTGTCCTCCAGTAACGAGAACTTCAACTTCTCTCATCTTCACACCTCCTTCTTCTCGACAACTCTAACGTTTTCAGCTTTTACTGTAACGGGAATCGGAACTACCGCCTCCAAAAGTTCTATTGTTATCTCGTTTCTCGTGCTATCAACTCTTTTAACGATTCCCCTCTCCCCCTTAAAAGGGCCGACAGTTACTTCGACTGTATAACCTTCTTTTATCTGCTCAACCGCCTTCTTAGGTGTTAAATAGTGCTGGATATCCGCAAAACTAACCTCTTTTTTAACGACACCCTTCACATGCGGGATCCCCTTTATCGCCCTTATCGCATCCTCAAAGTTTTCTGACTCCACGATTATGTAACCTTTTAACTCCTTCGGAGCTAAGATCGAGTAAACTTTAAGTCCCTGTTTCTTCACAGCAAGCTCCACGAGATTTGCAACGGTTCTTTCCTGATTCGCAGTTGTTTTGATTGCAGTGTATCTCATCTAAAAGCACCTGGCAAAACTTCCATCAAAAGGTAGATCACAAAGCCGACAAAACCAACTACGAACATCACCGCTAAAGCGACTTTCGCCATCATCGAGAACTCTTCCCAACTCGGCTTTTTTGCCATCTTTAGCACGTTATAGTATTCTCTAAGCCTTTCCCCCAACTTTGGCATATGCTCAGCTTTGGGGGCGATTATTAAACTTTACCTGACGATGTCTATACCAAACTTCTGAGTCACGGGTGCACCTTTCCTTCCAAATATTTGGGGGCTTTTCACCCCGGTAATGATTACGAGTGTTCTTATCGTGTTCTCGAGCTCGGGATCGATCATTGCACCCCAAATTATCCTCGCATCAGAGTCGAGCTTGGTGTAGATTTCTTCCACCACACTTTCGGCCTCCTCAACCGTCATGTCCGGTCCGCCAGTAACGTTGACAAGCGCAGACTTTGCTCCTGTGATGTCCACGTCCAACAACGGGCTCTTCAACGCTTTTCTAATAGACTCGAGAGCTTTGTCCTCTCCGCTTGCTTCTCCTAAGCCAATCATCGCAACTCCTCCCTTCTCCATGATCGTCTTCACGTCCGCGAAGTCTAAGTTCACAAGCCCGGGTTTTGTGATTAGCTCCGTTATCCCCTTAACCGCTCTCATCAGAATCTCGTCCGCAACCTTGAACGCAAGGTTCAACGGATAATTTGGAACGACTTCAAGCAACTTGTCGTTGGGGATTACGATTACAGTATCCGTAACTTCCTTTAACCTTTCAAGCCCCGCTTCGGCATTTGCTCTTCTAACACTACCCTCTGCTGTGAACGGGAAAGTGACTACACCAATCGTCAAAGCTCCCGCTTCCTGCGCAGCTTCCGCAACTACAGGTGCAGCCCCAGTTCCAGTTCCACCACCGAGACCACAAGTCACGAATATCATGTCACTTCCTTCTACAAGCTTCTTGATCTCCTCCTCGCTCTCCCTCGCAGCCTCTTCGCCAACTTGCGGTAAGCTTCCCGCACCAAGACCGCGAGTCCTTCTTTTTCCGAGAAGAATTCTTCTGTCTGCCTTCGTATAGTAAAGATGCTGAACATCCGTGTTCATCGCTATTAACTCTGCGCCCTCAATACCTTCTTCGTAAAGCCTCGTGATTGTGTTGCAACCTGCTCCACCTACGCCAATGACCTTGATCACCGTCTTTAGCTCGCGGAGCATCTGAATTATCTCATCCTCAACGTTTTCTGCGGGTTTTCCCTCCAACCTTTCCTTCTTTTCTCTTTCTGCTCGAAGAAGAGCCTCTTCTATGATCGATTTCAACACCATCCCCTCCATTTTAATTATGAATGCAATGCAAAAAGAATATAAATTCTTTTCTCAACTACCAAAACTCTCCCACCTTCCTTGAATCTCCCTAAACTTCTCCCTCGATTTAGCGTAGAATTTCTCCGCTTCCTCAAATCTCTTCGTTTCTCTGTATAAATCTCCCAGATGACGAAGATTTGTTGCGACGAATTGGGCAAACGAGAAGTCCAATTTTTCGAGTTCCTCAAAAATCTTTAGTGACTCGAGCAACATTTTCTCTGCGAGATCGAATTTTCCGACTTTTTTGCAGAAAATTGCATAGTTACTCAAGAGAACTCCCAAGTCCAGCTTATCTGACTCCTCCTTTTTCACAAGCTCTCTCAACAGGGTTTCAGCCCTCTTGTAATTCTGTTCAGCTTTTTCAAACTCCCCGAGTTTTGTATAAACCTCTGCAGCAATTGAAAAGCTGTTTATCGCTTCGTAGTCGGTCCTATTTTCAGCGATTTTCATCGCAGACTCTATTTTTTCCTTCGCCTCCAAATACTTTCCTTTTTCGAAGTAAAGTGTAGAAAGATCGTTGTAAATCCCCAAAAGCTCGTCTTTTTTACCGATTTCGAGGCAAACTCTCTCAGCCTCGACAAGCATTCTTTCGGCACGGTCTTTCATATTCATAAGGCTCAAAGCCCTTCCCGCGTTCCGCATCATCTTCGGAGCTATCGATCTTACCCCGAGTTCGTTCGCCAATTTGACTGCGTTCACAGATGCGACGACGCAAGACACGAGGGACTGGTTGTCGATTTCTTTTGAAAGAGCGTTCGAGGAATAGGAAAGGTGAACAAGCAGTGTCACATCTTTCCAGAAACCGTCTATTTTCTTGATTTCGTCTGGTTGGGTAATTGATCTCTCTATCAGAGGTTTCAAATCGTTTGGAGCCTCGGAGAGAATCAGTTGAAATGCTTCATCGAACCTCCCCAAAGATATAAGTTCCTCTAATTTTTTCAACAGATCCATGCGGAAATTCGTCAAACGTTTAAAAAACTTTTGACTTGCTGAGTTAACAAAACCAAAGGTTAATAAATTGTGACACAAAGGGTTTCGAGGCAAATATTGCCCCCGTGGGGTAGCGGACATCCTGGAGGCCTTCGGAGCCTCAGACCCGGGTTCAATTCCCGGCGGGGGCGTCATTTTTTGAATCGATTCATTTTTGAGACAAAAAGAGGTCCGATAAAATGAGATCAGCACTCTCTGATTTTTTGCTATCTTAGACCAATTTTCGTGAAAAAGGTGGAGGCTTCCGGTTAGACGAACATGACTCCTTTGAGATCTGGTATTGGTTGAGATCTCTTCAAGACCTTGTCCACCGCTCTCACGAAGTCAAACATTCTGACCTCTATTCTCTCCTCTCTTATCGCAAACATCCCCGCCTCTGTGCAGATCGCCCTTATGTCTGCACCAGTTGCTCCCTCGGTGATCCTCGCCAGCTCGTTGAAGTCAACATCTTTTGCAAGCTTCATCTTTCTTGAGTGTATCTTGAAGATCTGTATTCTTCCCTCATAGCTTGGTAACGGAACTTCGATTATCCTGTCAAACCTGCCGGGACGAAGTATTGCGGGATCGAGTATGTCGATGCGGTTCGTTGCTCCAATTACTTTCACATCTCCTCTTGCATCGAAGCCGTCGAGCTCTGCGAGCAGCTGCATCATCGTTCTCTGCACTTCTCTATCACCACTTGTATCGCTGCTTATTCTCCTCGCCGCAATTGCATCAAGTTCATCGATGAATATTATCGACGGAGCTTTCTCCTTCGCAAGCTGGAACACTTCTCTCACAAGCCTCGCGCCTTCGCCAATGAACTTCTGAACGAACTCGCTACCCACAACCCTGATGAAGGTTGCCCTCGTCTGATTCGCAACAGCTTTTGCAAGCAAAGTCTTTCCAGTTCCAGGAGGACCATATAGAAGGACACCTTTAGGTGGTTCGATTCCAACTTCCTTAAAGAGATTTGGCTTAAGCATAGGCAGCTCTATAGCTTCCCTTATCTCTTCTATTTGCTGGCTTAGACCACCTATTTCTTCGTAAGTAACGTTTGGTCTCTCCTCGACTTCGAACGCATACACCATCGGATCTTTCGCCGATGGCAAGACGCTAACGACTGCGAGGGTTTGCTGGTTGAGGGCGACCCTCGTCCCGGGTTTGAGTTCTTCCGTATTTATATACTGCGAGGTGTAAACCACGAACTTGGGTCCAGTAGAGCTCCTAACCACAACTCTACCATCCTCAAGCACATCTGAAATCGTGCCAACGAGTAACGGAGGTGATCTTAATCTTTCTATCTCACTCTTTAGTCTTCTAACTTCTCTTTCATACCTTATCCTTTCACTTTCGATAAACCTTTTCTCATCTTCAAGCCTTCTATAGAGTTCTCTAAGCTTTTGATACTCCTCCTCAAGCTTTCTCAGCTTCTCCATTAGCAACTTCAGATCTTCAGACATCCAATCTACCTCTCTCCGGAAGCCTCCAAATTGTTATATATCACTTCAACTATATGAAGTTATTGCTGGTGAGACCATGAACTGCGAAATATGTGGAAAAGAGATTAAAGCCCCTGGGTACAGAATTGTCGTTGAGGGGACTGAATTAACTGTTTGCGCATCCTGTAAGAAGTATGGTAGTGAAAGCATCCAAACTGCAAAGCAAGGATCCGCCAGAAGGGTTGTGCTCAAGAAAAAGAAACCACAAACAAAAATAGAGTTCAAAGAGGAGCTTATCGAAAACTTCAACCAAATCATCAGAATCGAAAGGGAAAAGCGTGGTTGGAGCCAAGAACAATTGGCGAAAAAGATTCAGGAAAAGGAATCGGTTATAAAGAAGATCGAGAATGCTGAAATAACTCCGGAACCAGAAGTTGTGGAGAAGCTGGAGAAGCTGTTTGGGATAAAGCTCAGAGAATCTGTTCCAGATGTCAAAGCACCAAAGGCTCAGCGGTTAACTACTACGCTTGGAGATGTCGCAATGGTTAAGAAAAAGGTGTGAAAATGTATGCCTTCGTATACATAACCGCAAGCTCGCGAGAAGAAGCGGAAAAAATCGCGAAGGCTTTGCTTGAGAAAAGGCTGGCAGCATGTGTGAATATTTTCCCAATAAAATCATTTTTCTGGTGGCAAAACGAGATAAAGAGCGCAGAAGAGTTTGGAATGATAGTGAAGACGAAGTTTGAGAAGTTTTCTGAGCTTAGGGATTTCGTAAAAAGCATTCATAGCTATACAGTGCCATGCATATGTGCGTTCTCGGTGGAGAGGGGCCTTAGGGAATTCCTGGACTGGATCGACAAAACAGTGGAATGAGCGACGTTGAGGTTGTTTACGAGAAGGAAAGATGGAACACCTTAAGGGCAAAGAGGAAGAAAGCCAAGTGTCTAATGAAGATGCTCGCCGAACAAGGGATTCCGAGCATAATCTATGGCAGTATCGCCCGTGGAGATGTGAAGGAAAAGAGCGACGTTGACATATTCATTCCCCAGCTTTTGCCGTCTTTTCGTGTTGAACTTGCACTCGATGGAGTAGAGATCGTTGAAAGGAGAATAGTCCAAGCTACTCCAAGCTATGCGATCAAAGGAGAGATTGTAATCGACGAAGAGACTACTGTCAGCTTCCCACTCGTAAAAATGAGGGATAGAGAAATGGATTTCTATCGATTCGGTGGTTGCATCGATTACGAAGAAGTTCTCGAGAACAAAAGAGTCCCTGGAGTTGACAAAAGGCTTATGCTCATATTTCCGACTGAAAACGGGCATAGAGAGATTTCGATTCGTGAAATGCATCCAAGTGTTGTCGCAAAAATTCTCGACGTCTCAATAGATATCGTTCTTGAAAGAATTAGGGTTCTCGAGAGGAGAAAAGAAATCGGGAGGACTGGGATATACCTTTGCGAAAAGATACACAGCGGAGAAAGCTTTGAGTCAGTGCTTAGAGAGATAGCGCTTAGAGATCCAGCGGTGAGAAGAAGACTTGATTAGAAGAGCTGAGTCTGAACTCTTCTGTCTATCCCAAGGTAATCTATGGCGCACTTTTTCACGTCCTCCACAAACTCCTTTTTCGTGTAAACTCCCAGTCTCCAAGTTTCGATCCAGGAGTTTTTAAGCGCTCTAACAATTGAAGAGACTTCCTCAATTCTTTTCAGCACTCCATTTACCTCGACCCGGATAGAGAATTCCCTAAGCTCCTTGATCTCAGGAATGTCGACGATAACGTATTTCTCATCCACGCCCGCCATCTCTGCGATTTTTCTCTCCGCTCTCCTCTCGTTCATTTTCATGACTTCTCTGAGATCAACACTCTCTCTGCCAACGTAGATCGCTCGCTTGAAGAGTCTTCTATTTCTTATCATCGAATAAAAGTCCGGTTCGTATTCCTTCAGCAAGGACATGGCTTCACAGTCGTTCATATCAAGAATTTCCTCGATTCTCATACCTCTTTCTATAATCCTCTCCATCGCCCTTTCAAACATCTTGGTTGCGATTCTACAAACGTGGTGACGATAAACAGCGGGATACATGAGAAAACGTGAGATGAGCAAAGACTCAACAGCTCTAATTCCACCTTCTTCAACAACCACCCCGTCGGAGAACTTTATCTTCTCTATCAACCTCGGCAAGTCCACGATCCCGTAGGCAACGCCAGTGTAATGCGAATCTCTGACAAGATAGTCCATTCTGTCGACGTCCACGTCTCCGCAAACAATCGAGTTGACTTCACCACTCACCATTTTTTTGATCTCTCTAACGCTAAATCCAAGCTCACCAATGATTTCCCTTAGCTCCCCTCTTATCGCTAACTCGACGTCTTCATGTCTCATCGCATGATTTTTCAGCAAGCCCTCACCGCTGTGAGAAAATGGAAAGTGCGCTATATCGTGCAAAAGAGCAGAGATAACTACTTCTTCACCAAGTTTGAGCTTCTCAGCCAAAACCTTAGCCAAGTGCATTGCTCCAATGCTGTGCTCGAACCTCGTGTGATTCGCCCCGGGATAAACAAGATTTGCAAAGCCGAGCTGTTTAACTCCACGGAGTCTTTGGAACTGCGGAGTATCGATGATGCGGAGAATTTCGTCGCTAACTCTTATTGCACCGTGAATCGGATCGTGAATGATCTTTTCCACATCGATACGAGGAGAAAAGATATTAAAAAGGTTTCCAAATCTCTGCAGTGGACATCGGTATCAGATGTTTCCTAACAAGAACTCAGGGAATGGGCGGGGAGATAAAACGAGATCCAGAGGATTTTTACGTAGAAGAGATCATCGACCTCAAGCTTGGAGATGGAGATTACTGCGTTGTAAAAGTGACAAAAAAGAACTGGGACACTTTGAGGCTTGTCAAACAAATGGCGAAAGTGCTCAGGATTAGCCAAAAGAGAATTTCCTTTGCTGGGACAAAAGATAAAAAGGCTGTGACTGTGCAGTATTTCTCGATAAAAGGGGCAAAGGGTGAAGACCTGCAGAGGGTGAGCATAAAAGATGTCGAGATCGAGTTTCTCGGGTATTCGAGACGAGAAATAAGGCTCGGAGACCTCCTCGGAAATTTTTTCAGGATAAGAGTTCACGACTGTAAAAACGGGGAAAAATTCAACGAAATTAGAATGGAGCTCGAAGAAAAAGGTGTTCCGAACTTTTTTGGGGAGCAAAGATTTGGAACTCGATTTATAACCCACGAAGTTGGAAAGCTGATTCTGCAAGGGAATTTCAAGGAGGCATTCTGGACTTACGTCGCAAAACCAAGCGAAGTTGAGAAAAAAGAGATAACGAAGATAAGAAGAGAACTTTGGGATTGTAGAGATCCGGCATTTGGATTGCGAGAGTTTCCAAAGCATCTCGTTTACGAGAGAACTCTTCTCCAAAAGCTAAGAGAGGGACTCGACGAGAAAAGGGCACTCTTGTCACTACCAAAAACACTGAAGATGATGTTCGTTCATGCGTATCAGTCTTATCTCTTTAACAGGCTCCTTTCGAAAAGGATAGAAGATTTTAGAACTTTAAAAGCGATTTTTGAAGACGACTGGGCTTCTTACATCACTTACAAAACAAAAAAACCGAGCTTCACGGATTTCAGTAGGGTTGGGGTTAACAAGAAACGAGTTGAGTTTCTGATCAACGAGGGTTACGCAACCCTAGCTCTCCCGCTGGTAGGATACGAAACACAGCTCGAGGGCTGGTGCAAAGTTGCAAAAGAGTTTTTGGCAGAGGACAACCTCGATGTTTCGAGCTTCAAAACAGAACACAAGGAGTTTTCTTCAAGCGGTTCTTACAGAAGCGCAGAGATTCCGCTGAAAATAACAGATCTCAGATTCGAAAATTGTGTTTTCGAATTCTACCTTCCCGCAGGTTGCTATGGGACGGTGTTTCTCAGAGAGTTTCTAAAAAAAGATTTTATAGAGGAGGAATTGTGATGCGCAGTCTCGTTGGACTCGTATTTCTTATTTCGCTTTTTTTGCTTTGCGCTCAAAGTCATCAAAGAGCTTTTGTCGTCGAAGTCGTGGATGGGGATACGATAAGACTCGAAAACGGTGAACTTGTTCGTCTTCTTGGAATAAACGCTCCCGAAAAAGGCCAGAGATTCTACGAAGATGCGAAAAATAGATTGGAAGAGCTTGTAAAAGGCAAAGAAGTTTTAATGGAGAGAGAGATGCAAGAGATCGTGACAATTATGGGAGACTTTTGAGATATGTTTACGTAAACGGAACATTTGTGAACCTCGTAATGGTAAAAGAGGGACTTGCATACGCTTACATAGTAGAGAAGCTGAAATACGAGAACGATTTTAGAAAAGCGGAAGATGTAGCGAGATCGCTGAAGCTCGGAGTGTGGAGCGAAGCTTGGGATTGCAATAAGTGCATCCAAGTTGCGTATTTACAATGGAATGCTGAAGGCGACGACTGCAAAAATCCAAACGGCGAATTCGTCGTGCTCAAAAACTTCTGTCGATTTGCGTGCAATCTAACTTTTTGGAGCATAAGCGACGAATCTAAGAACGTCTTCGTATTTCCGGAGTTCATCCTCGAAGGCGAAAGAAGCGTAACTATTTACTCTGGATGTGGTGAAAACAACGAAAGGGAGCTTTACTGGTGCAGAAATGCAACTTGTATGGCTATTTGGAACAACGACGGCGATACTCTTTTCCTTATGAATGCAAAAGGAGAACTCGTGCTCAGGTATTCCTATGGAAAGTAATTTCTTTATGTCCGAAGCTATTGTACCATGCTTGAAAGACAGACAAAGGATTTCATTAACATCGACCCACTTCAGACTGGTGGAAAACTGACCGAAGAAGCGAAAAGAGCGTTGATGGAATGGGGTGACGGTTACAGTGTTTGTGATTTCTGTACAGCTGGAAGACTCGAGTTAATAAAAACGCCACCGATCTACGACTTTGTTCACAGAACTTTGCCAGAGTTCATCGGTTGCGACGTCGCAAGAGTTACGACGGGCGCAAGGGAGGCGAAGTTCATTGTTATGCACTCTTTAGCCAAGGATGATGCATGGATTGTGATGGATGCAAACGCACACTACTCAAGTTACGTCGCTGCTGAAAGGGCTAAGCTAAACATCGCAGAAGTCCCGAACACGGGATATCCAGAGTTCAAAATACTCCCGGAGAAGTTTGCGGAAACAATAGAAGAGACAAAAAAGAGTGGAGAAATTGCGCTTGCCTTGATAACGTATCCTGATGGTAACTACGGAAATTTACCGGATGTAAAGAAGATTGCGAAGATCTGCAAAGACTACGATGTTCCTTTGCTCGTTAATGCAGCGTATGCGATTGGAAGAATGCCAATAAAGCTCAAAGAAATTGGCGCTGACTTCATCGTCGGTAGCGGGCATAAGTCGATGGCTTCGTCTGGGCCGATCGGCGTTCTTGGTATGACTTCTGAATGGGAGGACGTTGTTCTAAGAAAGTCCTCGAAGTATAAGAACAAAGAGATCGAGCTTCTGGGTTGCACTGCAAGAGGCGCGAGCATCATAACCATGATCGCCTCGTTTCCAGCTGTTAGGGAAAGAGTGAAGAGATGGAATGAAGAAGTCGAGAAGGCTCGATACTTCTCCGCTAAGATGGAGGAAATCGGAATAATCCAGCTCGGCGAGAAACCGCACAACCACGACCTCATGTTTTTCCATGCAGAAAATCTCTACGAGTTGTCGAAGAAGTCCAAGGAGGGCAGATTTTTCCTATACAAGGAGCTTAAGAAACGAAGAATTCACGGAATAAAGCCCGGACTTACGAGGAATTTCAAGCTTTCGACTTATGGGTTAAGCAAAGAAGAGATCGAAACAGTTCTAAGAGCTTTCAGGGAAATTCTCGGAGTTGCAGAGTAAGAATTTGTTATGAAGTTACCACCCTCGATGATGAGTAGAAAAAGATATATTGCCTTCAGGATTATAGCTGAAGGTAGCGTAAGTGAAAAGATACTCTGGGATGCGATGATGAAAAATCTGATCTCGCTGTTCGGAGAAGTCGAAGCATTGGACGCTGGAGTGAAGCTTGAAGAATTTGATGGAAATAAGGGAATAATTTCGTGCAAACTCGAAGCCCTCAAAAAAGTTATGATTGCTATGACGCTCATAGACAAGCTCGGAGAAATGGACGTGGCTTTAATAACGCTCGGAATTAGCGGAACGATCAAAAAGTGCAGAAAGAGGTTGGAGGTGGTATCGTGAATCTCCCTCAAATGGGTTACGACAGGGCTATTACGGTTTTCAGCCCTGATGGAAGGTTGTTCCAAGTAGAATATGCGAGAGAAGCCGTCAAAAGAGGGGCAACTGCCATAGGGATAAAGGTCAAAGAAGGAGTAATCCTAGTTGCGGACAAAAGAGTTGGCTCCAGACTGCTCGAAGCGGATACCATAGAAAAGATCTACAAGATCGACGAGCACATATGCGCTGCAACATCTGGATTAGTTGCGGACGCGAGAGTTCTCATTGAGCGTGCAAGGATTGAAGCGCAGATAAACAGGCTAACGTTCGAGGAGCCAATAACGGTCAAGGAGCTCGCAAAAAGGATTTGTGATTTCAAACAGCAGTTCACACAATTTGGCGGAGTTCGTCCATTTGGCGTTTCGTTGCTCATCGCTGGTGTGGATGCGGTTCCAAAACTCTACGAGACAGACCCAAGTGGTGCATTACTTGAATACAAAGCGACAGCCATAGGTATGGGAAGAAGTGCGGTGATGGAGTTCTTCGAAAAAGAGTATCGCGACAACATGAGCTTCGAGGAAGCTTTGATCTTAGCACTGGTTGCAATGGGAAAGAGCATCGAGAGCGAAATTCAGGCTGAGAACGTCGAAGTGGGATACGTCAAAACCGCTGAGAAAGTCTACAAGGAAATGAGCGTTGAGGAGCTAAGGAGTTTTGTCGAGAAGGCGAACGAAAGGATACGGGCAGAGCTAAAGAAGTAGTATGGTATCCCTTGAGAAAGCCGTAATCGCAAAACTTCGAAAAGGCGGAACCGATTTTGAGATCTTAGTCGATCCCTACCTTGCAAGGGATCTGAAGGAAGGAAAAGATGTGAACTTCGACGACCTTTTGGCTGTCGAAGAGGTTTTCAAGAACGCAAAGAAGGGAGAAAGAGTTCCCGCTGAGGAGTTGCAGAAGAACTTTGGCACCACAGATATACGTGAGATAGCGAAGAAGATAATTCTCGAAGGGGAAGTCCAGATCACAGCAGAGCAGAGAAAAGAAATGCTCGAAGCGAAGAAGAGGCAAATAATCACGTTTATAAGCAAAAACGCAATAGATCCGAGAACGGGCACACCTCATCCACCTGCCAGAATCGAAAGGGCTCTCGAAGAGGCAAGGGTGCACATAGATATCTTCAAATCTGTCGAAGCACAGATAAAGGATATAGTCAAGGCTCTGAAACCAATTCTCCCGCTTAAGTTCGAAGAGATAGAGATTGCGATAAAAATCCCAGCAGAATACGTTGGAAAGGCTATTTCCGCGCTTTACAACTTCGGCGGTGTAACAAAAGAGGAGTGGCAAAAAGACGGGAGCTGGATCTGTGTCATGAAGATTCCTGCAGGAATGTATGGTGACTTAATGGACTTGCTTGGCAGGACAACAAAAGGTGAGGCTTTGACGAAAATCTTGAGGAGAGTAGGATGAGGCGCATCGTTCTTCCTGGGGATTTTCTCTCAAGCAATCCGAAAGTCGCTGGCTACGGCACCTATGTCGAGGGAGACAAAGTTTACGCCAAAATCCTCGGACTTTTTGATGAGACTGATAACTCAATCAGGGTAATACCGCTGAAGGGCAAGTATGTGCCATCGGTTGGGGACACGATAATAGGTATAGTCAGAGAGGTGTCTGCAAATGGCTGGACTTTAGACATAAACTCCCCGTACCAAGCTTTTTTACCGATGCTAGAAAACCCAGAAACTAAGCCGGGAAAAAAGATCAACGATGTGCTTGACATGGGCGATGCAGTGATAGCGAAAGTCGTGAACATAGATCCGAGGATGAGAGTAACGGTTACGATGAAAGACAAGACCTGTAGAGCAATAAGGTTTGGAAGGATCGTCGCAATAAACCCTGCAAGGGTTCCGAGGGTTATAGGAAAAAAGGGGAGCATGATTAAGCTCATAAAGAGTGAACTTGACGTTCAAATAGTCGTGGGTCAAAACGGGCTGATATGGCTCAACGGCGATAGAAAAAAGGTTTCACTCGCAGAAGAGGTTATTTACTTGATCGAAGAAGAAGCGCATACCGAGGGTTTAACGGATAGGGTTGCAGAATTCATAAGGAGGAGGAAAAATGCTCAAACCTGAAAGGCTCATAGTCGATGGTAAGAGGCTCGACGGTAGAAAAGCAGACGAGCTTAGACCGATAAAGATCGAGGCTGACTTCCTGAAAAGAGCGGATGGCTCTTGCTACTTAGAAATGGGCAAGAACAAAGTTGTCGCGGCAGTTTACGGACCAAGAGAAGCGCATCCGAGACACATCCAAGATCCGGTGAAAGCTGTGATAAGATACCGCTACAACATGGCTCCATTCAGCGTTGAAGAGCGTAAACGCCCGGGACCAGACAGAAGGAGCGTTGAGATCTCAAAGGTTAGCAAGGAGGCTTTTGAAGCTGTTATAATGAAGGAGCTATTTCCAAGGAGTGTCATAGACATATTTGTAGAAGTTCTTCAAGCCGATGCTGGAAGTAGAACTGCGTGTATCAACGCTGCGAGCGTCGCTTTAGTTGATGCGGGAATTCCAATGAAGGGGATCCTAACCTCGGTAGCAGTTGCAAAAGTCGAAGGAACGTTGGTGCTTGATCCAATGAAGGAAGAAGATAACTTTGGCGAAGCGGACATGCCCTTTGCGTTCCTCATCCGGGGGGGTAAAATAGAGTCGATAGCCTTGCTCCAGATGGATGGCAGAATGAGCAAAGAAGAGATAAAAGAAGCAATAAAGCTCGCAAAGAAAGGGGCAATGGAGATATACAAGCTCCAAAGAGAGGCGATAATGAAGAAGTTCTTAGAGGAGGAAGAAAATGAGTGAGGACGTGCTTTCTGAGGTTAAGAAAGACTACGTTCTCTCAAAGCTCAAAGAAGGAGAGAGAATCGATGGCAGGAAGGTCGATGAGTTCAGAAGGATCGAGATCAAAACAGGAGTAATCGATAAGGCAGAAGGATCTGCGCTTGTCAGACTCGGGAATACGCAGGTCGTTGTCGGAATAAAGATGCAACCAGGAGAGCCATTTCCAGACACACCAGACAAGGGGGTAATAATTGTAAATGCCGAACTCGTTCCCTTAGCTTCGCCAACTTTCGAGCCAGGACCACCAGATGAGAATTCCATAGAACTTGCAAGGGTCGTTGATCGTGGAATAAGGGAAAGCGAAGCTGTTGATCTCTCAAAGCTCTGCATTGAAGAGGGTAAGAAGGTTTGGATAGTCTTTGTCGACATCCATGCGCTTGACGACGATGGAAATTTGCTCGACGCTTCGGCGATAGCTTCGATCTGCGCCCTCATGAACACTAAGGTCCCAGCGAGCAGATTTGGAGCTGGTGAAGACTTTGATTTACCCGTGAACGATGTTCCTGTGAGCGTCACTTCACTAATCGTAGGCGACAAGTTTCTGATCGATCCTTCGAGAGACGAAATGAGCGTGGGCGAGAGGACGATCACGATAAGTGTCAACAAAAACGACGAAATAGTTGCGATCCAGAAAAGCGGAGATTACTTGCTAAGTGAAGCTCTATTCGAAGAGTTGCTCGATAAAAGTATAGTTGCCGGAAGAAAGATAAGAGAAGAAATACTCAGACAGTGTTCAAAGAGTTGCTAAAATTTTATCGATGTTCTCAATCTCCTCCTTGATCTTCTCGATCGCACAGCTGCTGTCTAAGTACTCGATTCTCGATCCGCATTTGGGGCATAGGAAGTTCATCGCAATCGCATCATCGTAACTAACTTTTACGCACATGTTTGGGCAAATGTAGTAAATAGCTTCGCTCTCGTTTTCGAGCTTTTTCTTGAGCTTCTCCTTCGTTTTTTCAAGTTCTCTACGAAGCACTAACTTCGCTTTGTCGTATCTTATCTTCCAGTAGTATTCCATCCATCCAGTCTCGTCATCTTTTTTCCTCCTGTATTCGGCAAGACCAATTTCATACATTGCGAACAAAGCTCTTCTTATCTCGTTGATCTCGATGCCAAGCTCGAGGGCCAACTGATCGTCTGTGAACTCGTTTTTTATGCCAAGGGAATAAAGAATTGCTCCAATTTCTCCCGCAACTCTCGAGACAAGTTCGGCTATGAGCTCTTCGCCTTTCATCAACGCTTTCACAGTTAAGATTTTTAAACGCTCAACTATTTTAAGCTTGCGTTCTTGCTCAAGTTTAGCATTATCTTTACTTAAATTGTCACTTTGCTACAGTGTTGTTAAGCCAAGTCTAAACATGTCGTCGCTGGTCAAAATCTTCACACCACCTTTTCTAAGAGCTTTTATGGTTTCGAGTGTGTCTTCGATGAGCCTTAGCATCTCCTCCCTCTCTTCAGGAAGTCTTCCATGGACTCCTGTAAAGACCACACCACGATCTGTGAAAATGTAATTGGAAACGTGGTCGCATGTGAAGTAAGTGTCGACTTTTATCCCCAAAACGAGGTTTCGCAGTTCTTCAAGCTGCTGTTCAGCATTCAAAGGCTCCAAAATTCCCCGCATCTCTGGATTCGTTATTGTGAGATTCCTAACCCTAACAAACGTTGGCTTAACTTCGTTTATCACCTTAGCAGTTTTCTCCACATGTTCTTTGCTCCTTTCAACACCCCCAAGACCTGTGATCACGTAGTAAGTAGTTTCAAAGAACTTTCCAGCCTTTTTTCCGGCTTCGATCGCATCTTTCGCCGTGATTCCTTTACTAACCCTTTTCAAGACTTCATCATCACCGCTCTCAAGTCCCATGTGCAGCCTCGTGAGCCCGGCAGATTTCAGCTCCCTGAGCTTCTCTTCCGGCATGTTCGCAATCGTTTTAATTCTTGCATACGCTGTTATCCTTTCAACCTCGGGTCTTTTGGTTTTCAGATATCGAACGATCTCTACGATGTCCTTGTGGATCAAAGGATTTGAATCACCGAGAAAGGCTGATTTCGATCTCGGAAATACTTTCGGAATTTCGTCGATGTCTCTCAGTATCTCTTCTTTCGGTCTCTGCTCGAATTTAACACTTTTATACATCGAACAAAATGCGCATCTGTTCCAATTGCAACCTCGAACGACTCGAATCAAGTAACTGAAAGCCTCGCTCGGTGGGCGAAAAGGTGGGAACTCCATATCACTTCTTCAGGCTGAATCTCTTGAAGTGCAAATTCGCCAAAGCCTTAAGCCACATTTCCGCTTCCACGCTTACGAGATCGCTTAGCTTTGCCGAACTTCTGTCCACAAACCCGTGGAACTCCCCGCCAACGTAGAACTCGATTCTCTCTCGCCTTATAACTACCTTTAGCGGGTCATCGTAGATCACAAGACTACCATTTTCGTTTTCGAGGAGTTTTTTTAGCGTTTCAAATGAATCGAGGATCTTCGTTGCGTAGTTTACGAGCATAGTGAATTTTCTGCAACACTATTTAAAGTTCTTTCCCTTCCTGTAAAGACACGACTAGTTAGCTGCTCAAATCAACTCTCCCATCCCTTATCCGCACAATTCTGTCTGCGTAATCCGCAAGCGACAGATCGTGGGTTACGAGCACGACTGTCACGTTTTTTTCCTCGTTCAACCTCTTTATTATCTCCATGACTTGCCTTCCGGTCTTTGAGTCCAAGTTTCCCGTGGGCTCATCGCAGAGCAGTATTTTGGGATCGTTGGCCATCGCCCTTGCAATCGCAACTCTCTGCTGTTGTCCACCGCTAATCTCGTTTGGCTTTCTGTTGGCAATCTCTTCGATCCCCACCTGGCTTAAAAGTTTGAGAGCCTTTTTTCGCCTTTCTTCCTTCGGAACACCCTTGAAGATCATCGGTAGCTCAACGTTCTCCACTGCGGTAAGCGTTGGTACAAGGTTGTATTGCTGGAAGATAAACCCTATTGCATCCCTTCTTAGCTTCGTAAGCTCGTTGTCGCTGAGCTTTGAAGTTTGGACGCCGTTTATCACAACTTCTCCCTTCGTTGGCTTGTCGAGACAACCAATCAAATGGAGCAATGTGCTCTTCCCACTGCCCGACGGACCCATTATTGCGACGAATTCTCCACTCCCGATCTTCATCGTAACTCCGTTTAATGCGTAAACTTCGTAGAACTGCGTTCTGTAAACTTTATGGACATCGACAAGTTCTATCATGATCAAAAAAATTGAGATTACTTACCCTTGAACTCTGGTTTTCTACGCTGGAAGAAAGCAGAAATTCCCTCGATAACGTCCTGCGTTGAAGTTGCAAGCCCAAAAGCAAGTACTTCGATCACTTTGCCAACATCCGTTGGTAATTCATAGCCAAAGTTTATCGCAAACTTCGCAGCTTTCAAGCTTATCGGTGGCATCTCAGACAACTGCTTCGCAAGGCTCATAACCTCGCTTTCGAATTTGTCTGGATCAACAGCCTTAGCAAGCCCTATTTTCTCCGCTTCATCCGCATCGATGCGCTTTGCGAGCATTATCATCTCTTTTGCCTTCGCGACGCCCACGATCTTCGGCAGTCTCTGCGTTCCTCCCCATCCCGGAATCAAAGCCAAGCTAAGCTCAGTCAATCCAATCTTTGCTCCTCGCTTCATTATTCTAAAGTCACACGCCAACGCAAGTTCACATCCACCGCCAAACGCATAACCATTGATCGCTGCAATCGTTGGCTTGGGGAATCGCTCCAATTGCGAGAAAACTTCATTGCCCTTCATCGAGATCTCAACAGCCTTTGCAGGTGTTAACTCGGTTGCGGTTTGCAGATCAAAGCCGGCAGAGAAGGCTTTGTCTCCTGCACCTGTTATTATAAGAACCCGAACCTCTTCATCTTTTTCGAGCTCCTTCAAAGCGTTCGAGATCTCCTCAAGCGTTGCGAAGTCCATTGCGTTCAATTTTTGGGGTCTGTTTAGTATCAGCTTCGCTATGTATCCTTCTTTCTGCACCTCTATGTTCTTGTAAACGATCTTTGCGTAGTCGTAGAACCCTTTCCCTACTCTGATCCCTAATTTGCCCTCTGCAACCATTTTCTTAAGCAACTCCCTCGGTTTCAGAATTTCGTAGCCCTTTTCCTTGTATAGTTGCTCAAGTTTTGCAAGAATCACATCCAAGCCTATTTCATCGCCGAGCTCACAAACCCCTTTTGGCATGTTTGTTCCGAGCTTCATCGCTGTGTCGATTTCCTTTGCATCCGCGACTCCGAGCTCGATTAACTCTGCAGCGATGTTTACCATCGGCGCAATTAATCGAAGCTCGTCGTAGCCTTCAGCTTTTGAAATCTTTGGTCTTCCGGCACTCCAGTCGTAGAAGCCTTTACCAGTCTTCATTCCAAGCTCCTTCGCTTCAAACTTCTTCTTTAAGGTCTCCGAAAGTGGCACAAGCCCCCACTGCTGTCCAGCGAAGTAAAGGATGTCGAGTCCAACGAAGTCCGAGAGCTCAATTGGACCCATTGGGAATGCGTATTTTGTTGTAAAAACGCTGTCAATCTGCTCGGGTTTCGCAACCCCTTTGTCTACATCGTCGATTGCAAGCGTCAGATAGGAAACGAGAATTCTGTTCACGATAAATCCAGCAACGTCTTTCTTCACAACCACCGGAACCTTTCCGATCTTCTTCACGAAGTCAACTGCTTTTGCAATCGTCTCTTCACTCGTCTTTTCCCCCTTGATAACTTCAACGAGTTGCATCACAACTGGTGGGTTGAAGAAGTGCAATCCAACGAATTTCTCGGGTCTGTCGGTTGAGTTTCCAAGCTCAGTTATACTCAATCCAGATGTGTTGCTTGCGAAAATGCACTCGGGCTTTGCAAACTTCTGCACTTCTGCAAAGACTTGCTTCTTCAGATCCATTATCTCGGGAACTGCTTCGATTACGAGATCCGCATCTTTCACTGCTTCCTCGATCGATAGGGTAAACTTTGTTTTCCCAAGAATCTCCTTTGCCTTGTCTTCGCTCATCTTTCCCTTCGAGACTGCCTTGGAAAGATTTTTCGCTATTGCATCCTTTGCTTTGTCAAGAAACTCCTGCTTTATGTCTCTTACCACAACCCCAAAGCCAGCGGTTGCGCAAACTTGTGCGATGCCATGACCCATTGTCCCCGCGCCAAGAACTGCAATTTTCTTCATAATTTCACCCGAGATCAGTTGCAGGGATACTAAATAAATTTTCCCATTTTGGTCTTAGGAGGTAATAGCTCTCTTTCTTCTTCTTTGCAACTTCAAAGCCAAGGATCTCAAAATCCCTGAACTTGGCTTTGCAATTTTTGCACACGAACAAAATCTTGCCATCCCTTTTCAGCTTAGGAATGAACCTCCTCAAAGCCAGCATCGAAGATTCAAACTCGAGGGTTAAATCATTCAAAATAACATCTAAAGGCTCTATTTTCTCGATATCGAAGCTGAAAACGTTGTCAATGAACACCTTCACGTTTTTCCTTTCTTTCTCGATCTTTCTAAGCTCGTTCTCGAATTCTCTGCTGAACTCTATGCCGTAAACGAACCTCGCTTTTTCGCTTGCATAGAGCAAAAATCCGCCTGCAGAACTCCCTAAATCCAAAACTACTTCGCCTCCTTCAAAAATTTTGAATTTCTCATCAAGATCCTTGAGCTTCCAGTAACCAGCAGGCTTGTCATCGAGGACTACGATCTCCGCATCAGAGCCCACTTCCATTGAAGCTTTTCTCGCAACCTTTCCGTTCACGACAACGAGTCCTCGGTCTATCGCAATCTTTGCCCTACTGCGTGACTTGAAGTATCCCCTTTTCACGAGCAAAACGTCTAACCTCATCGCTTTGCAACTTTCGCAACAATTTCCGCAACTTCTCTTGGAGTTTTTCCGACTTTCGCTCCTGCTTCGCTCAAAGCCTTTATCTTGCTTTCTGCACTTCCAATTCCGCCTTCTATGATTGCTCCCGCATGCCCCATTCTTTTCCCTGGTGGCGCAGTTATCCCGGCAACGTAGGCAACGACAGGTTTGCTCATATCCTTCTTTATGAACTCTGCAGCCCTTTCTTCGTCTCTTCCGCCAATTTCCCCGATTAAAACAACGGCATCGGTTTCTTTGTCCCTTTCAAACATCTCCAAGACTTCAACGAAGCTCAGCCCTACGATCCTGTCTCCACCGATGCCTAAAACGGTTGACTGCCCCACACCGAGCTTTGTTAAGTTTTGTGCTATCTGATAGGTCAGCGTTCCGCTCCTAGAAACGATTCCAACGTTCCCTTCCGCGAAGACGTGTGTAGGCATTATTCCGAGGTGGCACTTTCCTGGAGAGATTATTCCCGGACAGTTTGGACCGATTAGAAATGCTTTTGCCTCTTTAGCTTTGAGATAAGCTTTGAGCTCGTCATGCACTGGAATTCCCTCGGTTATGCACACCACAACCTTGATCCCAGCATCGATCGCTTCGATTATCGCATCCGCAGCAAATGGTGCGGGAACGAAGATAACACTCGCATTAGCTCCGAGCTTAACTGCTTCGCTCACAGTGTCAAAAACCGGAACCCCAAGGACTTCGCTGTTTCCTTTTCCAGGCGTAACTCCGCAGATAATCTTCGTTCCGTATCTCAGCATTCTCTCCGTATGGAATCTGCCTTGGCTTCCTGTGATCCCCTGAACTACTGCTTTGGTTTTTTCATCTACAATTATCGACACTTCGCCACCTCCACCGCTCTTTTCGCACCTTCCTCCATTGTCTCAACGATTTCAACATTCTTTAGATTTTCTGCGATTATTTTTCTCCCCTCTTCCTCGTTCGTTCCCGAGAGTCTCAAGACAAGGGGGACTTCGATTTTTAGCTCTTTGAAAGCTTTTACGATTCCTCTAGCAACCTCGTCGCACCTCGTTATACCACCGAAGACGTTCATAAAGATGACTTTTACATCTTTGTCTTTGCTCAAGATCTCAAGAGCCTTCTTAGTGAGCTCAGCACCCGCACCTCCGCCGATATCGAGGAAGTTCGCCGGTTTTCCGCCCACGAGATAAATTAGATCCATTGTTGCCATCGCCATTCCAGCGCCGTTCGCAATCACGCCAATGTTCCCGTCGAGTTTAACATAGTTCATGCCCTCCCTTTCAGCGATTCCTTCAAGCCCTTCAGAAAAAGTTCGCATAGATTCAAGGTCTTTGTGGCGGAAGAGTGCGTTGTCGTCAATTACGATCTTTGCATCGAGCGCAATTAAGCCTTGCGAAGTAACTGCCAAAGGATTTATCTCCACGAGCTCTGCTTCGTTCTCAACGAATATTCTGTAAATCGCTTTTACGATCGTTGTCATCTCTCTCCAAAGCTCTTGCGGAACTTTCGCTTCACTCAACAGTTTTCTTATTTGGTAATCCCAAAGACCCCACCTCGGATCTATCTTGACTTTGAAAATCTTCTCCGGAGATTTTACAGCAATTTCTTCAATGTCCACACCACCCTCAGGACTATAAATAAGAGAAAAACACTTCTCGACCCTGTCGAGCGCAATGCTTAGATAAAGCTCCTTTTTCACATCGCTTAGCTCCTCCACATAAACCTTGGTAATCTTTTCTCCCCTGATGCTTTTTCCGAACATCTCCTTCGCAACTTCAATCGCCTGAGCCACGCTTTCAACTTTCCTTATCCCCCCAGCCTTCCCTCTTCCCCCAACGAGTACCTGGGCTTTCAAAACAGCTTTTCCACCAAGTTTTTCTGCAATCTTTGCGACGTCTTCGATCTTCTCCGCAACTTCACCTCTCGGAATTTTTATTCCATAGCGAGCAAATATCTGCTTCGCTTGGAACTCATAAAGCTTCATATTACGATTTAGTTTTTCAAAAATTTAACCTTTCCATTTTTAGCCAAGTTAAGGAGTCTCTACCTTTTCGCTGATAACGAAACCTTTGTCACTTTCGCTTACCATGAGAGAAAAAAAGAAAGAGTTATATATCACCGGAATCGGCGAGAATCATGCGCGATCCTCATGATGATGATAAGTTCGAGGAACTCTTAGACAAACTCGGGCTCTAAAAGACAAAAACTTAACTGCCTAAAGCAAACTCAAACGCATGCAGAGGATAAGCGACGAAGAACTCTCAAGGAATTTGCAGAAAGTGAAGTTCAAAATAGCAGTGATGAGCGGAAAAGGTGGTGTGGGGAAGTCAACGGTCTCGGCTTTGCTTGCGGTTCACTATGCAAAGAAAGGAAAAAAAGTCGGAATCTTCGACGCGGATTTTCTTGGTCCAAGCATTCCAAAGCTCTTTTCCCTCGAAAAAAGTAGGCTTAGCGTAGTTGGTGACAAGCTCGAGCCAGTTTTGAGCACTAAGTACGGCATAAAGGTCGTTTCAATCCAAAGCCTTTTACCGTCGCCTGACGCTCCGGTGATTTGGCGTGGCCCATTGATAGCGGGAATGATAAGAGAACTCTTAGGCAGAGCGAACTGGGACGAGCTTGACTACCTAATCATCGATCTTCCTCCGGGAACAGGAGATGCACCTCTAACGATCCTTCAGGACGTAAAGCCAAACGGAATACTCGTGGTAACGACTCCCCAAGATCTTGCGGTGGCGATAGTGGAAAAGTCAATAAAGATGGCTGAGGAACTGAAATCAGCAGTTCTTGGAATCGTAGAGAACATGAGCTACTTTATCTGCCCAAAATGCGGTGAGAAAAGCTTCGTTTTCGGAAAAGGTAAGGCAGAGATTCTTTACCGCAAATATAGGCTCGATTTCATAACACAAATCCCCATCGACAGCGAACTGCTCAAGCTAAGCGAACTCGGAAAGATCGAGAACTTCGATACAGATTACTTCGAGTTCTTTCCCTACTGAGCCTTTGAGTAAAACTTTAAAATATTTTTGAGATATTCAAAACATGCACTCGAAGCTCGAAGAGATCTCGGATGGTATTTTTGCATACGTCCAAGGAAGGGGAGAATGGTTTGTAAACAACACAGGTCTGATCACGACAAAAGAGTTCTCAATCGCCATCGACAGTGTTGTAAACGAAGAAAGGGCAAAGATTATGCTTTCAAAGTTTAGGGAAGTCACCAGATCGCAGATCAAAATTCTTGTGAATACACACGGACATGGAGATCACGTATGGACGAACCATCTATTTAACGCAACTTCGATTTGCCATGAGAACTGCAGAAAAGACACGATTATGGCGAATCCTGAGGTTTTCAAAAGCATTTTTCCAGAGTTCGACTTTAGCGGTGCGAAGGTCACACCACAAGACGTGACTTTCTCAACGGAAGTAAAAATACACGCCGAAAACTTGGAGATTCGATTGATCCATCCCGGAGTTGCACATACGAGCGGAGATGCTTATGTTTACATACCAGAAAGAAAGATCGTTTTTTGCGGGGATTTGCTATTTGCAAAGCCGTGCACGCCGTTTGTCCTAATGGGTAGCGTTTTGGGAAACATAAAAGCTCTAAAAGAGCTTCTAAATCTCGATGCAGAAATCTACGTTCCTGGGCACGGAAATGTCGCAACAAAGGACGAAGTAAGAGAGGCAATCGAGTATTTAGAGTTCGTTTACAATGAAGCAAAGCTGGGAATCGAGAAAGGTATGAGCTTCCATGAGGCGATCAGAGATCTTGAACTAGGAAGGTTCAAAAACTGGAACGAGAAAGAAAGGATTGTGGCAAACCTTGCGAGAGCTTATGCGGAGTTAAGCTCTCACGAGATAAATCTCTTCGAGATCGTAAGACTTATGAGGGATTGGAAATGAAGCTCGCAACCTTCGAAATTGGAAATGAAGAGAGAATAGGTTTCGTCGCCTTCGACAAAATCGTAGATCTAACCCTGGCCTATGCTTCCTACCTAAAAGATGCTAAGGGCGAAACGAGGCCGCTTAAAACTGCAAAAGCGTTGATTCCGCCGAATATGCTCGAATTCCTTGACAAAGGCGATTTAGCGATGAGCGAAGCTAGGAAAGCGTACGAGTTTGTGCTTGAGAAAATCGAAAAAGGAAAAGAGCTTAGGATTTCGGGAAAAAGAGTCGTCTACGAGTTAAGCAAAGTGAAGCTAAAAGCTCCGATCCCAGTTCCGAGGCTAATGGTGGACTTCTCGACCTTCGAAGAGCATGTGAAAATGTCCTTTGAAAAACTCGGGTTAAAAGTCCCAGACGAATGGTATCAGATGCCAGTTGGTTACAAAATGAACCCGTTCTCAGTCATAGGGCACGGAGAAGACGTTTTATGGCCGAGCTATTCGCAGATATTAGATTATGAGCTGGAGTTTGCGATTTGCATTGGAAAGAAAGCCAAGAATGTTCCCAAAGAGGAGGCCATGGACTACGTCTTCGGATACACAATAGCCAACGACGTGAGCGCGAGGGACACAGAATTCATCGAGCTAAGGGCTATGCCCCTAGGACCGCTGAAGAGCAAGGACTTCGACACTGCAACGCCGATGGGTCCTTGGATCGTGACAAAAGACGAGATAAAAGATCCGCACAATCTGAAGATGTTCGCAAGAGTCAATGGCGAAACATGGTCGGAGGCGAACACGAAGGACATGTATTGGAAAATCCCAGACCTCATCTCGCATCTCTCTATGGACCAGACTCTCTACCCAGGCACGTTTTTGCTTTCGGGCACACCGGGAAAAGGTTGCGGGCTACATTTGGGTAGATTTTTGAGTCCTGGAGACGTTGTAGAGCTTGAGATCGAGGGGATTGGTGTGCTGAAAAACAGGATAGTAAAGCCTTAAAATCTCAAAGCTCGCTTTCCTTACTTTTAATTCTCGATACAAAAAAGTGTTTCAGCTCTCTGTATATCTTTCCTAAGTCTTCAAAGAAGAGTCTTGGCATGTTTATGAGCGCTTTACTTGTAGACTGACCGAACTCGTCGTAAAATCTGAGCAGTGGAATTAGGAGTAGGGAAGTTGTGAAAGAGAATAGAAAGAGCACTATATACGACTTCTCTCCGAGAAATGCGAGGTTTACGAGTAGAATTCCACCGAAAATGCTACCTAATGCCGAAAAGATGTCTTGCATCCAGTTACCGATTGCATAAAATGGAGCAGAATGCTTCCTGAGCGTCATGTCCGCGACTGCGTTCATAAAAGCTATGTTCGGTGCATAGGTGTAGAAGCCGTGCAAAATGTATGCGAACAAGAGTATGCCAAAAGATGCGTTAAAGTTGGAAAGGATGAAAAGGATTATCGAGAGATCAAAAAACGCTACCGAGATCGCAAGAAGAGGTTTATTCCCAAATCTATCCGATATCGCTCCAGCGAATCTAAGCGAGTAAACCGAAGACAGATGAGCTACAAACGCAAGGGCGAGAACAAGCCAGATCGGATATCCAAGAACGTGCAGAACGTAGACTGCAAAGAACGTACGTGAGGCGCTCAGCGAAAAGCAAAATCCCGAGTTCAAGAGCGACCACTTTAGGAAGTTGCTGTGCTTGAATGGCAATATTAGACTGGGTTCGCTTATTCTTTTCGACTTAACGTCTTCGACTTTCCTTAGAAAGTAAACACTCGCAATTCCTGAAAGAAAAGCCAAAAAAAACAGGATCGAAAAAGCAGATTTGTCGAGCTTTTCAAAAAGCCAGATCTGGGATGCTAGGAAGGGTATTGCAGCTATTTTTCCATAAGCCAATCTTTTAGATAGTCTCTCGCCAAGTTTTGCGTCGAAAAAAGAGATCACGAGTCCAAGAGCTCCAAGTTACTGTCAACAGATCTTCGCAGACGTTGAAGATCAGATAAAACAATGCGAACGCCAATATCTCATATGGTCCGTTTATTAAAGATGCAACTGCAATTGCTAAAAGCGAGTTCTTGGCTACGAAGCTCGCAAAGACCGCTACCTTCTTTCTGCTCCTCTTCTCAATGAACTTTGCCGAGATTATCTGAGTGAGTGTAGTCATGTGGGGTATTGCAACCAATACTCCAATCGTGAAGGAATTTGCACCGACAACAACAAGATAAGAGCTTACTATTGTTGCCGTGAGTAACGAATAAGTTATTTGGGAGAAAATTCCCTCCCTAATGAAATTTTTCAGGCTCCTCTCTGGATCATGAAACTCTACATTCATCGGTTGGAGATCTCAGATCTGTTTTTAAAGTTGATTGCACTGCAAAAACTTCAACATGATTTTCTTCTTTGAGCTCTGGCAGAAGTTCACTAGGAGGATTGTATTCCTGGCATTTTTCCTTTTCAAGTATTTTCACATACCATCGATTGCACTAAAAAATCCATACAAAGGTGTCGGCAGAGATCTGAAAAAACTAAAACTCAAAGATTTCAAGCTTTGCGATTCTCTTCATCTCCTCTTCGTATTTTTTCAGCTCACCCAACCTGTAATCCTCCTCCAGTGCTTTTTTCAGAGCTTCAACGTCCGAATCGATCCGTATCTCTCTCGTTCTTCCATATCTACCCTTCGAGATCACTATGGAGTTTATAACGCCAAGAGAATCGAGCTCGGAAAGTAGATCGCTAACTCTGCGTTGTGTAAGGGCTTCAAGATTTATCTTCGAGCACAGTTTCTTGTAAACGCAGTAAGCTTCACCCGTTGTGAACTTCTCCCTGTTTTCCGCAAGCAAAGTCATGCTGTAGAGCAGAATCTTCGTCTGCAAGGGTAAAGTGCGAACTGTCTCGAGCATGTAATCCGTTTCGATCTTCTTAACCGCTTTCCTCACGTGTTTTATCCTAATCTTGGAATCACTCTCCCTTTCTGCAATCTCGGCACTGACTCGTAACAAATCCAACGCCTTCCTCGCGTCCCCATGTTCTTGTGCTGCGATCGCAGCACAGAGCTGGATTACGCCATCTTCGAGAACTCCTTCGTTGAATGCAAGCTCGGCCCTCTGCTTGAGAATGTCTTCGAGTTGCTCAGCGTTATAGGGTGGAAAAACGAGTTCTTCCTCGCTTAAAGAGCTCAAAATTCTCGCATCGAGGAAGCTCTTAAACTTTAGGTTGTTCGAGATTCCGACGAGGCAAACCCTTGCGTTTTCAAGTTCCGAGTTCATCCTCGTCAAGCTGTAAAGCGCTTCTTCAGCCCTTTTCACGAGCTTGTCGATCTCATCCAACACAACTAAAAGCTTTAAATTTTTACTCTCTATTGTATTCTTAACGTCCTCGTAAACTTGATCCGTTGGCCATCCTGTCATCGGCACGTTTTTGCCAAGACGCCTCGCAAGCGTCGCAAGAACTCGATACGCAGTGTCTACGATTTCACAATTTATGTATTGCACCGCTATGTTTGCGTTTAGCTTTTTGCTTACCTCTTCAAGATTCCTCAACACAAGCCTTACGGTTGCGGTCTTCCCAGTGCCACTTTTACCATAGATAAAAATGTTTGAAGGCGTTCCACCTTTTAAGAGGGGAGAGAGAAGCTCGACGAGTTGTTTTATCTGCTCTTCTCTGTGAGGGAGGTTTTCTGGAGTGTAGCTATGCCTCAAGACATCTCTATTCTTAAATATATTCACGCTGTTAAGAACTCTATCAAAGAGATTCATTAAACCACCTTCTTTGCCATCGATCTCCCCATTTATAGCTTTTTCGATTTGCAATATTTTTTATTTATGTTTTAATGATATTTGCGCAAAACTCAGCAAATTCGTTGCTATTATGCAACGACAAAAAAGATTTCCGCATCTGCAACTATCGCCCTTACTTCATCGATATCTTTGAACGGTCTCTTTTTTACGATTTCCACAGCTTTATTCCCCACCAGTGCCTCAAGCTGTTCGAGAGTTGCTGTGTTCACGTTGAGTGGCGTTTCAACTGCGGTAACACTCCTAAAGCCGTAGTCTACAACCCTTGCATCGATAAAAGAACCCTTTTTGTAATTCCCAATAAGCCCTACGAGGATTGGATAAGTTGCGATTTGTCTTGCGAAGCTTATTTTACCCTCGATCTCAACGTGAAGGTCTGTTATCTTTCTACCCTTTGGCAGAATTTTTCTCAGCATTTTGTTGTCTATTTCCTCCCTAACCCGGTTCTTGAAAGCGTAGAAGTATCTTTTGTGTCTCATAAGCCTTGAATATCCTTCCTTCTCCATTGGTGTCCCGGGAAATATCTTGACTTGCCTTATGTTTATTCTTCGCAGGAGGAGATTTCTGCTCATGACTTCTTGCAAAAACTCGAAGTTCTTTTCAAAGGTCTCCTTAGTCTCTCCTTTAAGTCCGATAACGAAGTTTATGCCCGGAAGAAACAAAGGTAAGCCATTGTAGCCGACAGCTTTACCATAGCGGTTGATGAGCTCTATCGCAGTCATAACCTCTTCTGCAGTAGCGCAGAGAGCATTTTTTCTGATCACCTTCTCGTCCGCACTCTCCAAGCCGAAGGCTGCGACGTTACCTGGAGTTTGATATATCGCAATGGTCTTTATTACTTCCTTAGCCTCTTCACAGTGCTCTGCGATCGTCTTCGGATTAACGTTGTCTAAGTGAAGCGTTTTTATCTTTGGACAAGAAGCCCAGATAGCGCGGTGAAAGTTTTTGAGCTTCTCAGCATTTGGCTTTGGAACTTCGAAGCTAAAGTCCGCGAGATAGGAGAAGAAGTCTGTCTGCTTTCCTATGCGAAAGTGTCTGACACCAACGTTGTAAAGCGCTTTTATTTCCCCAACAACGTTATCAGGATCCCTAAAAGACAGAGATTGGAATCTCTCTATGCAAAAAGAGCACTTCGCCCAATAACAGCCACGATATGTTTCTATCTCGCAAATAATGTTGGGAAACCGAGGATGCTGTAAAACAACTTCTGCGCCTGCCTTAAGGTATTTCTCAAACTCGAACTGCAAAGCAAGGGTTTCGCAGAGGGCTTTTTCGAATGGGAATTTAAGAACTTCGATTTCACTGTCCTCTAAAGCTGCGATCTCCTTTTTGCTCAGCTCGAGATAGATAGGACCGACCAAGATGTTCCTCTTGGCCAAGTTCAAGGAAAAGAGTTCTTTTTTGCTCAAAGGCTTTCCTCCGATGTAATTTCCTGGAACAGCGATTCCAGCGATTATAAAAAGGAAGTCAAAATCTCTAACTTTTTCCCTCAGCGTTCTGTCTTCTCTGAAGGCATCGATCGTCGTGTAAAGTGCGTTGATTTTCGCATTTCTCAGCATTCCATAGATGAACCTCGGATACGGAGCAACGTAGGGCGGAACGCCGAGACAAGAGGGTTCGTCGACGTAGCCATCTAATATTAGAGCTTTCATCCTCCCTGAATCTTTGCATTACCTCCAATTATAGACGCGGTAAGCTGGATGTTTCTAATCTCACATCTATCGTCGACGATGCTCCTCCAAAGCTTAACTTTGGAAAGACAAGTTTTCTCAAATATTATGCTCTCGCTCACGTCCGAGGATTCGATTCTGCAATCGCTACCGATAAACGCATAAGGACCGATTATGCTCCTCCCCGTTATCTTCGCCCCCTTTTCAATAACAACGGGCTCAATTATCTTCACAGATTTCTCTATTTCCGCAGATCTGTCCACATAGTGGTTTGTATAGCTCTTGAACGCCTCTATGTAGGAATCTGCGTTACCAACGTCATACCAGCTCCCATTGTATCTGATCCCATAAACCTCCTCCCTTTCGCAGAGGTAGCCTATGAAGTCTCCAAGGTTGTCGCTCCTTTCTCTGCTTGCAACGAACTCGAAAAGGATTTCAATACTCTTTCTGGGCAGGAAATATACGCCAATACCAATCAAAGTCGAAATTGGTTTCTCTGGTTTCTCGTAAAACTTCACAACTCTTTCACCATCAAGCTCTGCAACTCCGTATCTTTTGGCAAGCTCCAAATCACCAACGTCGTAAAGCGCGATCACAGGCTTCTTTTTCTGCATGAACTTCTCGTAAAGTTCCCTCAGCGAAAAGGAGAAAACATTGTCTCCCGCAATAACAAGCAAATCGTCTTCAACCGTTTTTGCGATTTCAGCCAAAGCTCTAACAGCTCCAAGCTTTTCCTCTTCGCTTTTTGTGTTTTCTGCAATAACTTCCACTTTTTTCCCCTTCGCCCAGTCCACGAAATCCTCCTCAAATCTCTTGTTCGTTGAAACGATCGCAGATAGTTCAAGTTCAACCACTTTCTCGTATACGAGATCGATTATCTTTTTGCTCCCAATTGGAAGTAAAGGCTTAGCCCTTGATTTCGTAATCGGCCAAAGACGGGTTGCGTAACCTCCTGCCATGATCACCGCTTTCATCACTAAAATTCCCGAGTAAAAAAATAAAAGCTTGTCGAAAAGTGCTTTGCACAAATTAATTATAACTTCACAACACTTAATTCGTGGAAACACTCAGGAAATTACCCACCGTGCTTACAGCGGAAGAACTTATCGACAAGATATTCCGAAGAGCTTCGAAGATCACAGGGGGTAGTCTGAAAGAGAGGATGATAAACAAGCTCTCCACAATCTCGAACGTTTCCAAAGATTACTTTGAAAAGGTCTTATCTTCACATCCGAGCTACGAAAACCTTCCAAGCTTTTACCGTGAAATGGTGGATTTGATCGTAGGGATAGAAAGGATAAAGAGGGCACTTTCCTCGTTGCACTGGGCTAATGCGACGATCCAGAAGATAATAACGAAAAGTATCGCCGATATTCGAAGGGAAAAGAATCCATTGGAGGTTTACAGAACCGCTTGCGGGAGAGTTTCCTCGATAATTGAAGAAATAGACGAAGAGCTCAGGTTTTTAAATGAAGCGAAACAGAAAATGCGTGAAATTCCATCGCTTCGTGAGATGCCAACCGTTGTTGTCGCAGGGTGTCCAAACGTTGGAAAGTCGAGTTTCGTAGCTCTCGTTTCCACTGCCAAACCAGAAATCGCAGATTACCCGTTTACAACGCAGAAAATACTAGTAGGCTACACACCCGAAATTCAGATAATCGATACCCCAGGAATTCTCGACCGTCCATTGGCGAAAAGAAGTGTGATTGAGAAAAAAGCAATTCTCTGCTTGAGAAACGTTGCAGATGCGATTCTGTTCATAATCGACCCAACAGAGACTTGTGGCTACACGTTGAAGTCCCAGCTATCTCTACTCGAGGAAATAAAGAAGACTTTCGGAAAGCCTGTAATCGAAGTCTACAGCAAATCGGATATGCACTCATTTAGAGACCGAATCGCCTTTTCCGCAAAAAATGGGGAAGGGGTGGGAGAAATCCTAAAGGAGATAACAAAAATTGCAAAGCAAAACTACTTGCAAACGTCAACAGTTATCGCAGACTCTGGACAGACTTCAACACAAGAACAGCACTCCTGACAGTCTTCAGGTCGTTTTGGTGTGCTTTTTCCTTCGTCGTTGAACTCAAAAACACTCCCTGGGCAAACCGAGATGCATTCTCCGCAACCAGAGCATTTATCCTGGTCGACTACTACTACTGCCATCCAACCACCTCCTCAAAGCCAAGCTTGTGGGGAATATTTATCCTTTTTGCTTTTTTTCCTTTGCTCAAAAACTCGCCCCCACTAACTCCCGCTCGCAACTCTGCTTCTCAACTTCCCACCAATCTTCAAGATTAGACACTTTCCGAGCTTTCTATACATTTTAAGAGATTACATCCCAAGCATTTTTTCTTCCCACTTCTTGAGGTACTCGGAGCTCTGGCTGACGTCGCTAAAGATACTTTCCGCCCTTTCAACGTCCTGCAGCTCGATCTTTCCCGAATTTCTCAGCTTCGCAAACTCGTTTGCTGGCGCAAGCAGCTGCACTGCATATCTAAGGCTCATCCTCTCGCCGATGTCCGTTAGCTTCTCTATTGCTTCCTTCGAAATCGTCACACCCATCTCCATGGCTCTTATCTCTATTATTGTCCTTATCTCGTCTCTCGAATATGGTTCGGTTGTGATGATAAGTAGTCGATCAAGCAGGTCAAGGGGTATACCGTGAGGTGCAACTATGTCCGTACCCCGAATCCTCGCAAAGCCCCGATTTGATGCCAATATTATTATCGGCGCCATCTCAGATTCCATTGCACGGTTCATGAACGCGAACAACTCGATGTCCATGAGATGGGTTTCGTCGATAAATAGAACACCAGGCAAAAGCTCCGCTCTTCCCTCTTCGATAAGCCTTTTGACTTGCTCGTCTACCGCTTGTCTCACTTCATTATCGATCTCCCTACTTCCACCGCCAAACAGGCTGAAAATGCTTCCTCTCCTTGCATTAGCTTCGTCAAAGTCGTGGAGCGTTAAAACATACGTAAACTCCTTCTCCTTCTCAACCTTCCCCGAAGGCACTGGAACAAATTCATCTTCACCTATATCGAACCTTTTCTTCACCCTTTCGCTTTTTCCAAGCTTGCTAACTCTCCCAGTCTCCTTGTCCACCACTATCACATCTCCGATCTCAACGTTCTGCGAAAGGAAATACATCGCCACCCTGCTCCCCACGCTGAAGCTTCTCTTCTCGTCTTTCGTTGCAAGCGTTAACGTCGCCGATTCTGGAATTTTCTGCGTCGGATTGTATGGATTCGGAACCATGTTGTAGTCCAGTCCAACGACTTCTCCCTCAAGAACGGTCCTCTGCTCTCTTATTCGAACTCCGATTGCCTTGCGCATCGCTTGAATTAGCGCTTCGGTTTTCTTCATTTCAGCACTGTAGAACTCGCTTGCAGAAACGTGCACAAATGGAATGTCTCTTCCAAGCTCCTTGCTTATTGCAACCGCTATCGCTGTTTTCCCGGTTCCCGGCGGACCTGCGAGCAGTATACCGCGTCCTGCCATCTTCCCCTCCTTTATAAGCCTGACGATTACTCCTGCAGCTTCTCTTGCTTTCTTTTGTCCAACAAGTCCATCTGCAACGTCTTTAGCTCTTAGATTTTCATCCAAACCTAAGCCACGTATGTGGGAGTGGGCACCAATTCTTTCGAATCTCCCAAGCTCCCTTATCATCGCACAAAGATCGCGGAACTGCTATATATCTTTGATCCGAAAGAAGATGGGTAAAATTTAATAATAAGTTTATCAAAAGCATCTTGAGGTGTCCCCATGGGAATGCTCTCGGGTTTAAAGAAAAGACTCAGATTCCTCTACAGGCTATTCTTCAGGAAGGACAAGCTGAAAATCGGAATCTATGGCCCACCAAACGCAGGAAAAACAACTCTTGCGAACAGGATTCTCCGAGACTGGGTTGGGGAGATCATCGGAACCCCAAGCGAGATTCCACACGAGACAAGAAGAGTTAAGCTCAGGGAAGGAGTAAAAATCCAAGTTGATGGGAAAACTATAACGATTGACGTCGTCGACACACCGGGAATTGCAGCAAAGGTGGACTTCCACGACTTCCTTAAGTATGGGTTGAGCGAGGAAGAGGCAAAAAGAAGGGCCAAGGAGGCGACTGAAGGTGTCATTGAAGCGATAAAGTGGCTCGACGATCTCGATGGGATTTTGCTTGTAATGGACGCAACGGAGGATCCTTTCACACAAGTAAACGTTACCATCGTTGGAAATATCGAAGCAAGAAAGCTTCCACTCATAATCGTGGCGAACAAGATCGATCTGCCCAACGCATCGCCTGCAAGGATTAAATCCGCGTTTCCACAGCACTATGTCGTTCCAATATCTGCACTCAAAGGAATAAATCTCGAATCGCTTTACAAGGCGATGGCGGAAAGGTTTGGGTGAGAGCATGGGGGTGCAGATAAATCTGATCTCAAAAGAGAGGCTGAACAAAATGGGATCGATGGAGAAGATCAGGATGATCTTGGACAACGTCAAGGAAGGGAAAATCGTAGTTCTCGAAACTGGCTTAACTCCGGAAGAAGAAGCGAAGCTGATCGAAGCTACAATGCTCGAAATAGACCACGAGAATTTCGTTGGGATCGAAGTAGAGAGCTATCCTTACAGGGAGAAGTCTCTGATCTCGAGGATCTTTGGGAAGAAACATGGAAGGCTAACGATCATCGGTCCTGCGAACAGGTTAAAGACAATAGAGAAGCAAGAGGATTTAATAAAAGCTCTCATAACCTGATATGCCACACCGTTGCACGAAGTGCGGAAAGCTATACCCAGAGGGGGATACGAGATTGCTACAAGGTTGCGAATGTGGAAACAACAAGTTCTACTACGTGCCAAAAGAGAAAAAGGAGAAGGAAGAAGTGATAAAGGAGATAAAAGAAGACTTCGCAAAATTCGGGATTGAGAGCATAAAGATACTTGCCCCGGGACAATACGAAATAAATCTCCAGAAGCTTTTCGAGAGAGAAGAAATCATAATAGCGCTTGAAGAGGACGGAAGATACGTCATACATCTCCCTTCCCTGCTGAAAAAGAAGCCAAAAGAGCCTAAGGAATAATCTCGGTCGTGTTCAAAAACCTTGGATACCTTATTTCGTTTCTGAATTTTGCGATCACATCTTTGTATGCGAGCAACGAGTCGACAAGATTTTTAACAGTTGAACAAACAAGCCTAAACCCTTTCTCTCCCCAGAGCCTTTCTCTATTGAAAAACAAGCACCTTCCGCCACAAAATCTGAAGTAACTGCACTCGAGACATGGGGCCAAGATCTCCGGCGTTCTCTTTATCCCAACAAAAATATCGCCCAACTGATTCCACTCAAACTCTGGACAAATGGGGCACGCAAGGATTTTTCCATCAGTAGCGATTGCAAACGATTCGAAACCCGAGGCACATGGGGGGTAACGAAATCCCTCAAAAATCGCCGTTGCAACGCCAAGAAATGGGACTATGCCGAGGATTCTGCCCTTCATAATTTTAGATACCCAAAACTTAACAAGCCTTCTCACACCAGCGTTGTATTTCTCAACCCAGCCTTCGAAGTCTCTCCAGACACCATCTCTGCTCCAAACAGCATCGATCTGCCAGTGCACGTGCGTGAAAGTGTCCAAAGAAATTATGCTCATAACGTCCTCATATATGTCCGTCTCCTGACTTGCGGTCATTCTTGCGATCAGCTCGCCTTTGTAGCCTCTGATTCTTCTAACGTTTTCGACGACCAGATCGTAGTTCCCACGGTAGAAATCATGGGTTTCCTTTCTTCCATCAAAAGAAACTAAGATTGTGGAAAATCTTTGCAAAAGCTCGCGTTTGAGTTTCCTCAAGAGAGTCCCATTCGTTTGCAGAATAAAGCGATTAGCCTTGACTTCCCTCATTATTTCCTCTATTTTCCTTAGCTCGAGCAACGGCTCTCCGCCGTAGAATGCGATGGAAAATTCGGGGTATCTTTTCAGGAAATTCTGGAGATCCTCGATGCTGTATTGAATTTTCTCTGGCATCATGCCATCTTCGAACCCTCCACAGTACCTGCAGTTCGAGTTACACCTTGGAGTTAAGATTAAAATGAAAAGCATGCTAATCTTTTGCCAAAATCTTCACGACTTCTTTTACAATTTCAACGCAGTTCTTTGCATTCTCTTTCGCCTTCCTGATTATCTCCTCGTATTCAACTCTCGCGCCTTTGATGCCATGCGCATAGTTGTCCATTGTGCAAATCACCGCATAACGAATCCCAAGCTCCTTAGCAATCGTCGCTTCGCTTCCAGCGGTCATACCGACGCAGTCTGCAAAGTTTTTTATCATCGCAATCTCAGCAACCGTTTCAAGCCTTGGACCTCGAGTTTGGAAGTATACACCGTTTTCTATCACAGGAAGCTTTGAAACCCGTTTAGCAACGGTTAAGAGAACTCTTCTAAGCTCTTCATCGAAACCCGGGGTTACATAGACTAAAGAGTCGTTGAAAATCGTAATCCCGCTGAAGAAGTCTATGTAGTCGTGCGGAACTATTATTGCTGGAATCTCGATCTCTTCACGTAAACAACCTGCGGAACCCATTCCAATGACTTTCGTTACTCCCAAAGATTTCAAAGCGTAGAAGTTTGCCTGATGATTTATGCGATGCGGAGGTTTGTCCTTCTTCCGCCCATGCCTTTGAACGATTGCAACCTCCACACCATCTAAAACACCCAAATCGACTTCCGCAACTCCAAAAGGCGTTTGAACCTCGATCTCCTTCTTCTCTCTGAGAATCTCGTTTTCCAAGAGATGGGTTCCGCCAACAATCCCGATCATTTTTTCAACCTCCAATAAACTTTTCCTTGCTCCTCGAATCTCTCGATCATTTTTCTCTTTTCGAGAATGCTCAAAACCTCTTCCATCTTTCCCGGATGTGCGATTTCGAGGCTTATGTAATCAACTCCAAGCGAAGAAAGAGATTCCCTAATCCCCCAGATATCCGATTCACTTTTTTCGAGTGCGCTCAAAATCAACGGGGATATGTCTTCAACGAAGTTCCATGGGAATACTACCCAGACGTCATCTGAAACGAACTCTGCGAGATAATCTGGAAAGAACCTCGAGTTCTGGAACATTAACAATGCACAAGTCTTGACTTCACCCCTTACTCTTTCCAGCGCACTTCTCATCGTCTTTCCAGTGTTTATGAAGTCGTCTACGATCAGCGCTTTCTTCACCTTTACCTCTCTTCCCTCCTTCAGGTCGAGGTTCACAATCCCGACGCCAAGGTAGTCGCTGAGGACCATCGAGACAAACCAACCACCCTTTGCAAGAGCTACGATTTTGTCCGGTCTGAAATCATCTTCAAGAACTTGCATCGCAACCTTCCTGCAAAGTCTCTCGACGTATTCCCAGTTCACCGCTACGAACTTCATTCAACCACCGCTGAAATTCAGTCGATACACGTTCTCACCCAAAAGAACTGCAACGTTACAAGGCATCGGATTTAGGTTTATCTTTTTCTGAAACTCTGTCTGCGCTTGCCAAGTAGAGGAGTTCACGAGCAGGACTCCGCGGTAGTAGCTAGTCCCGTAGGTGTGCACATGCCCAGAGTGTAGCACATCAGGAATCTCATCGATCACCAACAAATCTTCCTTCGCTGGGGCTATAGGGCTTCGACCGCCGTAAAGCGGACTCAAATGACGTCTTTTCAGTAGTTCCTCCATCGCCTTTTGTGGAGACTCATAGTTAAGCCTCGAGATCTTTGTAACGATGTCATCAAGACTTCTCCCATGATACACAAGGACTTTTAAGCCCTCGAGATCGAGCAACGCTGGATTTCCAACGTTTCTGACATTCTTGGGGAAAAGCTTTGCAATTTCCTTTGGCAAACTCGGCTGAGGTTCCGCTTGTCTGACCGCATCGTGGTTTCCGGGAGAGATGATTACCTCGATGTCGTCACGAATTTCGTCGAAGTGCATCGCAGCGTTTTCGTATTGCTCATATATGTCGACGATTGCGAGTTCGTTTTCCTGCTCTGGATAAACACCAACACCATCAACGATGTCTCCTGCAACAATGATGTAACGAATCTTCTCCGCTAAATCGCTCATATCAGTTTCGCAGTTCAACCATCTAACGAACGCCTTCCACTTTTCTTCAAGGAATCCCTTGCTACCAAAGTGGGTGTCGGAAATGAAAACAACTCCAAAGTCTACGTGCTTTTTATTCCCGTTTATTGGGCAGTCTGGGAATAGAATTCGATCTGCAAGTATCGAGTTCCCCCTAAGAGTTCCCGAAATTGCAATGACTTCGTCGCCGAGCAGTTCTCTTGCAGTCTCTGCCAATTTTCCATTCGCTATGCAGTTAATCGTTCCGGTTTGGTCTTCCAGCTCTATGATAACGCTCTCTTTTTTGTCCAAAACGTTGTTAACGATCCCCACAACGTTCACAACTTCGCCACGAACTCTTCCGAGGTTTCTTATCGGAGTTGGCTGGATTCGAGCTCTAAATATCTTGCTCAGCTTTTCAAGCCTTGAGTTGAAGTAGGCAACGAAGTCCTCAACGCTTCCCTCGACTACAAGATTCCCAACATCCCTCAAGACTCTTATCCTTTCCTGAGCTTTTTCGTGATGCTCCTTCTTCTTCACCTCACACTCAGCTCTCTGACTGCCTTTACTTCTCAACTCAAGACTTCTAATCGCAGAGATCACGTCCTCTTCACAGATTATGAAACTATTCCTGGAAATTTTACAAACTTCAGCGATTAAAAGTTCCGGATCGGGAAACGAAGCGACGATCTTTGCAGCCTCGGGGCTAACGTTGTATCCCCGAACCAAAAACTTCTTAGCAACAGTTACTGCATCGATACTTTTAACTACTCCTCGCAATCCTTCCTCCATGCCAGAGAAGTCTAAGGCTTTCCAGTTCATAAAGGATTTGGTCTCAACAATAGCAATACTCCTGATCATCATCGGAGTTGGCATTGCTGCAACGGGTTGCTGGCCCTTCATGGTCGCAGTCGAGTCTGGAAGCATGCAACCAAACCTAATGCCTGGCGACGTGGTTTTCTTAATGCATCCAGATCGCGTTGGAATTGTGACTTGGGAAGAGGGAAAGCAGAGCGGTTACAAAAGCTTCGGTGATTATGGGGATGTAATAGTCTACTATCCCAACGGAAATGGGAAACCGGTAATCCATAGAGCCATAGCGTTCGTGAACGAGGGCGAAAGAATTCCGACGCTGACAAAGGGGGTGCTAACCTACTCCGAAAACACCGCATTAACTTCAGGTTACATAACACAAGGTGATGCGAATCGAGTTTCGGATCAGCTTGCGCTCATGAGAATTTCCGGAGAGATTCAACAAGTCTTACCTGTGCAAAAAGAATGGATAATCGGAGTTGCAAAGTTCAAGATACCGTTAATCGGCTATTTCAGATTGCTCATTCCAATTTAGCCCTGACTTTCACAAACATAGGCCCGCGGACATCTATTTTCCCACCTTTCCAGACTATGTATCTCCGCACGTTGTCTTGAATTTGCAAGTTTATGCTCGAAAGCCCCTCGACGTTTCTAACCCTTACGAGCAAAGATTTCTCGCCCTTGAAAACCATGTCCTCGATCCGCTTCGCTGCAAGAAAGGCGAAGGCGTCGATGTATCTAATCCCGCATTCAACCCCTTCTTCAAAGATCTTCTTAAACTCCTCTGTTCTGGGGACACCATAAACACTACCGTTGTGAACAACGATCTCGTTCGCAAAAGCTGGTCCGCAGAGGTTCGAGTTTTCTTCTGTTTCTTCAATGAGAACTTCGACTTCTTTGCCAAAAAGTTCACCTTTGAAGGCTAAGAAACTGCAAGGACTCTTAGCATTTGCGTTCGCGACCGCAACTTCAACGATTTTCCTTGCGATCTCATAGCCAACCTTTGTTGCTGGGACTTCTTTGATCTTTATCGCCCTCGCAATCTCTAAATCGCTAAGGCGAATTTCTCCATAGAACTGTGGATAAACGAGCTTTCTTATGTCCTCGTAACCAAATAAGACCATCGCCAGTCTTTCAACACCGAGTCCAAGGTTCATAACGGGATACTCGATACCATATTCTGCAAGCGCAGTCGGCGAATAAACTCCAAAGGTTGCGATTTCGACCCATCCGTCGCTGTATTTTGTCTTCGAACCAACGAGCTTCGGATGAAAAGCGTAAACTTCTGTCTGCGTGGACGGCACGTAGTATTTGCTCCTCTTCTCGTCTAACTTGAACTTGAACTTCTCGAAACCAAACTGCTTCAGCAAAGATTCCGCAACAGCCTTACCATCGTCAACGCTCACATTTTCATCAACGACGACGCAACTTGCAGAGAAATAGCTGTAAAGTCTCGTGGCATCTTCACCTTGCTCTTTTCTAAAGCATCTGTCGATGCTGAAGAGCTTTATCGGCAAAGGCAACTTGTCAGCAAGCTCGCCTAAGGTTATAAACCAACCCGTGGTCATGTGACTTCTAAGAGTTAGTTTGCTTGGCTCGGGCTTTAAATTGCGAAATTCCGGAAAAACTTCATCCAAGACCTTTATTGCAACAAGATCATCAACTCCAAGAACTTTCGCAACCTCGTAGCTTAAATCGTCGCCGTCGATCTTCCCCTTTTTGTATAGGTGGAAGATTTTCCTCAACTTTTCCTCGTCAAATTCTTTTCCCGTGATCTCCCTTATCTTCGCAACTTTCTCTGCGGACATTCCTACGTTTGGCTTTGGAAGAGAGGCTAAGTAGAAACAGCGATCTAAGACTGCAAGAGCCTCTTTTCCGAACTGCTTTTTCACGTGAACGTCTTCAACGATCACAGGATTAACAACTTCCCTAAATCCCATTGAAATGTAAGCCCTCCTGAGCATCTCGATCGTTTTGAACACTGGATGCTCCTCGCCATGAGTGTAGCTGATTCGAGGATAAAGCGAGTTTGGATCCTCCCTTGTCACGATTTCTTTGCCCAAAAGCCAAGCTTTTTCAAAGTCCTTCTCCGTTAGCTCCTTGAACTTTCTCGCATCGAATTTCACATTAAGCGTTGGGTGAGAAGTTATTTATCTTTGTCGTATTTTGTATCGTGCTCAGGAGAGAAAAGGATAGGGAAAGAAGAATAGCCCTTGAAAGAATCGTCTACCTGATCGAGAGGGCTCAGAAATTCAAGTTCATCGATTACGAGCTTGCAAGGAGATACATCGAGCTTGCGAAGAAGATTTCAATGAAATATCGGGTGAGGATTCCAAGAAAGTATAAAACGCTTTTCTGTAGAAAATGTCTTTATCCGTACCGATCTGATCGCCTGAGGGTAAGAATCCACAAGTCTGAGGTGATTGTAACATGTCTGAACTGCTCAAGGGTGAAAAGATACCAGTTGAAGTCTTCGAAGGCTTCGAAATCTTTAAAATAGAGAGCTATGGCTACGACGAAACGCCAAAGACAATTGCCCCAAAGCCGAAAGAGTTTGTAGTCGTGAAACCCAAAAACGCTGAAGAGGTTTCAAAACTGCTTAAGATAGCAAACGAAAAAAGAATCCCAGTTTTTACTCGTGGTGGGGGCACAGGACTTAGTGCAGGAGCAATTCCAACAAAAGAGGGGATCCTAATCTCAACGGAAAAGTTGAAGAGTATAGAAATCGATGTCAGAAACAAAATTGCGATCTGCGAATCTGGTGTTACCCTTGCAGAGCTTTCTAAAATGGCTGAAAAACACGGCTTGAGCTTTCCGCCACGTCCTGGCGATGAAAATGCAACGATCGGTGGAATGATTGCTACAAACGCAGGTGGCATTAGAGCGATGAAGTATGGCGTCATGAGGAACTACGTGCTCGGAATCGAGGCAGTTCTTGCAAATGGGAAGATAATAAAGCTCGGAGGAAAAACTTTGAAGAACTCTTCTGGCTACTCCTTGCTACATCTTTTGATAGGAAGCGAGGGGACTCTTGCGATCATAACAAAAGCCATAATACGTCTTTTACCTCCGATGAAGGATACGAGCATGCTCGCAATTCCATTTAAGAACGCTGAGGATGCGCTTGAATACGTGCTAGACACAACAAGACTCATGACGCCGATGGCGATGGAGTTCATGGAGAAAAGAGCCGTTGAAATCGGGGAAAAGATTAGCGGGAAGAAGTGGGTGAGCAAAGAAGGAAATGCACATATTTTGGCGATCTTCGAGCGGAGAGACGAAGCGGAAGAGAGCAGTGAGATTGCATTCGCAAACAATGCGATTGACGTGTTCGTTGCGAGCCCAAAGGAGCAAAAAGACTTGCTCGAGCTCAGGAGCAAAATTTACCTTGGGATAAAGGATAAGACTATAGAAATCCTCGATGCATGCGTTCCACCCGCTTCGATTGCTGAGTTCTTACAAAAAAGCGAAGAGATTGCAAAACGCTACGGAATCGATCTCATAAGCTACGGACACGCTGGCGATGGAAACATACACCAGCATCCGCTTATCTTCGAGGGTTGGCAAAAGGTCTACGGAAAATTCAGAGAAGAGATTCTAAGGCTCGCTGTCGAGATGGGCGGAGCGATAAGCGGGGAACACGGGATTGGTGAGATAAAGAAAGAGGAGCTCCGCAAGTTTTACCCGGAGCAATTCGAGTTGATGAGAGAGATAAAGAAGTTGTTCGATCCGAACGGAATTCTAAATCCAGGAAAAGTAGTCTAACATATCCAAGTTCCCATTTTTTCCCCACTGACGATTTTCCGTATGTTTTCAGGTTCTCCTTTAAAAACAACAGCCTTTATCCCACTTCTTTCGAGGAGCTTTACCGCAAGCAAGTCCATAACCACATTAACTCCTGCGCTCGCCTTTTGTTTAACAACGATTTCCAAGAGCTCCCCCGGGCTTATCTTTTCAAACTTAACCGCAGACGGATTTTTCTTGGGGTCCTCTGAATAAATTCCATCGACAGAAGTTGCGTTCAAGAATAGATCCGCGTTGACAAATTCAGCAAGCAGAACAGCAGTTGCGTCAGTTGTGTGTCCAGGGATCGTTCCACCCATTACAACCGCTTTATGGTTTTTGGCAAGTTCCATCGCCTCAATAAAGCTCTCAGGAATCTTTTTTGCAGAGTTTTTCATTGCAAAGGCTAAAAGCATTGCGTTAATCCTTGTTACAGCGATACCTATGTAGTCGCACATCGCTTCATTTGCCCCAAGCTCTCTCGCTTTCGCCATCAGTTCTCTCGCAAGTCTTCCCCCGCCGACTACAACGAAGAGCTGATGCGACTCAGAGATCTCATCGAGGACATTTGCGAACTCCCTTATCCTCTCAGTCCCCTCGAAGACCGACCCGCCAAGCGATATCACGAGTCTCATAGCCTAAAATCACGAAGCTGAGTTTGTTTTAAAACCTCTCTCATGAACTCGATGACCTCATCGTAAACATCTTTCCTCACTGGAAACGGAACTCCATCTTTTCCACCAAGAGCAAAACAGTATTTAGCCGGGTCCTGCTTGTCATACTCAACGTTGTAGATCAGATCCGCGATTAAAGCCAACGCTCTTATCGTCTCTCTCCCAATCCCCCTCATAAGCAAGAGATCCTCGAAACGGCTTATCTGTAGGTTGTAAGCCCTTTCAACCGCTTTCCAATCGATCTTTCTCGGAACGTAGAACGCTTTCCCCCTTCGTGATATAGAAATGAGTTTCTCGTAATCTCTCCTGAACGAGCCATCTTTTATAAGATCAACTGCAAGCTTCCTCGAGTCTTTGCTTTTTCGAGAGACCATGTTAATGACTTCTCTTTCAACCCTCTGGCTTATTATTCCGCGGTGTATTTCTTCAGCTTCTGGAAGTTGGTCAAAAACTTGCCAATGGTACCTTCGAGCCATCTTTGCTTCGACGTTCATGCCTTGCTGAACCACGGTAAAGTGCTTTTTCGTGAAGAAGACTGCGTGGTGATATAAAGAGTAGCCATCGATCAGAGCGCAGTTGTCAACCTTCGCAGACAACCTGCTGAATTCAACGATCTCTTCGGCATTCGCTCCAATTTCTTCTGCCAGCTTCCTTATCTCCTCCGGAGCTTTAAGTGCATTCGCTCCTTTTCCCCCAGCAACCCGTATTTCAAATTGCGGAGTGTTCAAAATGGATTTCAGAACTCCTGTTAGCACAGTCGTGGCTCCGCTTGAGTTCCAGTCAAAGCCGAGAACGTTTGAGAAAGACTGGAAGAATATCGGATCCGAGATTCGTTTCAAGAACTCTAACTCACCGTATTCTATTACGATAACCTTCACTATCTGATCCGCAAGCTTTTTCATTCGACTCAGAAGCCAATAGGGAGCTTTTCCGTCGTGGAGCGGCAAATAGATTTCGCTCATATGTCCACTACGACAAATGCCACAAGATGATCCTTTTCTTTTCTTATCCCAAATTTGTGCATCGTTATCGCCTTTGGCTCAACTTTAACGTCGCTTCTTGTAAACCTATCGCCCACAATAATCCCTTTCGCTACCGAATCGCTCACTTCGACTTTCACATCCTTTCCCGCAAAAAACTCGGTTTCAAATAAAAAGAGAAGCTCGTTCAGCCATCGGTAAAGCAAAAGATCCTCGTCTTCCGCCTCAACTTCCACGACTTTCTGCTTCGATCCCTTGAGCTTCTCGGTGTAGATGAACGCATCGTAGAAAGCGTAAGCGGAATTTTCGAGCAATTCTGCGAGGTCTTTGCCATAGACTTCAAACGCTATGTCTGCAGTGTGGTCGATAAATCGATACTTCATGAACTCCACTACTGCTGAAAGGATTTCTTCTTTTCGGTCTCAAGTTTCTTTATGTATGAGATAGTTTTCGTGAATATCCCCATTATACTTTCGAACTCGTAATCCCTCATCCTCGCTCTGCCCAAGACTCGTCGCAGAGTTACGATCTCCCTTTTCTTTCTCCTCTCGGGAAAATTTATCAGATCGAGGAGATTTGAAACCTTAGATATCAGAACCTCGAGATCCCCAACGGTAGCCAGCCGCTCTTCTCTTTCCTGTTTTAAATCTCTCAGAGCGTAGAGAATTACCGCAGCTGCGTGGCTGACATTCATAACTGGATAAGCGTCGCTTGTCGGAATTTTTACAAGCACGTGACACTTTTCGAGCTCCTCGTTGAAAAGCCCGTAATCCTCTCTGCCAAAGAGGATTGCAACTTCGCCTTCTATGTGGTTGCGAAGCTCCTCTGGAGTCATCATCGGCTTTCTGAAGTATCTGTAATCTCCTCCAGAGATACCAGTTGTCCCAACGACCAAGTTGAACTTCGACAAAAAAGTGTAAAGGTCTTCAAGGATTTCAGCTTTTTCAAGCAAATCCCTCGCATTTGCAGACGTTTTAAAGCTATCTTGCGTTAAATTGCACTTGTAAAGATATAGCTTTTCGTATCCAAAGTTCTTCATCACTCTTGCAATGAAGCCAACGTTCTCCGGGATCTTCAACTCGACAAGGACTACATGGATCATCTGTGTGGATCATGGCAGTAAGTGCATATAACCCCGCTCCCATGATCGTAGCTAACAGTCTTGATCGCATCTCTTCCAGTTACTTCTCTATGGCAAACAAGACAAGAGTCTCGGCTTTTTTCCACAAGTATGCTACTACTGCTTCTAAACTTCACGTGCTCAGCTCCGTAGCCATGGCAAGATTCGCATTCAACGCTGGAATGATTTCCCATTGTCCAGTTCTTGTAGAGCTTCAAGTGACATTCCCTACAGATCGAGCTTTCCATGTAGCTAATGCTCTTCGAAGATTCGATTTGCAACCAGTTTTCGATACTCTGCTCTTTAATCATCGGCGACAGGTTGAAGGTGTAAACGAACACTCCGCCGTAAACTGCGATCGCTAAGATTAAAACGAGAATCCACGGCTTCATTCTACCACCGTATCGAGATTCAAATAGAACACTTTCGGATTCGTTCCCGTTTCTGGCTTCAGAACACTGTATCTACTCTTTTTCAGAATCTCGTAGACTTCGCTACCTTCACGAAGTTCCCCGAAAATTCTCGCTCCCGTTGGGCAAACCAACACACACGCTGGGCGAAGGTTGCGTTTTACACGATGGTAGCAGAACGTGCACTTGTCCGTGATCTTCTCCTCCGGATTTACAAAGGTTGCACCGTATGGGCATGCAACGATGCAATACTTACAGCCTATGCACGTTTCTTTGTCGACCAAAACTACTCCCTCTTTTGTATGGAACCTCGCACCAACTGGGCAAACGTTCACACATGGAGCGTTTGAGCAGTGGTTGCAGAGCTTTGGAACAAAAATTCCCTTTTCTGCCTTAACGTTTAGAAATGGATTTTCCTTAGTGTTCATGACAATCTTCTTTCCATCGAAGTATCCTTCGATCCACGTTCGAGATATCGGAAGATCCATGGGGACGCTGTTTTCTATTTTGCAGGCTATAACGCACTTTCCGCATCCTATGCACTTTTTAACGTCGACTACCATCGCAAAACTGCTCTTCTTTTCAGCAATGACTGGCACAGAAGCCAAAGAAGCAAGAGGGATGGAAAGTAATACCTTGAGAAAATCCCTACGCCTCATGCTCCACCTCCATTGGGAGTAGTTTGTAAAGAACATAGTACAGCAGTAAAGCCAACGCCAAGACGCCGATTGCGAACATAACTTCGAATGGATGAACTGAAGTCGGAATCGAAACTCCTGAAATCTTTTTCACGACTTGCGCTGAGAAAACGAAATCTATTCTGAACGCAAATATACCAACAAGGGCTAAGAACGATGCAACAAAAAGAGCATCCATGTTCTTGGTAGCGAATAATAAAATGAGCACTGGTGCAATGATACCAACGAAGATCTCGAGGAACCAGAAGTTGAGAGCAAATTTTCTGAACAATAGATTTTGGATCAAATTGCTACCTTCTGCAGAGATCGCTGGGTAGCCAATGATCACAGACTTCCATAGAGCGAAGAGCGATGCAGAGAGCAAGGAGAACAAAAGCACTTTCCTCAAAATGGGCAAGGCTTCGAGTTTTCTGCTTTCTTCACCTTTGATCCAAGATGTGACGATGATCGCAAGAATGAGCATTGCGGATCCAGAAATTACTGCGGTGACTACGAAATAAACTGGATTCGATGCGTCGTTCCAAAGTGCAATATGCGTAGCTGAGAAAAGTGCACCAAGGTTGCTGTAGGCGAGAATTGCAGTCAAAAGCGCAAGAACTCCAATTGCCCTCGCAAAACTCATGTCCAAGTGTTTGTTCGGTTTGGCAAAGAAACTTCCGAGGAATTTGAGCGAGATTATCTTAGCAACGAATCCTTTGAAGCTCTTTCTCTCTGACTGCTTTAGCAAATCGCTTCTAAAAACAAACCAGCCTTCTAAGATCAGGAAAAGCAGTTCGAGAACGTAGAACATTATCATCCAATACATCACACTTGCCGCATTCGTGTGTCCGAGCAACGCGTAGCTACCACGCTCTACTCTTTCAAGATCTACCGCTATTGTGATTAAACCCACCGCAATCGTTACAATTGCGATCAGAATTGCCTCTTTTAAAACGTGCTCGAGCTCTCTAACCATCAAAAGCTCCCCTGCAGAAGCAATTGCTGCGGTTCCGATGAGCACGAGAAAAACGTACAGCGCAACAAGCAATCTCCACGGATAGCCAAGTGCAGATTCAAAGGGTTCTACTGGCATAACTGGCTGAAAGTGCATCTGATAAGCACCAATGAAGCCAATCGCCACGAGAAAGAGCAATATCAGAAGGAATGCTACCTCTCTTGGCTTCAAAGTCTCACCTCCTCACAAACTTGGCGTTTGCTTTTAAAGTTTTTCCAATTTACCTCGAGATTTCGAAAAGAATTTAAGCCATGAGTCGAAAGCTCTTTAAGCGCAGGTAGTCTAGTGGTAGGACAACGGCTTTCCGAGCCGTTAGCCCGGGTTCGAATCCCGGCCTGCGCATAGGTTTAGGGGTTGAATGCACGGGGACAAAGTTACAGGTTTTAAATAGCGGAAATGACAGAGTCAGAAACGTGGCAAGTCGAACAGATTCAATAAAAGCAGTTGACATGAGTAACTTCAGAAGCATAGATTATGAAGGGAGGCTTAACAGCGAGATTAAAAGAATCGAAAACTCGGAAATCGCCGAAGAGAACAAGAAACTGATTATACAATATATGAACTACCGCCTTGCGAACAGCGTAAGCATTGCAAGAGTCCACAGGGAGCTCATAAGCCTGAGACTCCTCTGCGAAAGATACGGGCTGGATCTGGGCAGATTCGATGAGACCTCTTTGAATTCCGTTCTCGCTAAGCTAAATATCTCGGGCTTAAGTCTGAGCACGATCAACGAGTTCAAACTCGCATTGAAGGGCTTTCTCAAATTCATTGGTAGAGAAGATCTTGCAAAGAAAATCAAAAGGAGAGAGCCGAAAGACAACATGCTTACAAGAGAAGATTTGCTCAGCGTCGATGAAGTGCTCAAGCTTGTTAGCGTTGCAATGAACGATCGGGATCCGGCAATGATAATGTGTCATCTCGATCTTGCATGTCGACCTGAAGAATTGCTAACTCTCAGGGTTGGAGATTTCGTGAGGGATTCGCTTGGGATAAGGGTTGAGCTGAGAAGGAGCAAAACCTTCCGCAGGGCTCCGCATCTGAGCTTCAGTTTGCCTTACGTTTCAAGGTGGTTGAATGTCCACCCGCTCAAAGACAATCCCAACGCACCGATGTGGCTTGATATGAACAAATATAGAAAGGGGATTGTTGCCCCGATAGACCATTTTGCCTATACCCGTGTAATAGAGCGATTGATGGAGAGGGCTGGAATCAAGAAGAAATTCAGCCCCTACAGGTTCAGACACACAGGAATAACTCTCTGGGCAGTACTGCTTACAGAGCAACAGCTGAGCAAACGAAGCGGGCACATTCCTGGATCGAGGTATTTGCGAAGATATGCGAAGCTTGTCGATGCTGATGCGGACAGGAAAATTCTGGCAGAGCTTGGGCTGATAAGGGAGGAGGAGGGAGAGCCTGAAGTCAGGAAGCTTCAGCCCGTTGTTTGCGGAGTTTGCGGAGAGTTTAATGAGCCACAGCGGGACAGATGCTGGAAATGCAAGGCTTCGCTGGATCCGCTAAAGCTTGCGAAAGAGTTCGACAGCAGCGAGATAATCGAGGCTGTGATAGACAAAGATCTTGAGAAGCTGATCGAGGAAAAGATCAGAAAAATGATCTTGCAGGTGTTAAAAGAAGATGGAATTATTCAACTCTGATCTTGTTTTTTAGCTTGAACTTAACAATCGCTTTCCAGATTTTTTCTTCTGGAATCCCATATTCTTTTGAAACTTCCTTAACAGCTTTTTCGAGGATTTCATCAAATTTCATCTGATTTTCACCTCCTTAATGACTCCAATCTTTTTCAGATGGCCGAGAAAAATCAGAAAGCTCATTGGATCCATGTCAAACTGCTGAGCAGCATCTTTTAGTTTGATCGGCCTGAATGCGATTGTTTTTACCTCAGCAATGATTTCGTCTCCGTGCCTTGAGAGGAATTTGTATGCGGCTTCGCTCTCTCTTTTGCTGAATTTGAGCTCAATCATGCAAAAACCTCCAGGTGGAGTTGTTTTCCCCTGCCTGAGGCGAGTGTCGAGCTGAATCCTGTTTCGAGTTCGGCATCTTGATTCACCTCTTTACGTAGATAGATACGAAATTGAAAGTATATAAGACTTACGATTTCGTAGTTTACTACTATTACGGTCATCATTCTCAAAAAAGTTCCTGGATACGGTCAGCATTGTTTTCTGCAATGGGTAAATCGAAATCCAGCAGAGAAAGGTTGTGCTTTTGTTTTCAATTTGGAGTAATTAAATTGCTCTGTTTTGCTGAACAGGTTTTTCGGCTTTGTGATATAAAAGGATCGAAGGATAGAAAGCTGTAATAGGAAAAAATTAATAGAAATTCTTACTCTAATTAAAAGAATTCTAGAATAATTCTAATAATAGAATCACAAAAATCAAAATTATAAAAATGCCTAAAGAAGATTTTCCAGGAATGATTCTAAGAATATTAGGAATAACTGAAAAATATATTTAAATCTATGAAAATGGCAAAGAGTTCAGCTCAGGAGCATTCTCATCCTTTCAAATTCTTTAAAAATGCTGAGATAGGATGAAAGGAAGTTAATCCTTTCAGCAACCTCGCCGTAAGGCTGTTTCCCTTCAAGCTTCTCCACAAGCTTGCTTAAACGCTTTGAAAACAGATTCTGCAAAAACCGCATGAAAAGAATGAACCAGTTCCTGTTTCTGTCGTCGAAAACCAGTATCGCGCGCTTCGATTTACTCAAACCCTTCCGTTCAAACGCTCCTCGAACTCCCTTCGTATACCTACCTATCAAAACCAAAGTCTCGTTCATCGCTTTCTTCATTTCTCGCTTAACTTTGCCCTTCACACCCTTGATCTGCCTTACGAGCTGTCCCAGATTTTGATTTGCCTTGCTCGGTGGGATGTACCATTTCCTGCTCCTCGTGGTTACAGCGACGAGATGAGTTTCGCTTCTGCTGATCGGGATCATCAGAACAACGGCATCGCAGTATCCGAAGCCGCGCTTTTGCTCCGACAAAAATATGTAGTCGCCGGGATTTCTTATCCCTGCCCTTTTCGCCATTATTATGAATATCTGCTGCAATCTACTTGAAACCTCGTGGAACTCGATCGGAAATGGCTGCAAAAAGCGCTCCGTGCGATAAATCTTCTCGAACAAATCCTTATTCGCTTCAAGGAATTCGATAAGCTCATATTTTCGCCATTTCGTCTTTTTGCTGTAGAACTCAATGGCCCTCGCCAATGCCCTCGGGAACATTCTGTCCGCTAGATCTATCTCTCCGGGATTCGCAGCCTTCAGGGCTTCGATGAATGAGTCAAGAGTTCGCTGTGTTTTCATTTTCTTCCTCGTTAAGAAGCCCGCGTTTTTTCAGATCCTCTCTAATAAGTGATCTGGCATATTCAGAGAAATTGTTGTATTCTTTTCCTTTTCCTACGAATTTATTGATTTTTGTCAGCCAATTCGTGTAAATGTGGACTCCCATCGTCTTTGCTTTCGTCATCGTATCTTACTTACATTCTCATAGTATAAATAACTTACGTTTTCGTATTTAAATACGAACTTGAAAGAATAAATTAATAAAAATCTAAGGAACATTAGTGTATGCGACTAAAATTTACGTATTTCCTTCCAAAAGTTGCAAGATACGGTGGTTATGAAATACTAAAAGCTTTGGAAAGTGGCCCAAAAATATGGAAGGAACTTGAGCAAGTAGAAGAAATGAATTCTGCTAAACTCGGGCGAAGATTAAAAGATCTTCTCGAAACAGGTGTTATTCACGTTGTTATAGTCCCTAACAAACCTACGGGTAGCAAAGCCTACGAACTGACAGATCTCGGCAGAAAAGTCCTTCAGAAGCTCATCGAACTCGAGCAGATCTATAACGAAGAGATGAAGAAAGCCCCGCCCAGAGGGAAGGAGTTTTTGAAGGGCGATAAAAATGGAGCCGATACCTTTTAAATTACTAAAAATTCCTGAACCAAGACTTAAATTTAAAGATTCTCACTCTAACTATCAAAGAGATATAACTAAGTTCAAACCTTACTCATTCCAAAACAAGATAAAGAGTAAAATTGGAATTGTATATCCACAAGAACTGAAGGAAGACATTAAAAATTTTGTAAATAATCTAAAGAACGAGAAAAAAGATTGGGGGTGGGGAGGAATAAATTTAACCTTTAATTGTAATTTTGAGTTTTTTGAATATGAAGAAAAACAGATCAATAAAAAAGAGACTATTAGAGAGTATATTGATGACAAAAATGAAGATATACTTATAATCTTTTGTGAAAATTTAAGAGACAAAGATTTCTGGGAACTTAAAGCTCAAGCTCTATCAAAAAAGAAAAGACTACAGCTTACAAAAATTGGTGTGTTTTGTGAGAGATTTTTGAATTCTCAAAATTCCCAAATGAAGTATCTATACTTCCTTAATTATGCCGTTCAACTATATTCGAAAGCTGGAGGCATACCATGGATTCTCGACTCTGGAACAGGTGATTTTAGATTCGTAAATGAAAATAGCCTGATACTTGGATTCTCTTTTGGTATAGACTCTGACGGCGTATATTACGGAATTGCGCAAATTGTGGATTACTATGGCCTAACTCTCAAGTTTGAAATTTTTGATGCGGGTTACCATAAGGTGGAGGGTTTTTACATTCCCAAAGATGAAATGGAAAAATTGTTAAATAAAGCGAAAAAAAGCTACAACAGTAAATATGGTTCGAAACCTGAAAACATTTACATCTATAAAACCTCAAAATTCCTCGAGGAGGAGATAGAAGGTATTAAATCGATAGACGCGAAATATTATTTAATTCACACAAAAATGTCCGGATTATCGATAAGAGGGTATAATACTGATGAAGAAAATTATGTGATAGATCGCGGAACAGTTCTGATGTATCCTGAGAAAAAATGGTGCGTGTTGTGGACGACAGGAAATCTCAAAAACTCCAAACATACACTCGGAACGCCAAAATCGATTGAATTGGAAATCTTAACGAATTCAGAGTTAGAACCAGAATCTTTGCTTAAGCACATAAGCTTTCAAGCATTAGCCTTGACAAAAATCGATTGGGAACATGTTAACTGGAACGTCAGGAAACCCGCCATCTTTAAGTACTCGAATAGAGCTATTAAATTGAGCAGGTATCTAATCCATGACAGAAACGAGGGAATTGGAAGATTAGACGTTCGCGACTTAATGTAGTTTTAATTTTTCAAAAACAAGTTTTCCAACGTCCTTCATATCGATTTCAAATGAATTTTTATTCCCGAAAACCTCCTCAAATACTTTCATCGTGTTTTCATACCTTATTCTAGGAGAAGGTTGAGAATACTCTCTGAATTTTTTAGACATTCCCAGCTTTTTTATCTCTTTTGGAGATAACCATTTTTTATCTTTGCAATTAAAAGC
>JAVZNF010000003.1:0-108468 GCA_038882935.1 Archaeoglobaceae archaeon | reverse complement strand
CTGTACGAGCTGTGTTCATAGTCGACCCGAATGGAATCGTTAGACTGATCCTCTACTACCCGCAGGAAGTTGGAAGGAACATGGACGAAATACTCCGTGCTGTTAAGGCCTTGCAGTTGAGCGATGAGAAAAAAGTTGCGATTCCAGCGAACTGGCCAAAGAACGAGCTTATCGGAGACAAAGTAATAATACCTCCCGCAAGAAACGTAAGAGATGCAATGGAGAGATTGGAGAAAATAAAGAAGGGTGAGATCGAAGGCTACGACTGGTGGTTTGCCTTTAAGAGCGTTTAAAATTTTGAGCGTAGCTTCAAAGCCCAAGAAAAAGCTTTTTAAATTTTTTAGCTATTTTTCACATGGAATATGTTGAATTCCTGCTTAAGCAGTATAGGCTTGTGGATGCGCTTTGGTTTCTTGCAGTCGAAGATGAATTCGGTCTTGAGCACGCTGTAAGGCTAAACGAGAAAGTATGGGAAGAAATGGGAAAGAGATCTGCAAGAGAGATAAAGAGAAGATTCAAAATCGATGAAAAAGGGCTTGAGGGATTTGAAATGGCGATGAAACTATTTCCTTGGTGCAGAATTCTGAACTATGAGTTCGAAAGAGCGGAGGATCGATTGATAATAAGGGTCAAGGATTGTCTGCCCCAAATTGCGAGAATAAAGACTGGGAGAGGAATTTTTCCGTGCAGGGAGATGCATCTGAGAGAGTTCAAAGCTTTTGCAAAGGAAATAGATGATAGAATCGAAGTGAAATGCATTTACGCGCCTCCTGAAATGAGAGACTATTTCTGCGAATGGGAGTTCAAGCTTAGATGATCGAAATACTAAAATCCCGCGGAATAAGGAGTCTTATCTTTGGAGTTTTTGTAAAAACCTTTGGCTATCTAATCATAGCCTCTGGAATATTTTTAGCAATTGGAAAAACCGAAGTTGCAATAAAGGTTGTTTACACGGGTATCATTGTGGTTGCGGTTGGCTGGATCGCTATTATCAAAGCCCTTTTAGCCGCAAGAGGGGCTGAGAAAATACGCGAGAACTTCAAGGTTTCGCTCTCGGCAAAAGGTGGGATCTTTGGATTAAGAAATGGCATAGAGCTAATTGGAAGAATTGGGAAAGTAAAAAATAGATTCGAGCCCGTAAAGGGAAGAATAAAAGTCTATCTTGACGAAAAGCTAATAGATGAGCTAGAAGTTGACGGATCTTTTCGAATAAAGCTCAAAAATCTCAAAGAGGGAAAACACACTGCTGAGGTTAGATTCGTGGAGGGAAGAGTTAACAAGAAAATAAGGTTTGAAGTTGTCGATTCAAAAACAAGGCTAAAGAGCATTTTGACTTTTGCTTCTCTTTTCACAATCATTTTCTCCTTGCTTTTGTTCTGCGCCTTCCTTGCTTTGATCGCTTAGTTCCACGAATCTGCTTTGCATGCATTGAAAAGCTTCTTTGTCAAAGAGCTCTTATTCGAAAGAATCGTCGATCACTAAACCCTGAATACACCAAAAGTGACGAAAAAATTGGAGTGCTTTCTGAAACGGAACAAGTATCTCCTTCACAGACGGCTAAGGTGAAACTGCTCCATCGCAGCTATGCTTGGGGATTCTATGCGTTTAAATTCATTTATATCCCAAGCAGATTTAAACAACCTCAAAATCCAATTCCCTGCACACGCTTTCGACTGCTTTCGAAGGGTTTGCAAAAACCAAGCCATCCCTGATTTCGATTTCATAATCTGGCTTGAAGACCTCATTAATCTCATCCGAGAATCCTTTTTTCGTCCTTGCTCTGCAAACATATGCCCCCAAATAAGCCCTGTTCGCCCCCGCGATTAACATCAACGGTAAACTCTGAAAACCAATGGACCCGCAAGCTGAGAGATCCTTGTCCCTTAGAACAATCCTCGCCAACGCGACAAACTTCGCGACGCTGATCGGAGATAAAGGCTGAAATTCCTGAAGTGGAGTTCCATACACGGGATTAAAGCTCGATATTGCGCAGTGCTTCAGATACTCGAATTTCCTCAGAAGCAAGAGACCTCTAATCCATGTCTCTGGATTCGTGTTAGGCAGACCTATCATTAAAGTGCTCGAAAGTCCGATTTTTCTCTTGCACACGTCTTCGGCGAGCTTTAATCGATCCTCAAAACTTTCACCAGGCTTGAAGTAGTTGAAAAGATTTTCGTCTGCTATTTCAATCGAAGCGTAAATTTCTGAGACACCAAGAGATCTAAAAACATCGAGCTCGTGGCTTCTTATCGGATACGTGTCAATTGCAACTTCCAGTTTCGCTTTCTTCGAGATCCTCACCATCTCCGGAAGCTTGCTGTTGTCTTCGTTGTATCCGCCTTCGAGTGTTACTCTCTTCATTCCACAATCTTTGATGAACTCTATCGCGGTTTTGAACTCTTCGAGACTTAGGGCTTCAAGTCTAAACTTTTCGACGTAGTTTGAGCAATAAATGCAATACTTCTCCATCTTGCAACTCTTAACAGGGTATACGAAGGAGTCGAGCTTCAAAGTTCTTCCAACACTTTCATCTCTAAGCTTTCCAGCGAAGTCGAAGAGAAACTTAACTCTCTCGTAGCTGTTTGTCTTCTTGAGCACTTCGAAGCAGTTTTTTATCGTCGGATTCTCGGCCACTTCTCCAATCAAGCTTTCGAAATCCATGCGGTATCTTGGCTTCGGAGCTTTTATACCAATCGCAGAGCTCGAGTAAAAAATAGATTAACCCTTAAAAACTCTCCTCCCAAAAACTATCGCAATCAGAGCCAACAAAGCCAAAGAAGCTTCTAATCCTGGAATTGGCCTCGTTTTCTCTGGAGTCTTTTCGATTTCCGTTGCTGTGACTACTGGAGTTGTTGGCGTAACTGGGGTGATTTCAACAGTTGTTGAAGTTGTTTCTGGGGCTTGAACCTGAACTATTTCGAGCTTTAGAGGCTTTATTGGAAATGGCTTCCCGAGTAACGCCATTATTGCGCTTGCAGTCATGTAGCCGGGATTGTCTGATGCGTAGGCTGTGTATTTGAAGTAACCTTTTTCGACTTGCAGACTAAGGAGGTGATCCACGACGCTCACATCGTTTCTCTTCCACTCCCTTGGGTTCACACCCGCGGAAACAAGGGCTTGTATTGTCCAAGAATCGCTTGCAGCATTGCTTGAAGCGTTCCCAAAGTATCTCATTCCTCCGTCTTCGTTCTGCCCAGTTTTTAGATATTCCAACGCTCTTTTAATGATCTCAGAGTCAATCGCTTCGCCAGCATAAACCAATGCCTGAATCGCGGCTGCGGTGTCATCAAAGTCGCTTTGTTCACCAACAGCCCAAGGAAATCCGCCATCTGGGTTTTGATTTGCTTTTAGCCACTCCACAGATTTGCTCGTGTTTTCTCCCACAGCCGAAAGTGCCAAAATTCCCCAGATGGTCGTGTAAACGTAGTCGCCGATTTGCCCATTCTCTTTTACCCTCTCCCTAAGCTTTGAAACTAAGTCGATTCCAGCGAAACTCCTTGGGTCTTCGTTCGCTGAGTAAAGAGCTAAAATCGTTCTTGCGTAGTCTGCAGTCCCCATCTTTGGAAGCTCATCCCCTATGCGCTCTCTTATAAAATCCAACGGACTTTTGTCTCTCTTGATCCACATCCTTGGATCTTCTCCAGCAGCAACTATAGCCATTATGGCCCAAGAAGTCTTCGCTATGCTTTCTTCCTCTCCAGGATTTGCAAATCCCCCGTTGTCTCTTTGCAAGCTCCTTAAGTAGTTCAAAGCTTTCTTTATTCTTTCATCCTCTTTTGAGAGCGGGAAATCCTTCCACTCCTTTGCTATTGCGAAGATACTGAAGTTCTCAACCGAAACCTTGTAAACAACGAAATCGTCTAAGACTTCCACGATCTCTGGGCTCAGTTTTATCCAAGCTTTGTCGTATTTGTAAAAACTCGGATCCTCCCAAGAGCTTGGCAGCTTGAAGTAAATAGTTGCATTCAGGGAGCGATTGAGCTCAACTTTAAAGCAAGAGTAAATTGTTCCATATAGCAAATCTGGAGGATGAGACTTCTGAACCCTTACTTTAATGGACACATTTTTTGCGTAGAAAACGATCTTCGTAATTGGGACATCTTTAACGTTGCACTCCAGTTCATAAGTTCCGTCGATCATCAAATGGCGTTCAAGAACGTCTTCAGTTATCGCTTCAAGAACAACTATGGTTCTCGTTTTTGTATCAGAAAGTCCCTGTGAGTCGAAAACGGTCAAAGATACACTGTAGTTTCCGGCTTTCTCGTAAACGTGCGTTACATTGCACTCGGTAGCTACGTTACCATCGCCAAAGTTCCAGAGGCAACGCTCTATGTAGCCGTCAGGATCAAAGGACTCGGAGTAGAACTTTACCTCCTCCCCAACCTTTGGTTGCAATGGCGTGTAGCTGAACTTCGCAACTGGTGGTGAGTTAAAAGCAAATCTAACGGAAACATAGATCTTAAAATCTTTGTCCACGTATATCTCAACCTTGTGTGTCGCAGTATCAGGGGTATCTTTCATGCTCCGAGAGAAGAACCATGTTATGCTATCTCCAGCAGATATCTTGTATTTCTCAGCTGCGATTCCCGGCAAAGGTTTCTCGGGATAGTTGACCCAATACATCCACCCAGATCCCTCTCCAGCGTAACCTGTGCAGACGTTCTCAATGCAGTCCACGAAAAGCCCCCAGTCTGTAACCTTGAGGCTGTAGCTAAAGCCTTTAAGCTTCGAAGCCTTTTCCAACACCCCTAAAGCGGTTCTGTAGTCTATTGCGAAAGTTTTTCCATCCACGATTTTCTCAAAAGAACCGTATGGGAGATAGTTCTCTGGACTTGACGTTGGAGTTTCGCAAACTCTTATTTCTACGATTTTTTCAGCCCTTTCTTCCCCGCTAAGAGCTTCGATTTTCAGCTTTCCTGCAACGTAGGCTTTGAACTTCATCGAATTTGTTGAATTTGCTTCGCCGAAAATTGGATAGCCGTCGTTGAGTCTGAAAATGATGAAAGCATCTTTTTCCGTGTAAACTTCAACGATTTCGCCAACGCAGATCGAATCTTTCGTTGAGATTTCGAGTGCTAAGGCCGTGTTCAATGCGAAAGTCAAAATTAGAATTGCAAAAATTTTCATTCAACTCGCACCCCTATGGCTTTGCTCCAAGTTATTATGTTCTGTGGGTAATCTTCGAGCTTGTAAACGCCAACGTAGAGCTTGCAGTTCCCGGGTTTTATCTGCTGAGGCACCGGAACCAACACTGGAACCCTTAAGTCTCCTTCTGCGTAAAAGATCGAGATCCCAGCGATTGCATCGCTATCGCAGAGCCCACTGAGAACTAAGACGTGCCAACCCTTAACTGCGGTTACGTTGACGAAAGCGGTTATATTTCCTCCTCTTTTCCCATCTTTTGCAGATACTTCGTTTATCGAGATCGGAATGAGTTTAACGTTCACAACTATCATCGTGCTCGCATTTTGCGGGGTTGTATTGAAATCGCTGGTGTAAATCAGGTAAAGCTTATCCCCATCTTTTAGCTCTTGAGTGTCAATCGAAACCATGGGCATTTCACCGTTCACGTAATAAATCCAGAACTTCTCCTTCAGTCCCATGATCGAAGTCACGTAGAGACCCCAAGTAGTGTTAACAAGCTCGTAGCTAAAGCTCATCGTAGCCCCATTGATCTTAGATTCTTTAGAAACGAAGTGCAAAGCACCTAAGGCCGAAGTCTTGTTAACCCAGTATTCCTCCCCGTTCACAATCTCCGAATACCTTCCCGGAGAAAGCGTAACGTTGAGTTCGATTATGCCTTCTGAGCCGAAGCAGTAAATGTTTCCGTCGTCTGCACCTATGTAGAGCTTGTTGTTTGCTATGAAGGGAGAAGACATGATGTTATAAGCACCTCCTTCAGGCGGGATCAGCTTGTATTGCCAGAGTAGCTTCCCGTTCGTCGCATCGACTGCGTATATCGCTCCTTCGCGAACATTTGTTGCGAAGTAAACGATTCCATTTGCAATTGCTGGCGAAGAGTCGATTTTTCCGTTCGCAGTGAAGTTCCAGCACTCTTCAAAGCTCGTAAGATTGATGCAGTATAACTTCCCATCCTTCGATCCTATGTAGGCCTTATCGTTCGCAATCGCAGCGCTCGATAAAGAGCCGTTGATCTGGAAAACCTTTTTTAAAACACTTGACTCGTTGTAGATGTATAGGGATTTCTCGGTCGAAAATAACACGAGTTCTTCTCCATCCACTTCTGCAATTGTCGGCGTGTTCGTTATCTTTGAATCTACGCTCACGTTCCAGAGTTCTTCAAGATCTTCGTTTAAGCAGTAAATTCTGTTTTCTCCGCTTTTGTTCCCGGCAATGTATATTTTCCCATTGCCTATCGCTGGGGAGGTATAGGGGCTTATCGTTCCTCCAGTCGAGAAATTCCTTATGATTTCCCCTTCCAAGCTTAGTTTCCAAAGTGTTCCATTTGTGTGGGTTAAAATGTAAACGCTGTTGTTGTAAACAACTGGAGACGAGGCAATCCCATAGTAAGACTTTTGTTGATCGAGGAAAAGCTCTTTTTCTATTTCCCCGCTTGTAACATTGACCACGTAGAAATATCCATAATAAAGCCAACCCTCTCCACTGTAGTTCATTCCACCAACGTAAATCCTTCCACCATAAACAGCGGGCGTTGAAGCGCCTTGAATCCTTTCGTTTCTCCAAATTATTTCGCCATTGCTTGCGTTGATTGCGTAAAGCCCTGGGCTCCAGTCACCCCACCCATACCAATTCGAAACGAATATCTTTTCATCGCTGTAAACTGGTTGCGCCCCAATTAGCCCGCTGAGCTGAGTTTTCCATTCAATCCTCGGAATTATCGCTTCAGAGGTGAAATTCCCAGAGTGTTCAGCGTTTCCTTGGAACTGCGTCGCGTCTGCTATTACTATTAATATGAGCAAAGTTAAGACACGCATGCAACAGCTTCGCGAAAGAAATAAAAAACTTTTGCTTTTTAGTCAAATTTTTTTGATAAAGCGACTTCCAAACTTTGGATTGATAAAAAAATATAAATACTTCCATGAGTCAAATAGAGACATGCCCTCATGGAAAGATTTCAGTAGGGAGATTATTCTCTCGGTGGTCATGGTCTTCTCGGCTGCAGGACTCGTTTACAAGTGGTTATCCGCGTTCGATAGACTTGATGCGGTAATTGTTTTTCTCGCAGCGTTGTTGATCGCGAGCCTTGCGATGTTCTTAGTAAGCATTGAACTACGAATGCAGGCAATTGCTGAGGAGTTCCAGAACGTTAAAAGGACGATTGCAATCACATCAGACGAGCTTGAGAGGAGGATAGCAACCGCTATTAGACCCGAGCTCAGAGAACTTGCAGAAAAGATCGACTCAATCCAGAGAAAGATGTTTCGATAAACTATTTAAGCAACGATAGGACTTTTGAGGGAGGTGTCGGTCTGAGTGATGAAGAGATAGTAAGGGTTAGACTTCCAGACAAAAGAAAAGGGGAGATGTTCGGAATCGTAACCTCGATGCTTGGCGCAGGGCACATAAAGGTCAGATGCGAGGATGGCGTTGAAAGATTGGGAAGAATTCCGGGAAAGATGCGGAAGAAGATCTGGATAAAAGAGGGCGACGTTGTCATCGTCGTTCCTTGGAGTTTTCAGAACGATCGTGCGGACATAGTTTGGAGATACACAAATCCACAGGTTGAGTGGCTCGAAAGGAAAGGCTACTTGAAGTTTTAATAAAAAATTAGCTGAGCTTGAACTCCTTAGCTAGTTTTTCGATTTGCTCTCTTGTCAACGGTTCTGCACAGCACATCTGCATCAAGTCGGAAGAGTTCTTGGTGTAAGTCCAGTTCCAAGGTTCTGGTTTCACGGGATTTGAGGGGTCGCCGATGTAGGTTAGATAATCGAAATAGATTGCGGTCTTCCAATCTGGCGGTAGTGGAGCAACCCCTTGTATCGAGCTCAGAGACTTCGAGCTCTCGTTCCATCTCGTCATGACGATTCTCCCTGTCTCAAGGTATGCTTTAACGTTCGCATTACCGTGGCAATCTTTGCAATCCTTGGCGTTTTTCTGAATCGCATGCGTGTAGAAAGGTTGGAATGTCACAAACGTTTTGTTGTTGTAAACCGCGGTCATGTAGTTTGCCGGATAGACCTTGCCTTTGAAGTTGACGAGAACTTGGAAGCCCGCAATTGGTCGGAAAGCTCTTTTCTGATGCTCTTCGGCGCTGTCTAGATGACAGTTGTAACAGCTTATCACGGTCGATTGATGACAGGTTGTGCAATGCACCCGATCGCCATGAAGTATGTGCGCTGGGTTGCTCTTGAACTCATGACAGCTTTCACATTTAACCGCAGTATCTCTTTCGACAAGCGTTCTGTAGTGCTTCCCATCGCCCATGATGTCCTCTTTACTGTGGCAGTCCATGCAACCCATTCCACGATCCCGATGGACATCGCTTAGTTTAAGAACTGCGATCTCGGTTCTCTGCCTCGCATGACATCCCAAGCAAATTGAGTCGTTCACTTTGTCCCCGGGTGTAACGTGGCAGTCGTAGCAGTCCGGAACATAAGTTGCGGTCTCGATTTTTTGTCCATTTGCCTTCGTTTCTGCATGGCATTTAATACAGTCGAAGCTTGTTATAGGCTTATTCGTTAAAAGCTCCACTCCCCCGTTCTCTGCAGAGTAAAAAGTTATTTTTCCTTGTCTCGTGTAATGAAGGCTCGTCTCGAAGTTCTTGGCCCAGTCCACTTTCTTCTCTAAGCTTGGCTGAGCGCAGCCCAAGAGTAGGAGCCCCAAGATCGCCAACCCAAGGAAAAAGAAGTCACTACGCTTCACATCTCTGCTAAGTTCTTTAATTTAAAAATTTTTCGCGCGAATTCAGATTGTGTCACCACCGAGACAACATTGGATGAATCCAGCTTGCCTGAGTCTCTCATAAGCTCCAAGTCTATGCCATTCGCCGCATGCACAATTCTACCAGAGTCCCTATAAGCTTTTTTCTTCGATAAGTTCGATAAGAACTTTTCTTTCACGATTCTCGCTCCATTGAACGTTGTTTTAGCAAATGCAAAATCCTTAAGTCTATACACAACAATTGCGGTTGAACAATTTTATTCCTTACACTTCAACACGGACCCCCTTTGTTTCCTGTGGAGTGTCCACTTAGGGATTGGGGAGTTTACTTTCGGGCTGGGAATTGAGCAAAATGCCCGTAATTTGCGTGAAGTGAAATCAAAGATTTCCTTGTATGAAAATATGGGCGTAGCGTAAAGCAATATCAAAAATTTCTTATTGACAGCATTGCCTTATAGTTGCTGTGCTCAAAGAGTTTTTCCTTCACTCAAGTGGTTTCAGAATTTCGAATTCCGAGCCCATAATCCTTGCGTCTTGGTTTTGAATGAACAACACGGAAAGATTTATTAATATCATAGGACAATATACGAAAGGCGGCGGGGTGGTTCCGTGATAACAGACAAAAGTGAGATCGAAAAAGTAGTGAGTCTAATAAAAAAGGAGATAGAGAACTCTGAACTTGCAAAGAAGATCGTTGATTTGGATTCGAAACTGGTGGAGCTTAGAAAAAGCGTTGAAAGTATAGTGATCGAGCTAACATATATAAAGGACGAGCTAAAAGAGCTACGAGGAGATAAAAGGAAAATCGAAGTGAAACGGGAAGAGCCCACGAAGGCTCAACGTGAAAAAGTTCTTGAGAGACCATTAGAGAAAGAAAAAACAGAAAAAGCAGTTCCAAAGGTATTCGAAGAAACAGAAGAGCAAAAACCCAAGCTAGACGACAAAGACCTCATAATCTGCGACTGAAATGTTGCTCAAGAAGATTTCACTGCGAAACTTCAAGTCCTTCTCCAAAAAAGTAGAGATCCCACTTAATCCCGGTTTCACGGTCGTTACAGGTCCAAACGGAAGTGGAAAGTCCAACATAATCGATTCCATTCTTTTTTGTTTGGGTCTCACAACTTCTACAAAGCAGTTGAGGGCTGAAAGGTTATCGGACTTGATATCTGAGGGAAAAAAGGAGGCCGAAGTTTCGATAACAATCGGAGACAGGGAAAAAAACTACGAGATCACAAGAAGAATAAAGGTAACTGACAAGGGTTATTACAGCTACTACTATATAAACGATAAACCTGCGAGCTTTTACGAAGTTCAGAATCTGCTTTCTGAGTTTGGCATTTACAGCGAAGCTTACAACATCGTGATGCAAGGAGATGTGACAAGAATCGTCGAAATGTCTCCTGTCCAAAGGAGAAGGATTATCGAAGATGTTGCGGGAATCTCTGAATTCGATGAAAAAAAGGAGAGGGCCCTTGAAGAGCTTGATAGAGTAAGAGAAAACATAGAGAAGCTTGAAGCAGTTATTGCAGAAGTTGAAGGCATGCTAAAGTCGTTGGAGAAGGATAGAAACGAAGCCTTGAGATACAAAGAACTTATTGCGAAGAAGATTGAATGCGAGAACCAAATCAAGGCTCACGAATTCTTATCGCTTAACTCAAATAAAAAGAAGATTGAAGACGAGATTGAAAGACTTGAGAGGGAGAAGGATAAGCTGATGGCCAAAATACCAGAAATTACGCAGAGAACGATCAAAATAAACGATGATCTCAGGAGCGTAGCAAGTGAGATCTCGAGATTTGGCGACGAAAGATTGAGCGAGATTCAAACCGAAATTCTAAGATTGACCTCGGAGATTGAGTCGATCAAAAAATCGGAGAAGATCTATCAAGAGGAGATCAAAAGAATTGATGAGGAAATTCTAAGAAAGAGGAGCGACATAGTGAAGCTAAAGGATGAACTCGAATCGATTCAAAAGAGGTTCGATGAAGAGGTTATCAAGAAGATAAATCTCGATGAGCTCATTGCTGAAATATCCTCAAAACTCGAATCTTTAAAGAGAGAGTTGGAATCCGAGGATAAAAGCTACCAAGAGTTAAAGAACAAGCTCGTCAGCGAAAAGGAAAGACTTGAAGTGCTAAAGGAGAGAAGAAACACTCTTATATCTGAAAGGGATAGAAACATAGAGCTTCTGCGTAGAATAGAGATAGAGCTTGAGGATGCGGTTTTGGAGAAGGAAAAAATAAAGAAAAAACTCGAAGAAGACAAGCTAAGTCTCGAGAAAATCTCGACAGAACTTTTAAAGTTAGAGAAAGACCAAAGAGATCTTCAATCCGAGCTTTTCAATCTCGACAAGAATCTTTTCTCGCTTCGCTCAAGACTTTCCGACGTTGAGGAGGAGATCAAACGCTGTGAGGTTGAACTTGCGAAGATCAAAGCAAAATTAGCGACAATACAGAGCTATTCAAAGCCCGTGGAGATCGTATTATCTGCGAAGGAGAGGAGAGAGCTGGCTGGAATCTTTGGAACAGTTGCGCAGTTGGGTGAAGTCGATGAGAAGTTCGCAACCGCTATAGAGTCCGCGATAGGTGGTGCATTGCAGTTTATCGTAGTTGAAACTGAAGACGACGCAGTTGAGGCGATAAAATATCTCAAAATGCTTCAAGCGGGGAGAGCAAGCTTTATTCCGCTGAGAAAAATAAGAGACATCAAGCTCGAACTTGACGAAGAAATTTTAAAGGAGAGAGGAGTCATAGATTTTGCCGTTAACCTCGTTAAGTGTGATAAGAAGTTTCTGCCCGTTTTCAAGTTCCTCCTCAAAGACACCGTGGTCGTTGACACAATCGACAACGCACGAAAATTGATGGACAAAAATCTGCGACTCGTAACGCTTGACGGCGATCTCGTGGAAAAGTCTGGTCTAATGATTGGAGGTAGTAGGGATAGAAGGGGGCTTATAATTTCAGGAGAACTCGTTGAAAGGGAGAGAGAGCTTCAGAAAAAGATAAGGGAGCTTCAGTCAGAAAAGGACACGCTCATCGCGAATCTCAACAACATTGAGGAAAGGAGAAGGAGTGTTAAGAACAAGCTCGAGGAGATAAGCACAAGAATAAACGAGAAAAAAATGGAGACAAAGGGTATTGAGGAAAGAATTCGTGGTTTTTACCAGCAATTAAACGGAATTGAGGGAAAAGTAGCTCAAAGAGGAACTGAAAAATCGGAATGTATTGAGAAACTTAAAAGGATAAATGAGGAAATCTTCAACATCGAGAAAGAGATACGAGATGTGGAAGCTGCAATAAGAGAAGTTGAGAGTGAGCTAAAGGGTAGCAGAATTCCAGATATCGTCGCAGAGCTTGACAGGCTTAAAGACGAGTATTCAAGAAATAGGGAAATATTGGTGGCGATAGAGAAGAAGATTGAAAACCTCGAGTTTCAACGCAAACAGCTTGAAAACACGCTGAACTTGGTTTCGAGTGAAATCTCGAATCTCTCATCGAGAAAGAGCGAAATTATGCTTAAGCTTGAAGAGGACAGGAAGAGAGCTGAAGAATTCTCAAGAAAGATCGAAGAGCTAAAATCTGAGGAGAAGAAATTGGGGGAGAGAGTAAGGGAGCTAAGGGATAGAAGAGATAGCCTTCTAAGTGAGCTTCGGATATTGGAAGAGGAGAAGAGCAGACTCGACTTCGAACTTAGGAGGTGTGAGGATAGAATATCATCGCTTAGAGAGAAGCTGGATGTGATTTTGGAAAGTATAAGTAGTTTTGGGAGCTTTACAGTTCCTGAGAACCTTAGGGGACTTGAAGACCTCAAGGCTGAACTTTTACAGATTGAGGAGGAACTCTCGAGCTTTGGAGATGTGAACCTTAAGGCAATTCAAGACTACGAGAACGTAAAGGCAAGAAGAGATGAGTTGATGAACAAAAAGGAAATCCTTGAGAAGGAGCGTAGTGAGATAATTGAAAGAATTGAAAGATATGAGCTGAAAAAGAGAGAAGTTTTCTTCGAAGTTTTCAACGCGGTTAACAGAAATTTCAGGCAAATTTTGCAAGAGCTTGCAGAGGGAGAGGGAGAACTATATCTCGACAATGAAGATGTGTTCAACAGCGGTTTACAAATGCGTGTGAAGCTGGGAAACAAGCCGATGCAAAAACTCGAAGCTCTTAGCGGTGGAGAAAAGAGTCTTGTAGCTTTGTCGTTTATTCTCGCAATCCAAATGTTCAAACCCGCTCCATTTTATGCGTTCGACGAAGTTGACATGTTCCTCGATGGTGTTAACGTTGAAAGAGTTGCGAAGATGATAAAGAAGAGGTCAAAAGATGCTCAGTTCATCGTTGTATCTCTTAGAAAGCCGATGATTGAGAATGCCGACACGGTAATAGGGGTCACGATGGGAGGTGACAACTCATCGATAGTGACAGGAATAAGGATGAATTCACCGATCCAATCCAAATCCTCTTAGAAATGGCGAGAAGGGGCGAAATAGACCCTTGGAACATCGACGTAATTGACGTTACCGACAAATTCTTGAAAAAAATTGAGGAGGCTAAAAAGCTTGATTTGCGAGTTTCGGGTAGAGTTCTACTCTACGCGGCAATTCTTGTCAGAATGAAAGCAGACGCAATCGTCCCCCAGCCACCTACCGAGGAAGAGGACTTTGAGATAATAGAATGGGATGAAGAGGAGGAACCTGAGATCAACGAAGTTTTCATCGATGAAGTTCTAAGAGCTCAAAGAAGGAGAATCCGAAGGATTAGTACGCTGAAAGATCTGATAAGAGAACTCAAAAAAGCTGAGGCGATTGAGAAGAGGAGAAGAAAAAGAAAGGAGCGGATCGAGTTTGAGTACGTGACTTCAATACCACACGAGGAGAACCTGGAGGAAGAAATAGCGGAAGTTGAAAATCTCATCACAAAAATCTTGCAAAAAAAGAGATTTGTTACTCTTTTCTCGATTGCAGAGACGAAGGAGAAAATCATAAAGTTTTATCTCTCACTGCTTCACTTGGTTCGAAGGAAGAGACTCGCAATCGAGCAGAAGGAGTTTTATGGCGACATCGAGATAAAGTTCTACGAGCAGAATTGAACCTGTGGAAATTTCGAGTTTGTAGATCCATTTTCACGCTGTATTGGCGAGTAGATTCCCTTATTTGCTTCCACAAAAGCAATTGGTCTGCATTTAGTGGGTTCCACAGGAAACAAAGGGGGTCGGCTAGTCTTGTACACTATCACTTAACCTTTCAGGCTTAACGTCAATTTGGAAAGAATCTTTAGAGTTTTGCACGAGCTAAAATTCAGTGGAAGAATTGAGATTGTTTTGGACTTGTAGAGAAAGGCTTTAATTTTCTGTGGAGAGCTCGGTCAATGGAGTCGCAAAGAGTTAGGGACGTCTCAACCTCCATGATCAGAAGAATGTTTGAGATCGTTGAAAAAGCGAAAAGGGAAGGTAGAGACATCATAAGCCTGACGATTGGTGAACCAGACTTTCCCACACCGCAGGAAGTCGTAGAAAAAGCGATTGAAGCAATTAAATCCGGGTATACACACTACACATCGAATCTCGGAATTGAAGAGCTGAGAAACGCAATTGCGGAGAACTATGGAGTTTCGAAGGAAAACGTTATGATAACTGCAGGTGGAAGCGAGGCGCTGATGAACGCAAGCCTTGCGTTTATTGAAGAAGGCTCAAAAGTAGTGATATTTTCGCCGTCTTTTCTGAGTTATTTCACATACGCAAAGATTTGTGGAGCAAAGGTTGTGGAGATAAGAACCCATGAAACTGGATTCGTTCCCGATTTGGATCGCTTTTCTGAGTCGATGAGCAAAGATGTAAGCATTGTTTTCCTCAACTATCCGAACAATCCCACCGGCGCAGTTGCAGATGCGAAGATCTTGCGGGGAATTGCGGAGATTGCAGAGGACTACGGGGCACTTGTGATCAGCGATGAGATATACGACAAGATCTACTACGATAAGAAGCCGGCAACGCTCGTTGATTACGAAAACGTCGTTGTTGTCAACGGCTTTTCGAAGTCCTTGGCGATGACGGGGTGGAGAATAGGATACGTAATTGCGAGAGAGGAACTCCTGAACTCGATGTTGAAGGTGCATCAGGTCAACGGCGTCTGCGCTCCGGCGTTTGCGCAGAAAGCGGTTGCGGAAGTTATGCTTAGTGGGGAATTTGAGGAAATCGTTTCGAGAATGGTCTCGGAGTTCAGGAGACGTAGGGATTATGTATATAGGGAGCTCGGCAAGCTATACTGGACTGTTAAGCCAGAAGGAGCTTTTTACATGTTTATGGACGTTCAGGAAAGCTGTATGGATTTCACGGAAAAGCTGATAGACCATGGAGTCGCGGTCACTCCCGGGGTTGCGTTTGGCAGTGGAAACGAGAAGTTCATCAGAATAAGCTACGCGAACTCCATGGAGAATCTGAAAAGAGCGGTTGAAAGAATAAAGGCTTACCATGATAGTAAGACCGCTTGAGAAAGAAGACGTTGCAGAAGCGGTTCGAATTCTGCTTTTATCTTTTGACAGAGAACTTTCCGTTGTTTTCAAGGACATTTACTTCGCTGGCGAAATTCTTCGTGAGTTCTTCAGCAAGAATGCAGAGGGTTGCTTTGTTGCGGAGAAGGAGAGAATTCTGGGCTTTTCACGCATATCTTTTGAGAAGCATGACATTTCCAAATTTCTAAGAGAAAAACTCGGCCTTTTAGAAGGATTGAGGGCGTTTCTTCTTCTGAAGTTCTTTGTTCGAAATCCAAAAAAGGGTGAGGCATTTATAGATTTCATTGCAGTTTCTCCACTAAGAAGGAACGAAGGAATCGGTTCTGCAATGATGGAAAAGTTGATAGAGGTTGCGGAGGAGAAGGAAGCAAGGCGGTTGAATTGCATAATTCGAGCAGACAGTGATGCGATCTCGTTCTTCCAAAAGTTCGGCTTTGAAGTTGCGAACATTTTGGAGAACAAACTTGCCGAGAAATACTTCTCTTCAAAACAGTGGCTCTTGATGAGCAAAGATTTATCTACCAACGAGTAAGTTGATCATGCAACGTTTAGGTATTCTCTTCGTTGCAATCTTTTTAATCCTCGAAGGTTTTGCGAACGTCCTCCTCGGAGCTGGAATGATACTTGCGAAGGAGAATTTTTACGAGCTGATGAAAGAGGAATTTAAAAAGACTTTGAAGGATTTGAACGCAACCCACCTCATTGCTGAAGAGATCTTCGACACAGCTTATGATGTGATCTCTTTTGCAACAATTTTAATCGGCGCACTTTACTTAATTATCGCCCTCGCTATTATTGCGCTCAAGAGCTGGGCAAGAGTTCTCGCAATAATCCTCCTCGTTTTCCAGCTCGCTTACTCTTTGGCTACAGTCCACGTGGATCCAACATCCATTCTTGGGGTTGCAATCTCGGTGGCTCTTATCTGGTATTTGTCTCGCAAAGACGTGAGGGAAATGTTTTCAGGAAAAAAGACGACAATAGAGGAGAGAATTCTGGGAAGAAAAATTTGATTAAACCATTTTCTCTTTGACGAGTAACTCCCCGTTCAGTATACTCGCCCCAGCAGCCCCACGGACAGTGTTGTGCCCGAGAACCATATACTTTATACCCCACGCATCCTTCCTTATCCTGCCCACGACCACACTCATACCTTTTCCAGTGTCTCTGTCAAGCCTTGGCTGTGGGCGATCGGGTTCTTCTCGTATCACTATCACTTCATTTGGCGAAGTTGGTAGGTCAAGGGGTTTTAGAGATCTGAAAGCTTCCTTAACTTCTTCTACGCTCACGTCTCTCTCGAACTCTACCCACACGGCTTCGAGATGTCCGTCGATGACAGGAACTCTGTGACATGATGCGGAGATCTTAAATTTGGCAAACTCTATTTTATTTTCAACAAGTTTTCCAAGCATCTTCAATGGTTCGCTCTCACACTTTTCTTCTTCGTTCTTTATGAATGGGATCACGTTGTCCGTTATAGCAAGCGATGGAACTCCAGGATATCCTGCACCGCTTAGAGCCTGCATCGAAGCAATTCTAACACTCTTTATTCCGAAGTCCATCAGAGGCTTCAACGTTATTGTGAACATCGTGCTCGTGCAGTTTGGATTTGTGACTATGAAGCCATCCCAGCCACGTTTTCTCTTTTGAACCTCTACTAGCCCCAGATGGTCGGCGTTTACCTCTGGGATGATAAGCGGTACATCCTCGTGCATTCTGAATGCAGAGGCGTTGCTCGAAACCACGAAACCGGCTTCAGCAAACTTTGGTTCGATGTCTCTCGCAATGTCTGCGGGCAGAGCTGAGAAAACTATATCTGCGTCGATCAGCTTTGGATCAAGTGGAACCATTTCAATGTCTTTTGCGTAATTTGGAATGTTTTGCGAGACGATCCATTCAACCTCGCTTCCATATTTCTTTCCTATTCTTCTTTCAGATGCGGCAAGAGCTGTAACTTTGAACCATGGGTGATTCTCTAACAACTGCACGAACTTTTGCCCAACCATTCCAGTTGCTCCAAGAACGCAGACCTTGTAGTGCATAAGCGCAGTTAACGCACTGATTAAAAATCTGTCGATGCGACCGAAGAGGTTCAAAGCTACATAATCCTTGATAGACGTTTAGGACTCAGCAGTCTTTTCCAATATTGGGAGCGCTTCAATCTTCAGCCCTTTTTTTAGCTAATTGGCAACGGAAGAAGTTATTAGTGGGGAGCAAAGGTTCTTCTAATGTCCTGTTGTTATGAATCCGCTGGCTGCGAGCAGGAGAACTATAATCTCGATCAGCGCTATTGTTGTGTAGATCCAATCTCTTTTAGTTATGAACACTGGCAGTATTGCGATGTAGCAGATTATCGTGAGAAAAGCGAGAATCGCCAGAAGAAGCAAATTTAGATAGTCTGAGTAACCAATTAGCTCGATCCATCCCCAGCCAATCGGAATTTTTGTCTCTTCGACAAATACATGATGGCTTTTTCCCCACAGCTCCAGTAAATTTTCGAACTCGACGTAATGTGGTGCAACTCCAGACACGTAAACCACGAAAGAAATTGCTATTGCTATTATGGAGATTATACTGCCGCAGCTGAGAATTTTTCCGTATACTATCTGTTCTTTGGGCACTTCTATCCTCATACCTCACACCCAAATACCAAGGCCTTTCAGGAGACTCCTCAACCCAGCGAATAGAAGAATTGCGATGACTACGATTCTCACAACTCTTGGATTCGCTTTAGCAAGTAGCCTTACACCAACGAAGCTACCAAGCATAATTCCAACCACAGAGGGGATTGTTATCATCGGCAGAACGCTACCAGAATTAAGATAAACGAAAGCTGCCGATGTATCGGTTATCGATAGCAAGAATTTGCTCGTTCCAGCTGCTATCTTTAGCGGACAACCCATCACAAGATTCAACACCGGAACGTTTGCCCAGCCTGCTCCAAGACCAAACATACCAGCTATTATACCTATTAAAACGAAGAGAAAGATCGAAGGTAGAGTTCTGTGAACTCTCCATTCAACAGCTCTATTGAGCGATGCCTCGTAGTAAATACCATAAATCCCGAGCATTGTCGAAATTCTATCCGACTTTGGGACTTCCGGGAACTCTGAGCGCTTCGAAGTAATCATAAGTACAGTGATAAATAAAATTGCGATACCGAGAAGGGTTTGAGTTATCCATGTGGGTAAAGTTAGTCCAATCAGGGCCCCCACTATCGAGCTGGTTGACGCAACTAACGCCAATGGCATTGCCAGACGCAAATTTGCGAGTCCACGCTTTAAAAGTCCTGGAGCTGCAGCTAAGGATCCGGTCAAAGCGACAAAAAGCCCTGCTCCTCTCACGAAGTCGAGGTGAAATGGGAAAAAGCTTCCGACGATCGGCGTAAATAGAACACCGCCACCAACACCACCCATCACCGCAAGTATTCCTAAGAAGAACGTGAAAACGAAGAGAATTAGCACCCAAATCCACCACGCGTATTCAAGCATGTATTTACTTGCTTTAGTTGTATATAAAGTTTACTAAAAAATACATAATGATATTACATTTTTAATACTTACTCTTATCAACTCTTATCAATTCTTGTATGATAAGATTTTTAGATTCGCTTAACTAGCAATTTTCTGAGTCCTTCGCTGAACTCCACGTTAAGTCCCATGGATTTAAAGACACCATCTAGGAACTTCTTAACAAGCTTGACTTCGTTCCTCGTAGTTAAAACGATACCGTACACACTCTCGGAGATCGCTCTCACTTTGAACCAGTTTGTTACTTCTAAAAGTTTTAAGACGCTGTGGACATCTTTTAAACCCATTTCCTTGAACTGCAACCCATGTTCAAAACCGACCTTTTCCACGATCTCCCAAAAAACCTCGTCAGCTTTCTCGTTTATTTCATCCGTAATTGCAGTCCACAATCCAATGTCTATTACCACGTATTCTCGACTTGAGATCAAATCGAGGAATCTTCTGAGGTTTGGGATCGTTTCTCTTAAGCTCAGGTCATAGTAGTTTGAGATTGCAGCTCTAACAACTTCAGATAGGCTTCTACCGTCTTTTTTTGCAAGTTCTTCAAGCTTTGTGATTGTATCATCGTCAAGTGAAATCGTGAGTCTTCTCATCTTTCCTACTTCCATAAAATAAAAACGATATTGTTGAATTAAAGGTTTTCCCTATTTCATGATTTATATAAGCTGCTTGATTCATACTTATTCCTATGAATTCTTGTAAAGTAAGACATGATTTTTTAGTATAGTATTATTAATAGATTCAGAAAAATATAAATACTACTGTCTTCATACTTACTCTTGTAGAGTAGGAGGAGATGATATATGATCAGAAAGATGCGAAGGGCATACGATCTCATGCTAGAGGGTGCGCAAGCCTACGCAAAATGGGATTACGAAACTTCGATGCGCATAATTCGCGACAGACGCAGATATGCGATTGTAATTCTTTTGAGTCTGTTGCCAATAGTTCTTTTGGCAGCTTCTGCTGAAACTCTCCCGAAAACTTTAGGAGGCAAGGAAGCTTACGCCCCCGTTCATTCAACTTTTGAAATGCTTGCGATGAGCGTCTTCATAGGGTTCATCGCAGGGCTTGTAACAGGTTGCATAGGTGTTGGCGGCGGTTTCATAATCACTCCTGCCTTGATGAGCGTTGGAGTCAAGGGAATCTTGGCCGTTGGAACTGATCAGTTCCACATCTTCACGAAGAGTATAATGGGGACAGTCGTGCACAAAAAGCTTGGAAATGTCTGTGTAGCTTTAGCTTTGGCCTTCGTTGTGGGCACAGTAACTGGCGCAACCGTGGGGGGAACGATAAATAGGGCGATTTACTACTCGAACCCGATAATGAGCGACATATTCATAAATATAATCTACGTCCTCATACTCGGATTTCTTGGCTTCTTTGCACTGAGCGACTATATAAGGCTTAAAAAAAGAGCTGCGAGCTTTGACGGTGGAAAAGTTGAGACACAGCTGAACGGTGGAGCCACCGCAGGGATGACGAAACTTGCGGTTAGAGTTCAATCTATAAATCTACCACCTATGGTAAGCTTCGATCACGATTTGGGTGGCAGGAAAGTATCTGCGTGGTTCGTAGTGTTCTTTGGTTTCATAGTTGGTCTTGTTTCTGCAATCATGGGCGTCGGCGGCGGTTTTCTAACGTTCCCGATTTTCGTATACGTTCTTGGTGTATCTTCGTTCACAACTGTTGGAACCGACATATTCCAGATCATAATAACAACTGGTTACTCTTCAATAGTCCAATACGCGATCTATGGCTTCGTTTTCTACACGCTCGCAATGGGTTTGCTATTGGGATCGCTCATAGGGATTCAAATCGGCTCTCTCGTTACCAAGGTTGTCAAAGGAATGCACATCCGCGGATTCTACGCAACCGTAATTCTTGCGGGATTTGTGAATCGTTTGTTTGCTTTGCCAACGAAGCTAAACGCGATTGGCTGGATAAGTATTGATAAGAACGTCGCATCGGCAATTGAACTCGCAGGGTTGGTCGTATTCTTTGCGCTCGTCATAACTTTCGCTGCGTGGGTCTTCATGAAGTTCCTGACAAATCTCTCTGAGCTTAAGGAGGGGTGAATATGGGAAAGAAAGAACTTGGAATTGGAATCGTGCTTGCAGTCTCGTTCATCGCACTCCTTGGATTAATGATGAGCCCAATAGTGGATGGAAAGAACTTTATCGCATATGCGGATGAACGCTTCGACACTTATGCCAAGCACTCTTCTTACTTCATTCCCGAAATAAAGAGCGAGGCTGGAAAGTTTCAGTCAGCGGTTTCACTTGAGATTGACATGAAGAGCGAAGAAAGCGCAAAGAAGACTTCAATGCTCTACGCAGACTTTGCCGAACAGAAAGGCTCAAAGGTGGTTGTGAATGGAAAACTTGGTGATATCCTTGTTTTGGCGTTGAACGATGCAGAAAAAGGCTACCACAACGATGAGCGCTATTTTGAGGAGAAATACGGAATGTCTGCAAAGGAAACGCTTTATCTTTGGCACACGTCGCTTGGCTTAATTGCGAAAAAGCTTGAACAGGAACAGAGGTTTGAAGAAAGTCTTTTCATAAAAACGCAAATTTTAATGAGAGCTATTGAGCCGGCTTATAACTTCTACGGACTTGAAGCGACACCCATTGACATCATGGGCGGGGTTTTGCTAATCTTCTACGTAATCTATACGCTTTGGTGGGGTTTTGCGATCTACTTCATATTTGAGGGTATTGGGATTAAGGTTAAGAAAGCTAAAAGCAAAAAGGAGGTGTGAAATATGGAGTTTGTTTGGAAGGTTTTGCTGGTTATTAACGACAGCGAGGCATCAGAAAAAGCAGTTGAGTGCGCGATAGATTTCCACCTTTCTGGCTTGAAGTCTAAGATTTATGTGTTCTATATAAAAGACGAAGAACCAGTGGCGATTCCCTCAGAAAGTCTGGAGAGGAAGAAATACGCACCCATGATCTCAAAGGCCGAAAAAAAGATAATTCAGACCACAGAAAAGCTTAGGAAAGCGGGAATTGACTATGAGGTTCTTGGCTACCATATAGGATTCGCGGATGAGGAAGTCAAGAGGCTTGAGGAGACATTTAAACCAGACCTTATAATCTATGGAGCCGAGAAGAAAAGCGGATTTAAGAAACTAATACAGGGTAGATGTGAGGAAAAGATAGTTTTTGAAACCAACACTCCTGTTATAGTTGTAAAGTCGAAATACACACCGAAAATAAAAGAGATTGTAAAGGAAGTCCCATTGCTTGAGATCAGAGAGAAGAGCAGGCAAGCATAAACTTTCAGTTTTTTATATATTATTTTTTGAAAAGTTGTGAGTAAGATTTAATTACTTTTAGTGTGAATTAAGAATATGATTGAAGGTGAACTCATAAATAGTATGATTCAGAAAATAATCCCAAAGGAGTTGAGTGCGATTGGTAGGTGGGAACTCATAATCGCCGATGAAGATAAGAAGCCGCTAAAAGGTGGTTTTTCGATTATAAAGATAAGGGAAATTCCAGTCCCACCTAATTCAATCGTAATTCTAATGAACGTCTTGAAGCATTATAGCGCCGAGGTTGTAGACCTTCTTATTTCAGATAAAGGAAGCGAGATAAACGCCGCAATAGTTTATTCGGTATCTGGTAAGACTATAAGGGCAGGAGAGGTATTAGGTGCTGTGAAAATATCCGATACGACTCCGAAAGAGAGGCACAAAGTTGTCGAGGTATTTTGGGAGTTTAGCAGAAAACTCAGTGAGATTCAGAATGAGATTGGGGATAGTTTTATAAGATCCCAGTGGCCAATGGTTTAATATGTTCGAGAGAGTACTATATCCAGTAGAGTTTACGGAAGTCTCAATCACCTGTGCCCGTGCCTTGACGGAGCTTAAAAGATATGGAACTAGGGAAATAACTCTTTTCCACGCACTCGAATACGATTCAGCGAAACTCATCGAAGGAGGTATAGTGGATGTAGATAAGTTCATCTCAAACCTCAAGGAGAAGGCAGAGAGAAAACTTGAAGACGTCGTAAAAGACCTCTCGATGGATTTTCGGAAAGTTTCGGCTAAAATAATCGCTACGCTTGATCCAACGTTGGAGATTGCAAAAATAGAAAACAATTTCGATTTGCTTGTAATCCCATCTAGCAGCAGAAGCCCATCGTTTTTAGGGAAAACTGCGGAGAAAATCGTTAGGAATTCTGGGATTCCTTGTCTTGTCGTTAAGTCAAGACCTGATGCTGGTAAGAGTTATTACGAGCTCGTTTTAAGAAATATGTTTGAAAAGCCAGTGTTCGTTGTTGAAAAAACAAGCAAGGACATCGCTAAAATTCTCGAAAGCTTAAAGCAATTTGGACTTAAGAAGGTCATTCTTGCTCGTATTGCAGATCTCGAAGAGGCTTTGGAAGGAAAAGTTAGTAAAGAAGAGATGATACACCCACTCGTTCCGATTCCCAGAATTGTGGAAATTCTCTCGGAGTACTGGGAGAACGAAAAAGCAGAACTCGAAAAGATTCGCCGTCATTTGGATGTGAAAGGTATTTCGTCAGAGACATCGGTTAGTTTCGGCTCTCTTGAAAAATATCTGGAGAAAATCTCGAAACTCGAAGGTTTTAGCTTGGTGATTTGCGGAAAGCAAATCTTTGACAAAGCTTTAAAGGTTGCGGACGCGGTTTTTGTCCTAAATTAATTTTAACACTATTATTTTTATTGAAGTTCGAGCAAAAAATTTATATCACTTGAGAGAAATTTCTCAAAACTGATATGATAGAAGCGCTCAAAGCTTTGGCTCTGATGAATGCAACGAGGGAGGTTGTTAAGATCAGTTGCAAAGACTTCGCCAAGAGAATAAACCAGAGCGTTCAAACCGCTTCCCGGAGATTGAAAGAACTTGAGAACAAGGGGCTGATCGAGAGAACCATAACTAAGGATGGACAGTTCATTCTGATAACTGAAAAGGGTCGAAATCTCCTGCACGCTGAGTATCTTGATTACAAGAAGATCTTTGAAGGAGCTGAAACGCTTAAGTTTCATGGGATCGTTTTCAGCGGTCTCGGAGAAGGTCGTTACTATGTTTCGCTTGAAGGCTACAGAAAACAGTTCAGGGAAAAGCTTGGCATCGAACCATTTCCCGGGACTCTGAATCTGAGAATTCCGAAGGAGGAGATTGGAATAAAGAAGAGGCTTGATGCAGAACAAGGCATAAAGATCGAGGGATTTACAGCGGAGAACAGAAGCTTTGGCGAGGTGAAGGCTTTTAAGTGTAAGGTCAATGGCTTAAGCGCGTTCATCGTTATGCCCAAGAGAACCCATCACCTGAGCGATGTTGTCGAGATCATTGCAGAAAGAAAGCTCAGGGATGAGTTGAACCTGAAAGATGGTGATATCGTTGAAGTAGAGGTGATCCTATGATCGAAGAAGCTTTGAAGGCTTTTAGAAAAGGAAAACCTGTGCTGATCTTCGATTTCGAGGATCGGGAAGGTGAAACGGATATAGCAATTCCGGCGCAATTTGTTAAACCCAAAGACGTCGCGATGATGCGAATCGAAGCAGGTGGACTCATTTGCGTCGCAATACATCCGATTGCAGCGAAAAAGCTGGGTTTACCCTTTATGCACGATGTTTTGAAAGTTGCAAGTCAGAAGATCCCATCTCTAGTTTCGATCTCGAACTACGATATAAAATACGACTCAAGAAGCTCTTTCTCGCTCTGGGTAAACCATAGGGACACGTTTACGGGAATCACAGACATCGACAGGGCGAAAACGATACGTCGTATCGGCGAAATCGTTGACATCGTGATGATGAATGGAGACGTCGAATTCGGCAAAGAGTTCCGAACCCCGGGACATGTTGCGATTCTGAGAGCATCGGAGAACTTAGTTTACGAGAGAGTCGGTCAGACCGAGCTAAGCGTTGCTCTTGCTGAAACTGCTGGAATCGCTCCTGCAGTTGCGATTTGCGAGATGCTCGACAGCGAAACTGGAAGGGCGCTCAGCAAGGAAAAGGCAATGAAGTTTGCCGAAGAAAGAGGAATACCGTTTGTCGAGGGAAAAGAAATTGTGAAGCACTATAGGGAATTCAGGGAAATAAAGGCTAAGCTCTTCATCTGAAAAACTTAATCTTCGTCACTTTTTTATGCGACTCAAGGATTTGTTCATCGAAAAGTTGCGAGGGTTTGGGATAGAAAGAATAGGGACGAGTTGCAGAACAAGCTTGAAGGATCCAATAAGGTCGATGGTTCTCCAGATCATGAACTCGAACGCAAAAGTTCTTATAGGCGATCACGGCGTAAAATTCTCCTTCTCTCTCGATGGAAAAAAACTTGATTCACCTCCACAGGCAATCGTAGGCTATGGTGAGAACGCAATCCTTGGAAAAGAAAACTTCTTGGACGATTTTCCCTACATAGCAATCGATTGCAGGTTTTACGATCTTCACACTGAGAAGGAGAAAGCAAAGCTGAAACTCCAAGTAACTCAGACTCTTGGCATAGTTCGTGAGTTTATGTGGGACGAAAAACTCGTAATTGCTGGTAAAGACTTTGGAGTTGGTGTATACTGCGAAAGGCTTGAGGAATTTTTGAAACAGGAAGGCATTGATGAGGTTGTTTTGCTCGACCCAAAAGGCGAAAGGGTTTTCGACAACAAAAAGGCAAAATGCTACGTCATTGGCGGAGTTGTGGACAAAAGCGAGAACAGGGATTTGACATCGAAAATTGGAGAAGAACTCGAAAGCGCTGGAATTAAATGCGATCGGCGTAGAATCGAGCTTCGAGGCGACATCGTTGGAGTTCCAGATAGGATAAACCACATCGCAGAAATCGTGCTGAAAGTTGTCATCGATGGGCTTGAGGTTGAGGAAGCGATTAGAGACGTTCAACCCGTCGTTGTTGCGAGGTGGAGGCTTAGAAAAGAAATTCCAAAGAAAAGCGTTCGCTTGAGGCTAAAGGACAAAACGATAAGAGTTGTTGCAAAAAGCACTTTCGACGAACTTAGCTGGCTAAACGTTCAAAGGAAAGACTTTTACGAGGTTTGCAGAGAGCAAAGGATATACGTCGTGAGTGGTAGTGTCATGGAAGAGATTAGGAGACTGGAGTGGGATGAGAAGAAGAAGTTTTATGTGAAAAACTTTTCGACTTCTTTCGAGAACTCTTCCACGAGCTCTTCTTCGCCTTCGAAGTAGCGATTCTCAACAACTATCTTCCCGTCAACGATCACGGTGTCGACTGTTGCGGTCGAATAAACGAGATTTGCGATCAAATCATGACATGGAACGAAACCTGCTTCGCCCAGATCCACGAGCACGATGTCAGCAAGCCAGCCCTCCTCTATTCTTCCAGACTTTATGCGAAAAGCTCTTCCGGCGTTTTCGGTGGCGATTCGGAAAGCTTCAACAGCTTTGAAGCTGTCTGCACCGTAGTAGAATTTCTGTAATAGTGCGCAGAACTTCATCTCGCTGAACATGTTCAGCGAATTGTTGCTTGCAACTCCATCGGTGCCGAGAAGAACGTTCACATTACATCGCTTCATCTCTGGGTAGTTCATAGCCTTTCCGACGCTGAGCTTCATGTTGCTCGTTGGGCAGTGAATCACGGACGAACCTTTTTTGCCTAAGAGCGCAATCTCGTCTTTTTCGAGCCAGACACTGTGAGCGCAGAAGAGTCTCGAGCTAAGAAATCCGATCTCGTCTAAAGTCTTCACGATTCCCTTGCCATGCCTCTTTTTGAACTCAACGACCTCTTTCTCGGTTTCGGCGAGATGGAAGTGGATGAAGATGTCTTCCCTTTCAGCAACTTCAACAGATCTTCGCAAACCCTCGATGCTCACAGTGTAGACAGCATGTGGAGCAATCGCTCGTAGAACTCGAAAGCTCTTTAGCTCTTTCAGCTCTTTTTCAACCCTTTTCATGTTCGCTTCAAGGATATCGCTGTTGTAGAAGTCGAAGAATGCAGAAGACAAACAGGCTCTGATTCCAGTTTCTTCGACTGCTTTAGCAGTTGCCGAGGGGAAGAAATACATGTCGTTGAAAAAAACGGTCCCGGTTTTCAGCATCTCAACGCATGCTAACTTTGAAGCAAGGTAGACAATCTTCTCGTTTAGCCTCATCTCTGCGGGCCAAATTTTCTTCTCAAGCCACTCCTGCAGTGGCATGTCCTCTGCATAACCGCGAAACAAAGTCATCGCAGAATGCGTGTGACAGTTGAAAAGCCCTGGAATTGCGACGAGCCCTTTTGCGTCAATTACGATATCGCTTTTATCCTTCGTATCACCAATTGCGACTATCTTGTTGCCCTCTATCAGGATGTTTCCTTCCTTCAGCTCGTTTCCTCGCAAGAACTTTGAATTCTCGATCAGAATCATGGAATCACTCGATCTCAATCTTCTTTATCTCCTTTTTCTCTTTTTTCTCGATTTCCTCGATCTTTTTTATCTGTGCATCGATCAGGCTTCTCAACGCGATCAGAAACTCCTTGTAAGCCCTCAACGTATGCTCGGTGAACTCAGCGGGAAAAAGATCTTCCAAGGTCGGGATCGTGATCTTGACATCTTTTGGCATACTCTCACCTGAACTTGATCTGAATTTCATTGTTATTAAAGCTTGCTCCAATTGTATCTTTCAGCGAGAGAGCTTGCGGAAGGAAAATCGTTCTCTTCCACTGTCCCGCGATTACAATGAGTTCATTCCCTCGACGATAGATCTCGATCTCCTCTTTTCTAATGAACGGGGCCTGTATCTTTAGAACGAAGGTATCACCGTCTTTCTCGATCTTCATCGGCTTCCCCGAGATCAATCGCTTCGTCGGATCGAAGTCGAAGATTTTGTCTGCAAGCTCATAGAGTTTTTCACCAACGATCTCAGAACGCTGGAATGGGACAAAGATTGTTGGGACTGGGAAAGATTCACGGATCTGCTTTATATATCCTTCCTGCATCTTTATCCAGTCTGAAAAGAACTCTCCTGCGTTTGGCGGGAAAACTTTGTTAACGATCACGCAGTCAACGGTGTAACCGAAAAGATTTAGATACGTGAAAGCCCTCTCGGACTCTTTTATCACCATTTTCTCGGGATTCATAACTATTCTCACCATGGCCTCATCGCTCTCGAGCAAGTCTTTGAGCTTGCTTATCTTTACATACATCTCTTGGATCCTATCCATTATTTCCTCGCTCGGCAACGGAATCTTTATCAAAGGTTCTGCGATCGGCTTTACGATCTTCATGAGCTTTTTCTCGATACCAAAAAATCTATTCATATACCACTTTGCGACCTCTGGAACACTTAGAAGACGCAGAGTTTCTCCAGTCGGTGCGCAGTCGAGTATTATCACATCGAAACTTCTTCTTTGGTAGTACTCGAGCAAGTTCAAAAGGCTTGCAACCTCGTCAAATCCGGGAAGTATCGCAAGTTCCTCTGCAATCACATCTTCGATGCCTTGGGATTTGAAGAAAAGCAGTAGGTAGTCCTTTATCACGTTCCAGTGCTTTTTCAGCTCGTATTCGACGTTTACTTCCATTCCGTAAAGTTTTTCAGAAACTTTCGTTGGTTCTGCGCCGAATTGGAACTGGAAGGAGTCTGAGAGACTGTGAGCGGGGTCTGTTGAGATTATGAGCGTTTTGTAGCCCAAGCTCGATGACTTTATTGCAGTCATCGCCGCAACGGTCGTTTTACCTACTCCGCCTTTCCCAGTGAAGAGCAAGACGCTCATCGAACGAGTTTGCACTTCGAGTTGAAATACTCTTCTCTCAATCTTTGAAAACTGCAAAATTAGTAGTTCTAAACAAAAAACGAAATTTCTGGATAGAAAATCTTAGCTCGTGGGAGTTCTGAAACAAGCTCTTTGGGTAAATTTATAAAATTATTATTCCTTTTTCTGCTTTTTCTTTATGACTTCCTCGAGCCTCTTTTCCAGCGGTTCCTGATGGGTATAAGGACAAATAAGATAATGCTCTACTGCCTTAGCAATCGCATCCTTTGTCGCAGTTTCACCAGTCTTCTTCTTTAGCTCTTCCAGAACGTTCTCGGGCAATACGGTTTGTGCGTGGACTATTTTTGTCATCTACCTCACCTATCATAATAATCAACACCACTATATTTAAGCTTTTCTCATTATTATCATCCAGTAGAGATTAAAAATCACCGCTGAGCTCGCCTAAAGATTTTCACGTTCGCATTCTCGAAGACCTTTTCGAAGCATTTTTCCATAACTGTGTCGTCTACTTCAAAAAGCTTTCGTTCTTCATAGCCGACGAAAATGTAAGTGACGTTGTATTTTTCACAAATCCTTTCCATAGTTTCGCAGTTGTTTGCGCTGTAAAACTCCCTGACGTCTTTAGCTCTCTCCGCAATGCTTGCATAATCCCTACGCCATTGATACTCGTGATTCGTCCACGCAATGACCGCAGGATTCCCGCTGAAGGTCGCAACTCTACCGCCGTAACTATAACCGCAAAGCACTCCATGAGTGCAACCCTCCTCTAAAACAATTCCATTTTTCTCTTTCAACCACTGAATCGCTTCGTATTCTCCGTAGAGTTTTGTGAACTCCATGCCATCGAGACTAAGCGTTGCGGTATGGTATCTTATCGGAGTTGCGACAATTGGATAGACTGAACCTATTAAGATCAAAATCAGCAGGATTGCCTTTGTTTCCTTTCGAAACTCCTTCTTTGTTGTCAAGATCATTGCGCCTGTAGTGATGAAAAGCCAGGCGATGAGGTAGAATTTGAACACTGTGTTCATTCTCGTATCTATCGCTACAAACTCTGGAGTAATGAACGCTAAAGCCCCTGTTAGCAAAACTGATCCGGCGGGATTTTTCCTTCTTAGCAAATCTATTGACGCAATCGCAAGCGGCGCAATCACTGCGACGCTCGGAGAAAAGATCGCGAGAGGAATTGCGAAAGGGAGTGAGTATAGAATTGGCTTTTTATCCAAAAACGTGTACACTAAGACCAGCAGAGTTGCAGAATATGAAAGGAATTGAAGTACATCGGTTCTTTCGAAAAAGAAGAGAATCTCGGTTTTTGGTAAATCCATCGAAGCGTAAAAGGGAAGCACGAGCAGGAACGATGCGAGAGAGTAGTATAGAGCTTTTTTATCTCCCTGTGAAATCGCAAAGACCGATGCGAAGAACAGCATCAGCGGGAAGTCCCAGGAATTTGTTGCAAAGATCGCAAAAAGTGTTATTGGGATCATTAAGTACGGCTTCGTTTTCTCGAGTAGAATCGAAATTAGAAAGATCTTCATCGGAATTGCGAAGACGTGCGCATGCAAGTCTGCATGGATAAAGCTGAAGTATGGGAACTCGTTGATCGTCTCCTCGATGACCCGGGTCGAGTTCCAGTAATAAAGGTAGTCTATGGAAAACGGGCGCGATATGAAATCGAAGAAAGAATAAGCGTTTCCCGAGAAAATCGTGAAGAAGATTGCCAACACAGCAATTCTTTTGTTTTCTCGGAAAATTCCATAGAGAAGCGTTGCAGTAAACGCTGGAATTGCTGAGATTGCGACATTGTATCCGATTTCTGGTGGAGAAAAGGAAAGCAAAACGATTGCAGAGCCAAGAACGTGCCCAAAGTAATAATAGCAATCGAGCTTTCCGTTTGCAAAAAAAGGATCGTTTGGTGGTAGATTTGGCGATTTGAGGATTGAGTTGATGAAAGCCATGTCCATGAACTTTTCAGCGTCGAAGATGTTCGGATCTAAGAGCCGTAGGAAAATGAAGAAGTAGAAAATCAACGCGAAGACAACTTCGCCCTCATTGGGCTTTGTATTGTAGCGCTTGTAGGCAAAAATGGCTAGAACGACGAGAGCGGAGAAAACGATGAAAAATGCGGTTTTGAAATTCACAAAATATGCGATTGCAAAGGATACAAAAGTCGCTGTGAGAATGGAAGCAAACCTCGCCAGAGGGTATGGAAGAAACCTGAGAAAGGGCAGAGTTATGATCAAGGAAGACATTTGAAACAGGATCGGATAAACTATCAACCCTTCACCTCTTTTATGCTTAGATTCGTTGCGGAAAGCGCAAATATGCCGAGAATCACTGTTATCATGTTTTTAACCGCATGATCTGCGAAAGCTATTGCGAAAGCTGGATATGGGTTTTGGAGGCTGATTATCGCAGTTAGGGCAAGTTCATAGGTCCCAATACCTCCGGGGGTTACTGGGATCGCTTTGACGATGTTCCCCATAGCGACTGCGAGGGCTATGGTTGCGAAGGGAATTTCGAAGCTAAGCGCTATGAGGTAGCAAACAAGGATGTCGCTTAACCAGAGCAGTGAGGAGAGAAAGACCAAGACCAGGGAGTCTCTTGGATTTAGTGCGAGCTTCGCTTTTCTCATCATCGTTCCGACGACGTTCTTCATCTTAGAAAGCCCGAATATCGCGAAAAGGATCAGGAGGGCGAAGATAATTGCGTATAGTATCTCGAGGTTTTTCGTGCCCAAGTATAGAGATGAAAAAACTGCAATAAATGCGATCGATGCAACGTCGAACAACCTCTCAACCGCTGTTGCGCCGAGCGATGTTGTGTAGGAAACTCCAAACTTCTTGAACACGTAAGCTCTCGCAAAGTCACCGATTCTTGCGGGTGTTATGACGTTCACAGTCTGTCCTATGCTTACAGCAAAGGTCGAAGTCTTCAGCGTACTCTTTTCCCCGATCCTTGAAACTATGTATCGAAACCTAAAACCACGGAGGACGAATGAAAGAGTGTAAAGCAGTGAAGCGATGGTTACGAACTCGAGATTGAGTGTGGAAACGCTTGCAACGAAATTTGAAACCCCTGTCGAGATTGCCAGGAGGAAGAGAAGGGCTATCGCCAACATCGAGGCGAAGAGGTAGAACTTTCTGCTTCTGGAGATGTCTTCGAGGAACATTCTTAGGATTTGGGAGAACATGTATACGACGTCCTTCTTAAATCTAACCTTCGTTTCCCCGCCATGCTCCCAGTGCACTGGAATTTCTTTAACCTTAAACCCAAGCCTCTGGGCTAAAACAAGGACTTCTGTGTCCCAGAACCAATGCGTATCCTTAACGAGTTCGGAAATCTTCAAAATCGAAGATCTTCGGAAAGCTTTGAAGCCACATTGGTGGTCGTGGATCTTCGAACGCAGTAAAATTCGGACGAGCAAGTTGTAAACTCTCGAAGCAACGTCTCTTTTCAAAGGTCTCTTAGCTTTGCTCTCTTTCATCAGTCTCGAACCCGTTGCGACGTCGTAACCATCGGCTATTGCGGAAATGAGTTCGTTCAGATGGCGCAAATCTGTGGAAAGATCAACGTCCATGTAGACAACGATCTCACCCTCGCAAATCCTGAAGGCATTCATCAGCGCTCTTCCTCGTCCAAGTCTTTCGTCGGAGTGTAAGTGCTTGATCTTTGGGTTTCTCTCTGCGATTTCTTTTGCAATCTCATTTGTTCCATCGGTCGAACCATCTTCTGCGATCACGATCTCGTAGTCGTATCCTAAGGCTATTAGCTGATCTTCAACTCTTTTAACCGCATCTCGCAACCTCTTCGCTTCGTTGTATGCGGGAAGAACAATGCTCACTTTCATCTTGCACCCCTCGGCGTATAAATGCAACACGGTTCTTCTGCGAGGTAGTCGTTGCTTAGAGCATAAGCTCTCGCTCTGCTACCACCGCAAATAAATCGAAACTCGCAGATCCCGCATTTGCCCTTTAAATTGTTCGGATCTCTGAGTTTCACAAAGATCTCCGAGTTTTTGTATATCTCCTCGACGCCCTTCTCACGAACGTTTCCAGCAGAGATCTGCAAAAATCCACTTGGATAAACTTCGCCGATGTGGCTTATGAAGAACATCCCTCTGCCATCGGTTACAAAAGCTCGCATCTCTGGCTTCGTCGCTTTTCTCTCTTCTCCAAGATCCCTAGTTTCTTTGAGAAGCCAGTAGTAGAGATCACTCACTCTTGGCATCTCTCCACGATCTCTCATGACTTCGATTCTTCTGAAGTGAACAGCAGCAGAGCTTTTGACGTTCATGAACTTCTTCAGATCGTAAAGCCAGCACAAAACATCCTCAAATTCTTGTGGATTCGGCATCAAGTCGAGTTTTGCCCTTCCAGTTGGGACTAAGAAGAAGACGTCCCACATGTCTGTGTTAAGCTCCTTGCAGAGCTTTGCAACTTTTGGTAGCTCGCGGATGTTTTGCTTAACAACGGTCGTGTTTATCTGGAAGCTCAAACCAACTTCTTTCGCACTCTTTAGCACTTCTACGCTCTTCCTGAAAGTCCCTTTTATTCCTCGGAACTCGTCGTGAGTGTTTTCGATTCCATCAATGCTTACAGCGATCCTTGAAACTCCTGCATCTTTCAGTTCCTCGAGTTTTTCAATTGTCGCGAGTTCAGTTCCGCTGAAGGCGATTGAAACTCGAAACTTTTTTGAAGCATAGGAAACGATGTCAGCAAGGTCTTCACGCATTAGCGGATCTCCGCCAGTGAAAACGATCATCGGCTTTGCAAACTCGGCGATCTCGTCGATCAAATCGAGGCATTCCTGTGTGCTAAGTTCTCTTGGATCTCTTTTCGTAATCGCTTTTGCCCTGCAGTGCTTGCAAGCGAGCATGCACGCTCTCGTGAGCTCCCAGAAGACGATGAATGGATCCATACCTTCGTTCCTCCAAGTCTCGTAGAGTTATATACTGTGACGATAAAGTTTTTTCTGTGGACGTAGTCGTGGAGAAACTCGTAAAGGATTTTGGAAACTTCCGTGCAGTCGATGAAATTAGCTTTGAAGTTGAAGAAGGAGAAATATTCGGACTTCTTGGACCAAATGGAGCGGGAAAGACGACTGTAGTCATGATCTTGGCAACTCTACTCAAACCAAGTTCTGGAAAAGCCTTTGTCGCTGGACATGACGTTGTGAAAGAAGCTTCGATGGTTAGGAAGAAGATCGGAATCGTTTTTCAAGAAACGACGCTCGATCTCGAATTGACTGTGAGGGAAAACTTAGATTTCCACGGAAGACTCTATGGATTGAAAAGAGACGAGAGGAATAGGAGGATAAAAGAAGTTCTTGAACTAGTTGAGCTCACCGAGAAGGCGAACGTCGCAGTAAAGAAGCTCAGCGGAGGAATGAAGAGGCGTCTTGAAATTGCTCGTGGTCTTTTGCACTTTCCAAGAGTTCTCTTTTTAGATGAGCCAACTCTGGGGCTTGATGCGATCTCAAGAAGAAAGATCTGGGAATACATCCTTAGAGTCAAGGGGGACACGACGATTTTTCTCACCACACACTACATTGAAGAAGCGGAAAAACTGTGCAATAGAGTTGCGATAATGAACCGTGGAAAAATAGTTGCGATCGACGAACCCGAGAAACTAATCGATTCGGCTGGTAGCGTCGTAGTTCTCGAAGGAGATGGAATCGAAAAGCTTGGGGAATATATAGATTACGAGTTCAGAATCTCCGGGAACTCGATCCGCATTTACGTGAAGGACGGGAGCAGAACTCTTCCAGAGATGATTTCGCTCGCAAACGAAATAGGCGTCAAGATCAATTCGGCAAAGGTTGAGAGGCAGAGCCTTGAAGATGTTTTTATCCAGCTCACGAAAAAATAGTCTACATCATCCAGAGAATTTTCTTTTCTGAATCCCTTCTCGGCGGAACTGGTGGTTTTTTCGCTGGATAGCCAATTGGAATCACCGCAACGAGTTTCTTATCTCTTATTCCAAGTTCCTTGTTTATCTCCTCCTCCATGTGCACGGGACCAGTCATCCAGCACGCTCCAAGTCCAAGCGCATGTGCGGAGAGAAGCAAGTTCTGAATCGCTGCGCAAACGCTTTGAAGATCTGCAAAATCGTCGCCGGTAGGAGTGTAGTAGGCAAAGATCACAACGGGAGCGTTACCAAGAGTTTTAAAGAACTGCTCTGTTATGCTTATAACCTTCGGGGTCTCTGCAAAAAACTTTTGGAGTCTTGGCAGAATCGAGTTGTAGCTCTTTGCAATTGCATCCCGTAGGCTTTTCATTCTCTCTTTTCCAACAACTACAAAAAACCACTGCTGTCTGTTCATCGCAGAAGGAGCCCACATTGCAAGTTCAAGGATCTTTTCAAGCTTCTCCCTTTCTACGGGTTTTTCAAGGAAAAATCTGTGGCTCCTGCGCTCCTTTATAATTCTTTCGAGACACTCAAAGCAGTCCATGCTTTAAGTGGAGTAATAATTTAAAACTTTTTTGATAATTAACTACATGCTCTCAATGGAGTGGTTTTACGAAAGAATGAAGCTTGTGAAGAAATTTGCCAGAGAGTTAGATGTGGACAGCGTCGCAGTTTGCGCTCCGCTTGAATTTAAAACCGCCTGTATGATCTACGAGCTTTCAAAATACACTGAAGTGTTTGCAGTCAAACTTGACGAGTTCTCGACGAAAGAGGAGGCGGTGAAATGGCTTGAGGAGAGAGGAGTGAAAGTGATGAGGAAAAGAGACGCTGTAAAAGCTGATTGTTTCTTGGATTGCTCTGCACTTCTTTCAAGGGTTGCGGAAAGATCGGGAAAGGATTTGATAAAGGTCGTAGAGCTGACTAAGACTGGGGAGGAATACTTGAAGAGAATGAGCAGAGTTCGAGCTATCTCCATCGACTCCTCTCGGCTCAAGGAGATAGAAAGCACTTATGCAACTGCTTTCGGATTACTTGAGGCTTTGCTGAAGCTAAACATTTACTTAACCGGGAAAAAAGTAAAGATCGTCGGATTCGGGAAAGTTGGGCAGGGATGCGCAGAAATGATGCGAAGAATAGGCTGTGAGATTTTTGTTTGGGACAGAGACGAAGAGAAAAGGGTGAAAGCAATCTTTTCCGGTTACAAAATCTCGGAGCACGGAAACGCAGATCTCGTGATCTTTTGCACAGATTCAAAGCCGAGTCTCGAGTTAGTTCCTGAGAACGCAATCGTGGCAAACATGGGTGCGGAGATGTTTGAAGCAAGTGGAGAACTCCTTAAAGACTATGGGCTCATTAAATGTTACAAGAAAGATGGGAAAAAGTATTACTTGCTTGCAGATGGCTACGCAGTAAACCTTGCAATCGGCAGCGGCTCTCCAATTGAGGCGATGGATATAACGTTCTCTGCAGCAATTCTTGCTTTGAACAAGCTAAGAGAAGAATTCTACGGCGTAATTCCTCTGCCGAGGGAAATTGAGGAAAGATTGCTCAGAGAACTTTCTTCAGAAATCCTTTAAGGGTTTCATTCAACTTTTTCGGGTTTTCGAGCATCACCATGTGTCCTGAGTTCTCCACGACAGCCAGCTCTGCGCCGAAGTTTGCAAAGAACTTCGAGTACTTCACGGGTGTGAGCAGATCGTTCTCACCAACTATTGCGATCGTTGGGACGTCGAACTTTATTTTCCCGGACTTGAAATCTTCGAGAAGGTCGAATTTATCGCAGAGGCTGAGATCTTTTAGCAGGATTTCCGAGTTTTTACTGAAAACCTTTGTGAACGCCTCAACGAACTCCTTCCTATGAAAGGCCATCTCAGAAACGAGTCTAAGAGTTTCGATGTTCTTCTTTGCAAGTCCTTCGAGAATCTGCGGAAGAACTCTTAGCCTTGCTCCGGTGCCGATTAAGGCCAGAGCCTTGACAACTTCTTTGTACTTTAGATAGACCATTTGCGCAACCGCCCCACCGAGACTGTGTCCGACTATTACTCCTTTTCCCGCAGTTCTTTCGATGACCTTCGCAACGAAGAACGCGTAATCTTCAACGCTGTTTATCTCAGCCTTGTCACTCTCTCCGTGGTTTGGCAAATCTACTGCAAAGCCACCAATATCTTCGAGCTGGTTTTTCCAGATGGTCGCATCGCAACCAGAGCCGTGAACGTAAAAAATCGGGGCATCTTTCGCTTTTAAAACAGATATCGCCTTCGAGTCAATGAAAATGCGAGCTCGCTCCATGCTGAACGAGATCTGCTATGCTTAAAAATGTTGCTTTTGTTCTTGGACATGAGACCTCTGGCGAATGTTATCTTCTCAAAAGTTCCTCCGACGAACCAGAAGTCTAGTGATTTACGACCGATGGAAATTAAAATACGCGATGCGGTCGCCGGGATTTGAACCCGGGCAACGGGCTCGGGAAGCCCGTGTCCTGCCACTAGACTACGACCGCTATTTTTTCTTGACCTTCTTGTTTATAAGAATTGCGAACGTAGAGCCATTATGTTTATTGCAAAATCTGCTTTGGCATGGCTTTAGTTTTTTAGAAGCCAACCTTTTCAAAGAAGTTTAATCTCTGCGAACTTTTGAGCGATGAAACGGTCGATTTTTGTTGGCGCAAGGAAGAAACATTTTTGGGTTCCAAATTGCGGATTTCGTTGCTATGTGTATTCATGGCGGAAAAAATAAAAATCCAAGATCTCGGAGCTTCATCGAGTCTCATTTAGAGCAAGCACGAGAGACGTGTTTGAGCTACTTCAACACGAGCCCAGTTTTCATACTCCAAAGCAACAGATCGAGTTCAGAAACACTCTTTCCGGTTCTTTTAGCGATCTCTTTAAACTTCTCCTCGATTTCCAAGTATTTCTTCTTGCTGAGACTTCTTTGGCTAACGCCAAGCCACTCTAAGATGTGTCTGTCCAAGATCACGAAGTCTCTACCGATGTTTCGTAAAAAGTGGCTCGCCTCCTTGTAACCTAAACCGCAGATTTCCTTCACTAGAACCTCCCTTGCACTATCATCGTCGGGGATTTTTATTTTTTGGATTTTCTCTATCGCCTCTTTTATGTACACGGCCTTTCTCTTGTAAAATCTGACACCTGCAGATTTCAAAAGCTCCTCGAAATCTGATACGCTCATTGCGAAAACGTCTCTGTCCTCAAGCATTTTTTGGAATTTTAAACCGGATTTTGCGGAGGAATTTGCGGTTGAGATACAAAAAGCCAATTCGGTTTCAACTGTTGCATCTATTTCAAGTTCTAAGAATGGTTTAAAGTTAAAAGTAACTTGTCCACGTTCTCCAAGCGTCTTGAACTCTCGTATTCTTTGCTTTATGGCGTCGATCACGAATTCTGGGGGTTCAAATCTACATCTCTTGCATTTAATCGATTCTGAGGTCTTTGACAAAAATTCCTTCTCCCTCGTCGACATAACCTACCCTTTTTGCTCCAAACTTCTCAACTTTCTCGACCTCGCTTTCTGGAACTATGATGAGGAAGCCCATCCCCATGTTGAAAGTCCTATACATCTCGACCTCGTCAACATTGCCGAGCTTTTGAATGAAGCGGAATATCTCCTGTGGCTTTAGCGGAGAATCGATTACGAACTTCACATCGTTTCTGAGCCTTTTTAGCTTTCTAAAAGCACCTCCAGTAATGTGCGCGAGTCCGTGAACTTCACACACCTTTATTATGTCAAGGATCTCCATGTATATCCTTGCAGGTGTTAGCAGTTCGTCGCCTATGGTTTTGTCTCCGAACTTGTCGAAATAGCTAAGTCCATTTGCTTCAATGACTTTTCTTGCAAGCGTTAAACCGTTGCAATGTATTCCAGAGCTTGGTAAAGCCATTATTATGTCTCCCGGGACAACGTTCTTTCCCGTTATTATTCTGTCCTTTCTAACATACCCCACTGCAGTCCCAGCAACGTCGAAGCCGTTTATCATCTCTGTCAGCGTCGCAGTCTCTCCACCTACGAGCGTAATGTTTGCAATCCTACAACCTTCTTCAAGCCCTTTGGAAATCTCCGCAATTATTTCTTCGTCGATTTTCTGCATTGCAATGTAATCGACCATTGCCAACGGCTCGGCACCGATTGCGAGCAAATCGTTCACATTTACAGCGACGCAATCGACTCCAATACCGAAGTATTTTTTCATCGCAATCGCAACTAAGATTTTCGTTCCCACACCATCTGTTGTTATCGCGATCCCAAAATCTCCGCAATCTATAACCCCAGCGTAGTGGGAAAGCAAAATTGGTTCACCAAAACCCTTCCTTCTGTATTTTACAATACTGGTGAGCGTGCTTATCGCCTTTTCGGCCTTCTTTATATCAACCCCAGCCTTTGCATAGTCGAACTTCATAGCACTACTAGGCTACAAATTTTAAAAAGCTTGTTGAAATTTTCCCATGGATCTTCGATCGTTGCTTGAAAAAATGGAAGTTGCTGCGAGGGAGAGAAACGCACCCATTTTTCTGCACAAAGCAAAACTCGAACCTTATCAAGTTCTGATCGCAACTGTGTTGAGTTCAAGAACTCGTGATGAACAGACAGCAAAAGCTGTGGAGAAACTTTTTTCCAGAGCAAAGAGTATCGAAGAGCTCGCGAAGATGGAAGTTAGCGAGATAGAGGGATTAATAAAAAGCGTCGGCTTTTATCGTGTTAAAGCGAGGCGAGTGAAGGAGATTGCGGAAATACTTGCAAAGAAAAAGTTTCCTGAGACGTTTGAAGAACTAATTCAGTTGCCCGGTGTTGGCAGAAAAACTGCGAACATAGTTTTAGCCTATCTCGGCAAACCAGCGATCGCAGTCGATACGCATGTGCACAGAATAGTGAACAGAATAGGCCTTGTGAACACGAAAACACCCGAAAAAACGGAGGAGGAGTTAAAGAAATTGTTTCCCGTAGAGCTCTGGGAGAAGGTGAATTACGTTTTCGTAGGTTTTGGGCAAACGATTTGCCTTCCAAGAAATCCAAAGTGCTCAGAGTGCCCAATTAGTGACGTTTGCCAGAAAAAATTCAAATAGGGATCTCTCGTATCCTTCGGTATATGAAGTAAGCGCTCAGCGAGAAAGTTACAAGGAAAACGAGAGTTGCGAGGCTTGGGGCAAGGGGTAGCATCGAAACCTCTTTTAGGATTTCAACGAAGAACCTCCCTGAAACTAGGAGAATTACGTTTAGGCTCGTGAGCATAATGAACGCAAAGGTCAATCCGCTTAGAACCCTTTCAATCCTCGGATTTAGACCTCTTTTCTCGACAAGCAAACAGCAAAGCTCTTCTACGTGGCTTTTCGTCTTTGCAGAAACCGTTAAGATTACCGCAAAAACGATTGCAAGGACGAGCGCTAAGTTCACGTATTTAAGCTCGGAACCAAACATGTTGAGCACGTAGAGCGAAGCAGATCCGAGCGTTGAAACAACTACTACTGCAATCACGTTTCTGGCAATTCTGTTAATCAAAGACCTCACGAACTCTCCGCTTTTGCTCTCCATGACTCTGCTGACACTCACGGAAATACTGCTAACGAGTGTTTTGACTTCGAGGGGAACAAGTGAGGCAATTTTTTCAGCGTAGTTGGTTTTTGAGCTGAGTTTTGACGAGCTCAGAGCTCCAAGGATCACAGCAGTTGCTGATAGGGAGAGAAACTCTCTTCCAACGAGTCCAAGGTTTAGGGCTTCGTGTGCTATGATCATCCCGAATTCCCCTACTGAAGTTGCTAAGAATCCAATCCGAACACACTCCTCGAGGCTACGCTTGCTGAAAATCCAGTTCGAAGCTGTGAAGGCATAGAATCTACAAAAAATTATTAAAATTGGAACAAAGAGCAAAAACGGGGAAAACTCGCTCGGTAAACCAGCTTCAAGACCAAGAGAGACGAAGAAGAGAATCAGAAAAATCTCTCTCACGGGTTTGAGGTAATTTCCGATCTCAGCGTTTTTTGGATGCGTCGATAGAGCTAAGCCAGCAGAAAAAGCTCCCAAGGCTGGAGAAAGGCCGAAAGATTTCGAGATAGTGGCGAAGAGAAGCGCTGAACTCATGGCTATCGACACACCGAGTTCGTCGGGTTTGATGACTTTTTCAAAGATTCTGTTGAGCATGGTAAGTCCAAGGAATACGAGGATAGCGGTTATCCCCAGAGAAAACCCGAGTAATCGCACAACTTCGAGCAAATGAACTTCTAATGCAAACTGGGGGAGGATTGCTAAGATCATTATTGCGCATAAGTCTTCGAGGATCATCACGCTGAGCACAGTTTTTCTTATATCTTCATCGAAGTTCAGTTCGTTGAGGAGCTTGAAGATAACAGCGGTGCTACTGAAAGAGCCGATGGTTGCGAGAACCAGAACCTCTATTGCAGTCAGATCTAGCAAGTTTCCCACCGCTACTGCGATCAAAAAAGCGGTAAAAATCTCGAACACGAGGATCGCAATTGGGAGAAGTCTGAACTTCTCTATACCTTTAATCCCGATCTCCCTACCTATTTCGAAAACGAGCAAAGCGATTGCAACGTCGGAGAAAAATTTTAAGAAGTCTTTGTACTCGACAATGCGCTCACGAAAAATGAGGCTGAGAAAAACCCCGGAAATCAGGTAACCAGCTACATGCGAGAAGCCCATTTTCATGAATAGGAGCGAGCTTAGAGCGGAAAATCCGAGGACGATTGCGAGAAGAATGTAGACATCCATCAGCTCTGTTTTGTGGCGTATTTTTTAAACTTTTTCGCTATTTCGAGAAGCTTAAATACAACCTCGTCGACAAAAAGCAATGGAAGACTACGAGAAATTGCTCGATAGAGCGATGAATCTGCTCTCGGAAAAAAGAATCACGAGGAAGGAAAGGTTTGAGGTTCCAAAGGTGAGCGTCGCAAGGGAGGGCGTCAGGACAATCCTGAGAAATCTGACGCAGATCGCCAAGACATTGAATAGGAGCGAGGAGCACATCTACAAGTATCTCGTTAAGTCTCTTGGAACCGCTGGAGTTGTGGACAACGGACGACTAATACTCCAAGGAAAGTTCACGGAGGAGGAGATTCAGAAGGAAATAAACGAATACGTGAAGATCTACGTTCTATGCAAAGAATGCAATGCTCCAGATACAGAGCTCGTAAAAGAGGGCAGAGTTCAGTTCCTGCGCTGTATGGCGTGTGGAGCAAAACAACCGGTGAAAAATGTTTAGGATGAAAATATACAGCGTTAGGGGCGAAACCCTGGTGGCGGTTTGCGATTCTGAGTTAGTTGGTAAAGTCTTTAGGGAGGGAAACTTGAAGATCGAGGTTAAGGAGAGCTTTTATGGAACAGAAGAGTTCGAAGAGAAGGAAGTTATCAATGCGTTGAGAAAGGCGACGATCGCAAACATCACGGGCGAAAAAGCGGTCGATCTTGCAATAAAAATTGGGATCGTTGACAAGGACAGGGTTCTGCGAATCTCGGGTTGCCCTCATGCGCAAACAGTTGTGTTATGATTTACGCGGGCATAGACGTTGGAAAGAAAGTCTGTAAAATGGCCATCTTAGGAGAAGAGCTGATTTATGTTGGCAATTACGATAAAGAAAAGCTGAAGGGTGTTTTTGCTGCAGGTATAGACGCTCCTTTGTCGCTTCCGCCTAGGGGAACACTTAGGGAGTGCGAGAGAAAACTCCTAAACCTCGGAATAAGACTTTTTCCATCCGGTGCGCCTTTCTTTCGTGAAATCGCCTTGATTGGGATGGCGATTGCGGAAGAGTTGCGAGCCCTTGGAATTCGGGTTTTTGAAGTCTACCCATATGCAACGCGAGTTATTATGGGGATAGCTCCAAAAGCGAAAAAAAGGTCAAAAAATGGGTTGGAGAAGCTTAGATTAGCTGTATCGCAATTTTTTACAATTCCTGAGCTCTCGCATGACGAAATCGACGCAGTTCTTTCTGCTATGACTGTGAAGGAGTTCATCGAGGGTCGAGGACTTGTGCTCGATGGGGATGGTGAGATAGTGGTTCCACGAAAGAGATTTAATACTTCGGAGGGATGGCGTAGAGATGAATGAAAGGGGTCTTGTGGATTTGTTCAGCGCAATGAACTCGCTCACTGGCTCGGCGCTTGAGTGTCCTCATTATCCATGTCATTTTGAGGGGCAGGATTGCTCACTTTGCTACTGTATTTTCTACCCATGTTTTATATATAAATTTGGTGATCTTATAGTCTCGTCGAAGGGCAACTTTGTCTGGAGCTGTAAAAAATGCGAGTGGGTTCATAGAAAGGAGAATGTCGAAGAAATCGTCATGTATTTCTCTTCATTCCCAAGACAAATACTTGTAGAAGCGGATTGGGAGTTCTTCAGCAAGTCTTTGCAGGAAATCCTATTCGGTTTCGAAGTTGGGCAAAGAGTTGGGAGAAGCTACAACCTGATGCCCGCAAACTTCAAGTTCTCGAAGTGTAGAGAAGTCGAGTCGGGATCTTTTCTTGGAGTAAAAATCAGTGGAGCCGAAATCAGGCTTGTGAAAGAACTGCATGAGTTCGAAGATGGTTACATTTTGATTCCAAGAAAGTTCGGAAACACAATTGTTGGCTACGACGGCTCAAAGTTCGTCGAATGCGATTTATGATCGTAACAACTTCGCGAAAACCTAGCAGAAGAACGAGATCATTCGTGAAAGCTTTTTGCAGGTTTCTTGGCTGGAAATACATCCAAAGGGGAAAAATGAGCTTAGAGGAGTTTGAGTTGGACAACCTTTGCATAATTTCGGAAATCAAGGGAAACCCAGCGCTCATGGGATTCTACTTTGAAGGCAAAAAAACGCTAGAGGTTTCGTTCTCTGTTAGCAACGTTAAGAAGATTGAACTCGGCCAAGGGGAAGTTCTGTTCATAGGCGAGAAGTTCAACTTCTTTGGGGCGATAGATAAGGAGATGCTTGAGAAGTTCGATAAAAGACCTTATTTTGAAAAGAAGATCGTCGAAAGGGGAAACGAGCTTTTTTTCTATTTCAAAAGGGAGCTTGTTTTTAAGATGAGAATCTTTGCGGTTAAGCGAATTCGGCAAAGTCCTTGAAGTTGGAAGGTAAGTCTTCACGACCAGCTTCGTCGAGCACCTTTGAATCTACGAAAATAGGGCAAAAGACGCGAAGCGCAATTGCGATACTGTCACTTGGTCTTGCGTCGATCTCGATCTCCTTTTCGTCTCTTTTCAGAATAATCCTTGCGTAAAAGGTGTTGTCGATGATGTCATCGATTATGACTTTCTCAACTTTTGCGTCGAGCTTCGAAATTATGTCCACGAGCAAGTCGTGGGTCATCGGTCTTGGGGGCAGGAGGCGATTCATTGCTGAGTAAATCGATGCAGCTTCTGCGAATCCGATGTATATCGGTAGAATTCTCCCGTCCTCGGCTCTAAGAACGACTACTGGTGATGCAGAAAATTCGCTTCGTGCTATGAATACTCCGAAGACTTCTGCTACGAGCACAATTAATCTTCACGAGAAAGTATAAATCCTTTGTGCCCTCGGATTGATGGCAAATTTTTTAAATATTAAGTATTGAGGAAAGGGCATGAACTACGCTCAGATGTTTGAGGACTCGTTCGAATACGTAAAGGATGCGCTCTGGGGAAAGTGGGTAAAGTGGTTGCTTTTGATCGTTTGCGTCATAATTTTCCCGCTTTTCCTTGGCTATGTCATGGAGATCTTGCGTGGAAAAAAGCCATCGCCAGAGCTTGAGAATTGGAGTAAGCTCTTCATAGATGGTTTGAAGTTCTTCGTTGTCGCGATAATCTATGCAATTCCAGTGCTTCTCGTGTTAGGAATCTCTGTGGGTGTAACGATCCTCGCAAATCCCGGCGCTATTTTTAGTGGAATAATCTTGGGGGCTTTTTTGGTTTTCGTAGTAGCGTTTCTCGTCTTGATAATTGCATCCATTGCTCTCGTTAGATTTTCAAGGCTCCAAAGCTTTAGAGAAGCGTTCAACTTTGCCGCGATTTTCGAGCACATCCGACGAATAGGCTGGGGAAATTATATAGTTGGACTGCTGCTCGTTTACGTAGCTCTTGCGGTTGTCAACTTTATAATCAGCAATATCCCACTTGTCGGCGGAGTTCTGAACTTCGTTCTAAATCCAGCTTACGGTATATTCTTTGCAAGGTTTATAACGCTACTCTACGAAACTGCGGAGCAGATCACTGCGTAGCAATACTCCTATTTATTTCATCCTCGATCTCCAAAAGTATGCGCAGTAGGCTCATGTATAGCTCTATAAGCTTTTCCTTCTTCCACTCTGCGTGCTTTATTATCGCGGTATCGATTTCCTTCTGGATTCTCCCCATTCGGTACAGGAGATAGAGCAAGTCATCCGTGTTCTTGCTGAAGCTAAACTCGATGCCCTTGCTTCTTTCGTGAATCCATGCTATTTTTATGATCTCGGTCAGAGTTCTGTAGTCTATTTGGAGAAAGTCCTTTCTCATCGTGAAAAGCTCCTCGATCTCGTATCTGCTGGGCAAGACTATGTTCCTGAATATCGCTGAGAGCTCTACGAGACGTGTGAAGAAGAGATAGAAAATTGGGTTGAAAATGTGCCCCGACTTTTTCAGATTCTTGGATTTTTCTATGAACTTCTCGTCGAGAATTCTCCTTATCTCGGCTTCGAACTCTTCCATGTCTATAACTCATGTTGGAATTTTAAGATTTATTCTTCCAGAATGTCTCTACCACTCCTCAGCAGTTGTGCGAGTTCTGGGTTTAGTGTAGACACTATATTCGCGATCAAATTTCGGAGCTCGGATCTCTTCATCTTTGCAATTTTGTGTGCTTGGAGCAAGGGAAGCGGATACCCATCGAATTCAAGAGCTTTTAGTTTTGAGATAACTTCGTCATCTATTTTTTCCGTGGTTTCGAGCAGGTAGATGTTGCTGTTGTCCTCGAGTCTGACAAAGGCAGAGTTTACTTCTTTAAACAGGTTCTTGAATTGCCTTCTGTTTTTCTGAACGAAAAAAGGCAGTGATTTGCTGAAAGAAGGTTTAAAAACGAGATATCCGGACTTAAGAAAGCCGAAATTTTTTAGAGCGAAAACATCGAGGATCGCAGAATCGCAGATTTCTGAGTCAAACTCGTGTGTGTAGAAGCTTTTTGCGATAAAGAAAACACGTTTATCAAGCAAACGATTAAGTGAGTGGAGATATTCGATATATTCTGCGAGTATCGTAAAGTCCTCGAAACTTCTCTCGCCAATTCTGTATGAATTCTCCATCCATTTCAGAATCTCGCTTCTCGAGATCAGGTAGTTTTTTTTCGCTTTTCCCGTTGCCAAGTCTCTCTCTATGTCCTTGAAATGCTCTTCGAGAACTTCGACAAAGTCTGCAACAAAGTTTTCAAGCTCATAGTTAGTGTAGAGTTTGTTTACGTCTTCTGGATACGAAGCTGGGCGTATAAAAGCTCCTCTCAGCGATCCATCGATCAGGACCATTTCTTCTTCGGAAAAACATCCAACTCTAAACTCTGAAGTGTGCATGTGGAGCCTTATGCGTTCTTCGACGTTCAAATGGGGTCTCAGCGTTGTTACTTCGCTCATCTCCCTGACCTCGTTGCCGACTCCTACTGCTGAGATCGCGTAAAGAACAGCACTAGAAAGCCTTTCTATGCCTCTGCTACCATCTACTCCGCAAACAACGCAATTTGTAGCTGCTGGTATCTCTTTCCATCCATTAACCTTTTTAGCCAACTCTTCTGCTTTTTTGTAAATCTCTTCGATCTCCTTCTCGAGACTTTCTACCATCTCATCACTGAGCTTCCACAAAGGAAACACCACCACGATAGTCAACTGTTATGACTTTGTCAGCCGCATCCTTTAACTCTTCGTCATGCGAAACAACGATTACCTGTGGAATCCTTCTCAAGTAGTCTGTGGTTATGTCGACGAGCTTCCTCCTTCTTTCTTCATCAAGGAAAGGTGTTGGTTCATCTAAGATCAGTATTGGGATCTTTCCCTTTGCTTCAAACATCGACAAGGCCAATCTAAACGCTATCCCAAGCGCTACAAGCTCTCCCCCGCTCAAAAATCCTGTATCTCTCTCTTCGCCTTGGTGGAGAACAAAGATCTTCAACCTCTCTTTCCCGTATTCGGTAACCCTCTTCAACCTTATCCCCGAGTATTTTCCGCTTGTGAACTCTTCGAAGATCTCGCTTGCATACTTTTCTACTTCTTTCAGCGCAATCTCTGCGACAATGTTCTTATAGCTCGCGAACTTCTCACGAATCTTCTCGAGCTCAGGTAAGGCTTTTTCTATTGCTTTAGCCTTCTTTTCACTTTCCAAGATCACCTGAAGCTGTTTGGTTAGGTAATCCCTGTCTTTCGCAAGACTTTCCAAGGTTCTCTCCAAAACTGTTAGACGTTCTTCAAATCCCGAGACCTCGTTAGAAATTTTTTTCTCTTCGCTCTCAACTTCTTTGTGCTTTTTTTCATCGTATTGGGTTGCAACCTTGTTTAGTAACGTCTTTTCAATCTCGAAGTCTTTGATTTTCTGTTCAAGAAACAGCTTTGCTTTGTCAATCTCGGAAGAAACGATCTCAATCTTCGCTTCCACGTCTTTTAGTTCGATTTCGGAATTTTTAAGCGAAACCCACTCCTCATAGGAGCTTCTCAAGTTCCCAAGCTCTTTTTCAAGCTCTAAAAGATCCGAAAAACCAGCTTCTCTGAGTTTACTTCTTAGCTTCTTTTTCGAATCCTCTATTCTTTCAATCTCGAGCTTTATGGTTTCGAGTGCTCTCTTTACTTCTTCCTCCCTCTTTATAACCTCGGCAAGTCTATCTTGCGATTCTTTCAGCATCTCTATTCTTGCGACGCACTTCTCCATTTCTTGCGAAGCGATTCTCAACTTCTCGACATCCAAGTCCTTGAGACTTTCGGTTATCTTTCGAAACTCATCTACGAGCTGTTTGTATCTCAGAACAACATCTTGTTTGGAAAGAACGTTCTCGATCTTCTTTCTTTCTTCCCCGAGCTTTCTTTCGATCTCTTCAATTTTGAGAATCTTGGCTTTTACTCTATTTAACTCCATAGAATACTTATCCAACAACTCTTTTGTGTGCGATTCGGTGAGCTCTCTACCACATACTGGACACGAGCCCTCCGCAGTTTTTAACTTCTCAAGAATTTCTTCAAGTCTCTTCTCCTCTGAAACAAGCGCTCCTTTCTCTTCACGGACTTTTCCGAGCTCATCTTTTAGACTTTTATCTCTCTCCCTTGCTTTCTGTATTGCTGAAAACATCTGTTCGATCTTTTCTGCGCTGTATCCTTTTTCGGCAAAGATCTTCTCGATCTGCTCCTTTCTGTCAACCTTGGACTTGATCGAGTTCCATTTTTCAGCCTCTGCTCTCAAAAGCTCGATCTTGCTCTTTGTCCTCTCGATCTCCTCCTCTAGTTTCCTCAGGTTCTCTTTCTCCTCTTCGCATCTTTTTGCCTCGTTTATCAACCTCTCCTTTTCGATCTCATAGCTTTTTAGTGACTTTTCGAGTTCTTGGATCGCTTTCGTGATCTCTTTGTGCAGAGTCTCCAACTCCACGTAGCGTTTTGCCGGAGATTGAAGCTCCAAGAATCTTTCGTATTTTCTCCTTAACAATCTCTTTCTTTCCTCCAGCTCTTTTCTTTGCGACTCGAGTAGCTCAACTCTACTCTTTAACTCCTTTATCTCTGCTTCGACTTTCAAAGTTTCTTCTCTGAGCTTCAGCAATTGCTCCCTAATTGCCTCGAACTTCTCCCTCTCTTTGGCAATGAGAGCAAGTTTGTTTTTCAATTCAGCAACATTTCTCTTTGTCTCCTCTATCTCCTTGCTAATCTTTTCGATTTCGCTCACTTTCTCTCTCAACCTTTTCTCGCAGTCCTCTTTCTGTTTCAGAACCTCCGCATACCTCTTCATTTCTGCCTCGAGTTCTCTTATAACGAGCCCCAAGTTCTTCCAAGCATTCTCGTAGTCTTCAATTCTCGTTAGTTTTCTGATTATCTTCTCCCTACCAGCTTCGTCTGAGATTATCGTTTCTATCTCCCCTTGCCTTACGTAAACTGCTCCTGTGAAAACATGGAATGGCGATATGTTCTTCTCGACCCACTCGTTTATTCTCTTATCCCCTTCCAATAAAAAGTCGCCACGAAGCTCAGAATTTCCAGCACTGTTCCTAATTATCTTGTAGCTCTTGTTTCCCAACTCGAATTGGAGCTCTATGCTGTAGTCAGTGGCGCCAACTCTCGTTAAATCGTCCTTTCTTAGCGGAGGACGAACTCCGTAAAGAGCGACGAGAATTGCTTCAAGTATTGAGCTTTTTCCCGCACCGTTCCTTCCCGCGATTAGGTTTATCCCTCTCTCGAACCTAATCCTCGTGTTTGAGTGCGATTTGAAATTTCTTAACACGAGCTCTTTCAGGATCATATGAAGTCTAGAAGTGTCTTCACCTTCTTCCCAACCTCCTTTTTCTCTTCCTTTTTCCCTTCCGAGGCCCTATCTTTATCTCCGGCAATTTGTGCCTCTCGTTTAACTTCGTCGATCGAGAAACGTTCTTTGATGAAATCTAGGGCAGATTTTATACTTGTCTCGTCCTCCTCCCTTAGAATCTCTAACAGCTTCATTTCAAAGTCGCTGAAGAACTCGTTCTCGCTCACGAACCTCGAAATCTCCTCGATTTCTCTTCTTTTGAAGTTGATCTCCGCATGTCGAAGGCGACTCAGGGCGAGCTCTAGGATCTTCTTGGAATCCATATGCTCGGAACACATGATCTTTACAACTGCGATTGCGGAGCTGTTAAGCTTGTTGAGGACTTCAAAGAACTTCTTCTCCGCCTCCATCCTTTTCTCCGCATCTATAGAGATCGCGTATAAGTCTCGGGTCTCAACTTCTACGAACCTTGGCTTGAAGTTCTCGACTATGCAAAAGCCTTTGCCTTCTCCGTTTTTCACTTCGAGTCTATCCTTGTAAAAGAAGAAACTCGACGCCTCACGGGAATCGTATCTCTCGATGGATCCAGGATAAACAAGGTAAGCATCGCCAATCTTTCTCTCTCTGTGCATGTGCACGTGTCCAAGCGCGTAGTATTTTGCTTCTGGGAGCTGGTCAATCGTTAGATCCCAGCTTATGTCCAGGAAGTCTACAACTTCCTTGACCGATTGATGAAGCACGAGTATGCTCTTTCCTTCTGGTTTCATAAGCGGGAGGAACTTTTCCAACTGCCATTTCGTTCTGTGTTTATCCCCAACTATTTCAACGTCCTTGTAGACACCCTTTACTAAGTAGACGTTCTCAACCTTGACGCTGGTAACGTTGTCGCTCTCAACTCTCTCTCTCCTAAACCCGAGGACGTTGAGCAGTCCGAGGTTCTCCAAGAGGTTGTAGGCAGACATCTCCCTTATGCTCTTGTCGTGATTTCCTTCGACCGCGAAAACTGGGATTCCGTTTTCTTTGAAAGCGCTAAGAGCTTCGATCGCATCATTCAGAGTTTTTGGGTTTGGGACGCTCCTGTGGAAGAGATCGCCTGCGATTATTGCAAAATCGACTTTTTCAGAGATCGCAATCTTAACTGCGTTTTTGAACGCAGTTGCAAAGTCTTCAGCCCGCCAAGGGAGGTTGTATTGCTCATAACCCAAATGCAGGTCTGCGAAGTGGGCAAACTTCATACGAGGTCCTCTAACCTTACATCCTCCCTTTTCCACTCTGAAACAACGTCGATATCCCTACCACCATAGTTTCCGCCGAATTTCCTGATCCTAACCGCCACCGGAATCTTGACCGCTGGTCCAACAATCACAGCTTCGCCAACGCCCAGCGAAGAAATGTCGCTGAGAAGATCCTCGCTTATCTGCTCGCTCGCTTGCTGAATGTATCGTTGATCGCTTGGCTCAACAATCCTCAACACAATTTTCGTGTTGCACTGGCTTAAGATGTCGTCGCTTATCTTTTTTGGTCTTTGGGAAACAATCCCCATCCCTATGCCGAACTTTCTACCCTCTCTTGCAATTCTGCTCATCCAAATCGCAACATCTCCTTTCCCTGCGAAGATGTGTGCCTCTTCGAATATTATAAGCAACGGCTTTCGGACTATTGGGCAACTCTTTTCCCAGTATTCTCTGTTCTTTCCCCTTACGTAGCTTATTCTCCCTAATAAGATATTTCTGAGGAGATAAGCAACCACGACCCTCATCTGCTCCTCATCGAATCCACTCAGGTTCACGATGTTCAGGTAACCTTCTCTCAGATTTGCGAGCATATCTCTCTGGGTCATGAGCTCTTCGTATCTCCGCAGGAAGGTTAGAACGTATTCTTTAACCCTATAAAGCGGGTTTAAGTCTTCTCTTGTGATCTTCGCCCTTCTGCGAATTCCCATTGCATCAACGTATTCTATCTCTCCCTGCGACGCTATCCACTCTTCTGCAATTTGAAGCACCCTTTTCATGAACTCCAGTCCGCTCAAGTTTTCGTTTTTCACAGTCAGAAAAATCCTTTCGAGATGCATTCTCTGCACAGACGCATCTCTGTCGATCCCGATCAAGGAGCAGAACTCCCATGGCTCGAGTCTTTCTGGCCTTATGCCAGCGGAGATTACGTTCTTCTTTCTTTCGTCTCCATCTTCAAAAACGAATCCCACGTATTCTCCGTGAGGATCTATTAGTATCACGCTTCCATCGTATTTTCGCACCATGTCGTTCACGAGCAGGCATACAGCGTTGGACTTTCCTCCGCCTGTGACGGAGAGTATTGCGAAATGTCTTAGAACGAGCTGGTTTAAGTCGACGTAAACGGGAATTTCTTGTCTTGCGATCAGGTTTCCGATCGAAATCCCCTTCGAGTTCTTGAAGATCGAAATTAGTAGTTCATCATCTGCAAGCCTGACCTCTGCACACGCCTTTACAGGAACACGGTTTGGCAGAATTTCGTTCTCCTTCAGAACTCCAAGTATCTTCGCCTTCGCAATGATCACTTCATTTCTCTCGAGGACTTTTTTAGAGCTCTTGATGTTCATGAGCGCATACTCAAAGCTAATGCCGTTTTCGAGCAGGCGATTAGAATTTATCACGTTTTTAACAAGCCCAAGAACTTCTTCGTGGTCACGATTTTCAGCTACAACAAACTCCCCGAACTTTGGAATTTTTGCGGGATTAACTGCGAAGCTAAATTCAGTTATCGAACTCTCCCCAAGGACGAAGCCGATCGATTCCACGCTTCTATTCATCTTCAAAAGATAAATTTTTCGCCTTGAACTTATCTGCGAGGACGAAGAGGCTCTTTTCTGTTCTCATCACCTGTGATACGAACTCGTAGTCGATTCCAGTCTCTTCTGCAACCCTCTTTGCATCCTCGATCCTGTTGATCGCGGAGTAGTTCAGCACAAACTCTTTTAGACCCTCCTCGTCGAGCCAAGATCCTGAGTAAAGCGGGTTGAAGTCGAGCATGAAGTCGAAGAGCTCTTTTGACTCAAGCTTTTCGATCTCGATCTCAAAAAACGACGCATCCTTCAGATAATTCACCATAGCCTTTCTCAATCCTTTTGTCGTGTATTTTCGATCCTTTGGAGAATACTTTGCAACGATCTCATCCATTTCGCTCTCTTTGAGCTCAAAAGGTCTCTCTTTTTCAAGCGACTTCACGAGTCTGAAAGTATCTTCGTCGATTGGAGAAAATCTGCTTTGAAAACGAACCGTGAAAACTCCTTTGTTAATCCTGAGATCTTTTTTGTTTAGGTTCGCAATCTCAAATGGATTTGCGAGCGTAGAGAGTACGAGTCTTATAAGTGCATGATCAAAATCATTCTTCTTTGAAAGAACCAAGTGGTGCTGGAGGTCGAACTCGAGGCGAAGCAAGTCCATAGAAATCTTTTTCGTCTGGAAATTTAATCATTTCCTCACCAAATTCTTTATATACTAATTTGCCTAATCTTAATTGCGGTGCAGTCACTGCTGATGAGCAATGTTATAAAGCTCCTGAGGAAAGAGGGTTACGAACTGCTCGAGTTAGTTGATACTAAACCAAGATGCTTTGATATAATTGCAAAAAAGAACAAAAAAATCCTTCTTTTGAAAGTTCTCTACAATGTAGACTCGCTAAAGCCTGAAATCGCAGAAGAGATGAAAAAGTTGGCAAAAATCCTAAATGCGATCGCAATTGTAATCGGCGAGAGATTCAAAACTGATTTTCTCGAAAGAAGAGTAGTTTACACACGCTACAATCTGCCTGTGATAAATCTCGCAACGTTCTACGACTACCTGCGGGGAGAGCTTCCATACATCTACTCCGCTCCCGGCGGTTACTACGTGAAGATCGATGCTGAGAAAATGCGGAAAGCTAGGGAAGCCCTTAGAATAAGCATAGGAGAGACCGCAAGGAAGCTTGGAGTTTCGAAAAGAACTGTTATGAACTACGAAGAAGGTTCTGATGCAAGTGTAGACGTTGCGATAAAAATCGAGGAACTCTTTGGAAACGTGATAAAGAAAATAGACTTCAGAGAGTTCGTAGAGAACGAGAAGATCGAGGAATGCGAAGAGGAGAACGAGATAGTCTGCAAGCTGAGAGAAATTGGGATCTCGGTGTACACAGTTAAGCACACACCCTTTGATGCGGTCTCGAGAGTTGAGAACAGAGACATTCTTATGGGTTTGAAGCAGATCAGGGAAATCGAGAAAAGAGCTATGCTGATCGGCAAAGTTTCGCAAATAGTTTGTGCGGATGCAGCTTACATAACCGAGAGAGAAATGAAAAAGAAAATTGAATCCGTTGTTTTTGTCCATAAGGAAGAGCTCGAGAGCGTCGCATCTCCAGATGATTTCATTTCATTGATCGATGAAAAAACTAGGAGGTGTGAGGATGCTTGAGCTTTTGTATCCTTTGAGAACTTATTTGATTGTTTCTGGCGTTGAGAAGCCAAATGTGATGACCGCCGATTGGGTAACGCCCTTGTCTTTCGAACCGCAAATGCTCGGTGTCGCAATAGGGCATAAGAGATACACGAACAAGCTGATAAAGGAGTGCAAGGAATTTGTAGTAGCGGTTCCAACGATAGAACTTCTCAAAGACGTATGGATTGCGGGAACCGTTAGCGGAGCTAAGGAAGACAAGTTTTCGAAGCTGAAGCTCACGCTAATTCCCTCGAAGAAGGTCAAGGTTCCATCGATCAAGGAGTGCCAGGCGAACTTAGAGTGCAAGGTTGTGAACGAAGTTGAAACTGGAGACCACACGTTCTTCGTCGCAGAAATCGTTTCCACAACTGTAGGCGACGCGTTCAAAGGACAAAAGCCAGATCTAAGCTACCGTTTCGTGATGCACGCGGGCTTCGGCAAGAACTTCACAACGAACTCAGATGAGATCTTCAACCCTTAGAGTTCCTTAAGGCATCGGAAGTAGAGCTTAATAGAGGTGCGGTTGACGATCAAATGCACCGCGATTACGATTAGGGCCAAGAGGGAGACCCATGTGTGAACTTCACCCCATTCGGATTTTGTCATGCCAAGAACTATTAGTTGTCCCGCTCTTGGACCGTGTGGCCAGAAGTAAAGCACCAAGCCAGTTGCTAAGCTTAGAACACCAAAAGCTACTGCGAGCGCAAAGATGAGGATCCTCAAGCGAATCCGCGCAACCATGTTACCTTTTTAGCCCCTTTCTATAAATATTTTTGGTCTCAAAAAGATTTTAAATCTCTGGGCTACTCAAGACATGCTCGAGGTTAACGGAGTTCCGGTTGAGGATACTTACTGCGAAGCTTTCGACGGCATTTACTCGAGGTTCATCGTAACTGCGAAGCACAGATGGCTTTTGGAAAAAGCTGCGGTTTCTGCAACTTCTTTACCCTCAACTGTTTTTGGTGAATCCGAGGGCGGAATTGAGAAGTGGTTGTCTCCAGACGAAACACCGGATGGGAGAATTGGTGCAATTTGCCAGGTGTGGGTTCAGAAATCTAAGAAGTTCATGGACGTGCTCATGAGGGAGATGAGCAAGAGACTTAGACAGGGAATCCTCGTAGTTCCAACTACGAGGGTTTTCAACGCAACTCAAAGCGAAACCAAATTTGACGCCGAGCTTAACGTTGGCAGATGTGGCGACGGATACGAATGGGAGGAGGAGCGGTGGGGAAGAAAGGTGATCGTCGTTCCGATAATGTTCGGAGAATTCGTCATAGAGCGCTACATCGGTTATGCGAATGGAATCGCAGGCGGAAATATCTGGCTCTTCTGCGACAGCGAAGACTCCGCGCTCGAGGCTGGCGAAGTTTGCGTCGAAGCTTTGAAACAGCTCGAGGGAGTGATAACGTCTTTCGACATCTGTTCTGCGGGAAGCAAACCCGAAACTAAGTATCCGGAGATAGGTCCAACCACAAACCACTACTTCTGCCCGACGCTGAAGGGAAAGATCCCTGATTCTAAGGTTCCAGACGGTGTGAAGTCGATCCCTGAGATTGTGATAAACGGTGTGAGCCTTGAGGCAGTAGAGAAGGCGATGGCTCTCTGCTTAAAGGTTGCGAGCAGGATCGACGGCGTTTTGAAGCTCTCTGCTGGAAACTACGGCGGAAAGCTCGGGCAACACAAGATCTACCTTAAGGACGTGATCTCAAAGTATCTCTGATTTTTACTTTTTCACAATCCTTGCAGACTTGCTGTTTCCAACGATCACAGCGTCGATCATCTCTGCGTGGAAGATTCCGGTTTCAAGAATTCCAGGAATCGATTTAAGATCTTGTTCTACACTTTTTGGATCTTCGAATACCCCGAAGTCGCAGTCGATGATGAAGTTCCCGTTATCCGTTATCACGGGCCCAACCTTTCCGCTACCCTCTCTCAGTTTCGGTTTGCACATCTTTGAAAGTCTGCGCAGAACGTATCCGTATGAAAAGGGAAGAACTTCGACCGGGACTGGTATTGAAAGCTTTTCTGAAAGCTTTGTATCGTCCACGATTATCACAACCTTTTTGCTCGCAGACGCGACAATCTTCTCCCTTGTCATCGCCCCTCCACCACCTTTTATGCAGTTCAGCTTTGAATCAACTTGATCGGCACCGTCAACGCAGATCTCTGGCTCGTTTTCTGCGAGATCAACGATCTTTATCCCATTCTTTATTGCCAGAAGCATTGACTGGTAACTGCTCGGAACTCCGTAGATCTTTATCCCCTCACTCCTTATTTTCTCCCCGAGAAGGTTGAGAAAAACCTCTACAGTCGTTCCAGAGCCTATGCCAAGGACAACACCATCTTTTATCAGCTCAAGCGCTAATTTCGAAGCGTTGACTTTCCCACTCATCTTCCCATCCCTCGAGCACTATGGTGGACATGTTCAGACTTATGGGCGTTATAGATGCAAAACCCTTTCTCAGCGCATATATATCCGTACCCTCTTCTGCGCTCTCGACCTCGATTCCGTGGATCCAGTAATACTCTCTTCCTCGCGGGTCAACTCTTTTCTCGACCCTTGTCTCATACATTTTCCTTGCAAGCCTTGTGATCTTTATTTTCCCATTGAACCGCCTTGGAACGTTTACGTTCAAAACGTCAACGTTCTTTGGCAATCCCTCCTCGATAACTTTTCTCGCAACCCATCTCAGCACTTTTTTGGCGTTCTCGAAATCGTAGTCGCAAGTTGGTTCGAACTTCTCCCTATCGTGCATCTCCATCGAAATCGCTATTGCCTTGCTTCCCTGCGTTGCAGCTTCTAAAGCAGAACAAACGGTTCCCGAAGTTGTGACAGCTTCCGTGGATAAGTTCTCCCCTAAATTTATCCCACAAACCGTAAGGTCGGGAATATCCTTGATTATCTCGTAAATCCCAAGAATCACCGCATCCGTTGGTGTTCCATCGATTGCAAAGGCCTTCATTCCGTTTATCTCCATCTCGTAGATCCTGACTGGGTGCATTATCGATATACTCCTCCCGACTGCGCTCATTTGCGTTATCGGTGCAACTACAACGACCTCATCGATCTCTGCAAGAGTTTCATATGCCCTTCTTAGTCCAGCAGAATGTATTCCGTCATCGTTCGTCAGCAGTATCATATCTTGCAATTCGTTGACCTCTGAGGATATCTCGTTTACGTTTCCCTCATTGAATAGAATCAGGAAAAGAGCCAGATCTAAAAAAGTTTTGGCTTTAATGCTGAAGGCTTTTCTCAGCTTCGTCGATCATAATCGCAATATCGTTTACATCCCCTTCCCCAAGTGTTGTTGTGACTTTAATTCCCTTCTCTTCCGCCAGTTTCCTCAACCTTTCGCAATGCGTTAGCAGTTGAGTAACAACGTAGCTCTTCAGGAGGAAAAAGTTCCTCTTTGCAGATTCTATATCAACGCTCTTTTTTTGCACCGCCTCGACAATGGTTTTGCAGTCCTTTTCGAATAAGCCCCTTATCTTTTCTGGGTCAAGAAGCTCGGGTATTAGTTCGAACTCTCCAGAGAGAACTCTGCGAATCTCATCCAAGTATGAGTTCACAAACATCGTTTCTCGTAGTTTTGAAGCTATATATATCTTCTCCAACTCTCTTGGCTCGAGTCTATTGATGTGCTGAACCGATCAATTCAGCAATTCGAACGTTGTTTGCCCTCAAGAAAGCTATTAGGCTCTCTTTTAGGCTGTAAAATATTTTTTTGCTGTAAAAAACCGCAGATCCGATCTCGACTGCAGTTGCACCAGCCATCACGAACTCTAAAACATCCTCGAAACTCGTTATTCCACCGCATCCGATTATTGGGACTTCAAGCTCTGTGTAGAGATCAAACACACACTTCAACGCTATGGGCTTTATTGCGTGCCCACTAACTCCGCCGTATAGATTGCTCAGAATTGGCTTTTTCGAGATTATGTCTATCTTCATCCCTGGAATTGTGTTCGTTATCGTTATCGCATCCACACCAGCTTTTTCGAGTTCTTTGCTGAGCTTTAAGTAGTCGTGAATTGCAGATATCTTTGCAAATACAGGCTTCTCAGTCGAGTCCTTCAAAGCCCTTACGAGTTCTTTGGAAAGCTCTGGATCTCTTCCGATCTCGATTCCAGCTCCCTTGACATGGGGACAGCTAAGGTTAACTTCGAAGGCGTTTGTAAATTCAAATATCTCAGCGAGTTTCTCCATTTCTTCCGATCTCTTTGCATATACACTTACTATCAGCGGGGACGCAAAACTGAACTTCTTAAGCTCCTCCGCAAACTCCAAGGCTTTCGGCGATGGCAATCCGACTGCGTTTATTAGTCCGTACTTCCAGTTTATGACTGTCGGATTTCTGTAACCCTCTCTGCCCTCTAAGCAAACCGATTTCGTAACAACTGCTCCAGCATCGTTTGCGATTTCGTTGAGCGATGAGCTGTAGCTTCCCAGAATTCCACTTGCAAGGATCAGAGGGTTTTTGAGCTTTAATCTGCTGAGCTCGACTTCGAGCATATTTGAAGTTGCTCACAGCTTAAAATATGTTCTCGAACTTGTATGCCCCGCTGTAACCGTGCGTTGTTGAGCAGAGTTTTATAAAGATCAGCTGCAGAATTCTTGCGTTCTTTTTCAACCAGACTCCGTGGGGGTTATGGACAACCAGGAGAACTTCACTTCTCCCTTCGTATCCAGCATCCCAAACGGCGGTTTCAATGCTCACGCCGCATCGCAGGAGAGAACTCCTCGGCTTTGCTATCGCCATTAAATCGTTGCCAAGTCGAACGACTTCGTTGAGAATCGCTTTGTACACTCCAGGGCTTAGATAAACCCAGTCTTCGAACGCCATCTCTTCGCTCTCTGAAATCACTCGCTCTGTGTTGCTGAAGTCAATTTTTCCAGCAGATTTTAGTCTTCTAATGCTCCTCAGGGTGCAATCGAACCCATTCGGTTGCAGTTGAGTCTCGAGTTCGATGTAATTGCTTATGAGTCCAGATTCGATTCTCCTCCTTATTTCTTCAGCGGTGAGCACACACATAATTAGATTTGAAGACTTTTCAGCATTTGCAGAACTTCGAGTTGGTTTTGAAGTGAGTAGATCGAGTAGGCAAACCAGAGCACGAGTGGGATTGCGCAGACAATCGCAGATTTCTTAACGCTGAGTTCTCTTGCGTTTTTAACTGCGAAAACGAAGTAGATGAATTGCCAAAGTGCTACTACAGCCGAGAAGATCACGATTGCGTAGAGATTCTCCATTGTCGGCGATCCGAGGAGCTCTGCGTTGAGGTATAGATAAATTGGGCTGAGTATTATCGAGGGAATGAAGCTGAAGGCTAAGAACTTCATCAGAGTTGTGAAGTTACCTTTACCCTTGAATATCGCAGATATGGCGTAGAGAATCACAGCGAATACCACCCAGAACAGAAATGCGCCCAGAAACGCGGAAATCGCAGCAAACGCAGAGAAAAGTGGAAGAAGATTTAGGCCTCCTGATTCGATTGGCAGCGTCTTAAAGATAATCTGAGAAGCTGAGTAGGCTGAAGTCGCCGAGACAATTGCAGAGATTGCCACAATCGCAATTGGGAGCTTAAAACTCATCTCTTTGTGCTCCATGAAAAATTTGTCAGGATTTAACAGCACATCCATGGATTAACTCTGGAATTTGTATATAAGGCTTTTCCGTTTGGGAAGAACTGCCGTAATTTCCGATCTTGTATTTAAGATGTCGCATGATAAACTTCGCTGGAATTTTTAATCGATCTTGCCGTGTCTGCCTTTTCCCTCGAAGAACTTCTTCGCTTGTTGGAGAACAGCGTCATTCCGTATTGTTTCAACCCCCAGCTTGGCTTCGATCTCCAAGCCTTTTTCCAGCCCCATCCCGAGCCCGAGATAGACTGCTTTTCTGTCATTTTTCATTGCCAACTGTGGGTAAGAGCAGAGCATCTCCGCAACTTCTAAAGCCCTTTTTAATGCTAGACCCTTAGGAACAACCTCATTCACGAGTCCTATTCTGTAGGCTTCCTTTACGTCAATTAGCTTCCCAGTCAAAATTAGATCCAGCGCATTGCCTAAACCAACAATTCTTGGCAGCCTTTGCGTTCCACCATCGATTAGCGGAACGCCAAATCTTCTATTTAGAACTCCAAATTTAGCAGTTTCGTCGGCTATTCTGATATCAGTCCAGAGAGCAATCTCAAGTCCACCAGCGACGCAATAGCCGGAGATTGCAGAGATCACGGGTTTGGATGGAATCGCCCTTGTAAAGCCAAGCGGTCCGTTTTCATTCAAAACTCTGTTTGCAAGTCTTTCCAGATCGCTCAAATCCGCCCCTGAGCAGAAGTTACCTCCAGCGCCAGTTATTATCCCCACATATATCTCATCGTCTTCTTCGAAGTCTCTCCAAACTCTTTCAAGTTCCTCAGCCATTTCGAAGTTTATCGCATTTCTCTTTTCTGCTCTGTTCAGCGTAACGATCAGCGTATGGGATCTTTTTTCAATTGAAATTAGACTCATACTATCAACTCTATCCTCGTATTTAATAGCTGGACCGAAAAGTTTATATACTAAATTCACTAACACTTAGTTAGTAACGGTGATCGGATGAACATACTTGACGCAATAGGCAATGAGAGTAGGCGAAAGATCTTGGAGCTGTTGGCGAAGAAACCTTGCTACGTCAGCGAGATTGCATACTATCTCAGAATGGCTCCGAAGGTCGTAATAGAACACTTGGAAAAACTCGAAAGTGCTGGAATCGTTCGAAGCGTAGAAGATGGGCGGAGAAGATACTACTACATCCCAAAGAACGTCCACATCGAGGTTACGATTTCTCCGCATCGCTTCGAAGTCCACGTGTCTTCGGACAACACCTCAAATCCCTCAGAAGCTCTGAGGGAGCTCGAATCGAAGCTAAGCTATCTCAATGTAAAAAGCGACTCTTTGTCAGAGGTATACAGGGCGCTAAAGGTGGCAGAGGACATTTGCACTAGATTTTCAGCGATTCATGGATCCATAATTTCGAAACTCAACGAGTTGACCGAACTGATTCTCGAGGAAGTTGAGAAAATTGTCAGCGACGACTTGGAGCGCTTGATACTGCTTGCTATGACAAAGGGTATGAAAACCGCAATCGAAATTGCGGAGTGCTTTAAGATCCCCTATAAAGAAGTTGAAAGAGTTCTCGAGTCGTTAAGGGTGAGAGGGCTCGTTAGGAGGGAGATAATTGGAGATGAGGAAATCTGGATGTTGGAGGTGAGGTGATGAAGGAGGAAATAACTTTAAAGGTTGCGGAAGCGTTCTATAGGGATGTTGGTAGAGGTATAGCGAGAATTGATCCAGAAGTAATGGAAAGACTCGGAATTCAAAGCGGGGACATAATAGAGATCATCGGTAAGGAAACAGTCCCAGCAATTGTTTGGCCAAGTTACCCAGAGGATAGGGGCAAGGGATTGATAAGAATCGATGGAAGTCTGAGAAGCAACGCAGGCGTTGGGATTGACGACAGAGTTAAGATAAAGAAAGTTGAAGCAAAGCCAGCTGAGCGCATAACTTTGGCTCCAACTGAGCCCGTCAGGCTGATGGGTGGCGAGAACTATTTGCTTCGTTTACTTGAAGGTCGTCCAGTGATAAGGGGGCAGAAGATCAGGGTGGAAGTCTTTGGACACACGCTCACCTTCGTCATAACCGCCACAAGACCAGCGGGAGTCGTGGTTGTGAACAGGGGGACTGAGATCGAGTTAAAGGAAAAACCAGCGGAGGAGGTAAAGAGATCTGTCCCCAGTGTTACCTATGAGGACATTGGCGGACTAAAGAGGGAGCTTAGGCTCGTTAGGGAGATGATAGAGCTTCCTTTGAAGCACCCAGAGCTTTTCGAGCGCCTTGGTATCGAGCCACCGAAGGGAGTTCTGCTCTACGGTCCTCCTGGCACAGGAAAAACGCTAATCGCTAAGGCGGTTGCGAACGAAGTAAATGCGCACTTCATAAGCATAAGCGGTCCGGAGATAATGAGCAAGTTCTACGGCGAATCTGAGCAAAGGCTCAGGGAAATATTCGAGGAGGCGAAACAGAATGCTCCAAGCATAATATTCATTGACGAAATCGACTCAATTGCTCCAAAGAGAGAGGAAGTTACAGGAGAGGTTGAACGCCGCGTTGTTGCGCAGCTATTGGCTTTGATGGATGGTCTCGAATCAAGGGGGCAAGTTATCGTAATCGCAGCCACGAACCGCCCAGACGCGATCGATCCAGCGTTGCGAAGGCCGGGGAGATTCGATAGAGAGATCGAGATTGGTGTTCCAGACAAAGAGGGAAGAAAGGAGATTCTGCAGATACACACAAGGAGTATGCCAATCGAGCCAGAATACAGCAGGAAAGACGTTTTGGAAGTTCTCGAAGCTTTAAAGACGAGATTTGAGAAGAAGTTCATCGAGGACATGAAGGAAAAAGTGAACAAAGCAAAGGACGAGAAAGAGATTAGAGAAGTTTTGTCTCGGGATGAGAACCTTTTCAGAGAAGTCAAGGCTAAGCTGATCGATGCGATGCTTGAAGATCTTGCAAACAGAACCAACGGATTTGTTGGTGCAGACTTAGCTGCGTTGGCTAAGGAAGCTGCGATGCATGCTTTGAGGGACAGGATGGAGAAGGGAGAGATTGACATAGAAGCAAAGGAAATTCCTGCAGAAGTTCTTTCAAAGCTCGTTGTCACAAAGAAAGACTTTGATGAGGCGTTGAAGTTCATAGAGCCATCTGCAATGAGAGAAGTGCTTGTTGAAGTTCCTAAAATTCGATGGGAAGACATAGGCGGGCTTGAAAATGTTAAACAAGAACTGAGAGAGGCGATAGAGTGGCCTCTGAAGTTTCCAGACTTGTTTAGGGCTACGAACATAAAACCTCCAAAAGGAATTCTGCTTTACGGTCCTCCCGGAACTGGAAAGACTTTGCTTGCGAAAGCTGTTGCGAACGAGAGCAATGCGAACTTCATCAGCGTTAAAGGCCCTGAGTTACTTTCGAAGTGGGTTGGAGAAAGCGAGAAGCACGTTAGGGAGATGTTCAGAAAAGCGAGACAAGTTGCACCAGCGATCATATTCTTCGACGAGATCGACAGCTTGGCACCGAGAAGAGGGGGCATTGGTGATTCACACGTCACGGAAAGAGTCGTTAGCCAGTTGCTAACTGAGCTTGATGGCTTGGAAGAACTTCGTGACGTCGTAGTGATTGCAGCTACGAATCGCCCAGACTTGATAGACCCAGCGTTGCTTAGACCGGGAAGGATTGAGAGGCACATCTACATTCCACCGCCTGACAAAGAGGCGAGGAAGGAGATATTTAGAATTCATCTCCGTGGCAAGCCGTTGAGTGAAGATGTGAGCGTTGAAGAGCTCGCAGAGAAAACCGAGGGCTACAGCGGTGCAGACATCGAAGCTGTATGCAGAGAGGCGGGAATGCTTGCGATAAGGGAAGCAGTGGCACATATAAGGGATCCAAGGGAGGCGAAAGAGATTGCTCAAAAAGTGAAGATCACGAGGAAGCACTTCGAGGAAGCTCTTAGGAAGGTGAAGCCAAGTCTTACAAAAGAGGACTTAAGAAGGTTCGAAACCTTTATGAAAGACTTTCAGAAGGTTTATGCGTGAGGTGATGATGTATGGTTTGGAGGAGGAGAAGGAAGGATAGGGAAGAAGATGACGAAGACTTCTGGGGCTGGGATCCGTTTGCGGAGTTCGACGAGGTATTTAGGAGAATGATGAGGGACATCGAGAGGGCGTTCAGATTTGGGGAGGTTGGCGAGTTCAAACCAATAGTTCGTGGATTCTCCATAAGAATCGGTCCTGATGGAAAGCCAGAGATAAGGGAGTTCGGAACTAAGCCTTTGATCAAGGAAACCGGAATCGAGGAGAGAAAGCCGTTGGTTGATGTGATCGAGACTGATAACGAAGTCCAAGTGATCGCAGAGATGCCCGGGGTGAGGAAGGAAGACATCGAGCTCAAAGCTACGGAGAGATCTCTCGAGATCAAAGCAGAAGGGGAAAGCAGGAAGTATCACGAGATCGTGAACCTACCAGCAGAAGTCGACCCAGACTCTGCGAGAGCGAGATACAACAACGGAGTTCTCGAAGTTACCTTGGTAAAGAAAGCTGGAGCTGGGAAGAAGATAAAAGTTGAGTGATTTTTATTTTTTGGATCATCTTTTTTACTCCCACTCTATCGTTGCGGGCGGTTTGTGCGTTATGTCGTAAACCACTCTTGTAACCTGTGGGATTTCGTTGGTTATCCTCGTCGAGATTTTTTCCAGCACCTCGTATGGGATTTTTGCAAAGCTCGCAGTCATGGCTTCTTTGCTCTCCACGACTCTAACCGCGACGACGTATCCATAAGCTCTGGCGTCACCTTTAACCCCAGTCGTCTTCGTGTCTGTTAAAACCGCAAAATACTGCCAAAGCTTGTCTCTCAAGCCACTTCTTTCAATCTCTTCTCGCACGATTTTGTCCGCCTTCCTTACGATCTCAAGCTTTTCCTCAGTTAATTCCCCAATTACCCTCACAGCCAGCCCTGGGCCAGGAAAAGGTTGCCTAAAAACGATCTCGTCTGGCAGTCCGAGTAGTTTTGCGATCTTCCTAACCTCGTCTTTGTAGAGATCTCGCAAAGGCTCGACAATCTTCTTAAACTTAATACGTGCCGGAATCCCTGCAACGTTGTGGTGACTCTTTATTTTATCCGAGAACTTCCTAATTCCCGACTCTATTCTATCTGGGTATATCGTTCCTTGGATTAAATACTCCGCACCAGCCTTTTCTGCCTCTTCCTCAAAAACTCGGACAAACTCTTCGCCTATGATCTTCCGCTTCATTTCCGGGTCAACTACGCCTCTAAGCCTTTTTAGAAATCTCTCTCTCGCATCAACGACTACGAGATTCATCTTAAACTGTTGGAAAGTGTTCTTCACGAACTCTGGCTCATTTTCCCTCATGAAACCGTGATCAACAAAAACTGCTGTTAATCTGTTTCCTATGGCTTTTGCGGCAATCATAGCAGCGACACTCGAATCTATACCTCCGCTTAACGCTATTATTGCCTTACCATCTCCGACCTCCGCCTTAATCTCTTCGACCATCCGGTCGATGATATCTTCCATCTTCCAATTGGCTTCGCAACCGCACACTTCAAAGAGAAAGTTTCGAATCATCTGCATGCCCTTCTCAGTGTGAATGACTTCTGGATGCCATTGCAATCCATAAATCGGTTTTTCTTTATGCCTAAATGCAGCAACTGGACAGTTTTCGGTGTGCGCTAAAACTTCGAATTCGGGAGGAATTGAAAAAACAACGTCGCTGTGGCTCATCCAAACTTTTTCTATTCTATTTAAGCCCTTTAGAACTCCAACAGGCTTTTCTATGATTGCATATGCGACACCGAACTCCTTTACGTTTGCGGGTCCAACTTTTCCATTTGCCAAGTGAGCTATAAGCTGGTGCCCGTAGCACAGGCCCAAAATGGGCAATTCGAGATCTAAGATTTTTTTATCCACTTTTGGGGCGTTCTTTTCGAAAACACTTGCAGGTCCACCGGATAGGATCAGACCTTTGACGTTGAACTTCTCGTTCAGAGCTCTGACCTCTTCTACACTTATGTCGTGGGGAACAATTTCAGAGTACACTCCGTGCTCTCTTACACGTCTTCCTATGAGGTGACAGTATTGCCCTCCAAAGTCCAAAACCAATATTGTGTCGTATCTCATTCTGGATCCCTTGACATTTTTTCGAAATTGGGGTTTGCAAGAAAAATAAAATTTTGGTTTAAGAAAGACCTTTTAGATCTATTATCCTGTTCTATACAGAAATGAGACCAGTACTCTTCCGACTGAAGCATTTTTCTTCCTAGAGGTATAATAGCGTGCTCAAATCGCCTCACGAAGCAGGGAGGAGAGAAGGTCGAAGTTATTTTCATAAGCCAGAAAACTTAAAATTTAAAAGAAAAAAATTAACTTAGAATGCTATCAAAGATCTGCTCGTCAACTTTGTGAATCATTGGAATTCCAGTAACTTCGCTTGCCAACGGCGACAAAGCGGCGAGATCGTTTCGATTTGCAAGTTCAAGCTTGAATTTTCGCATTCCAGCGAGCAACTGCTTCATACCAACGCTCATCCTGTAAACATAGCTGTAAAGCCCTACCGCGCTCCATGGAATTGCGTTGCCAATCTTTTCACCAAACTTAGCCTTGAATTCATCTGCAAGGGCGAAGAACTTATCTGGCTTGTCGCCATAAACTTCGGTAAAGCTCTTCGGCAACTTGCCCTCTTTTGCAAGCTTTACGAAGTATTCAGACTTCATAACCGCAGTCAATGGTGCTCTTCCAGTTGTAACTGTCTTCACTATTGGTCCATCTCCGAAGTTGCTCATCGCTATGGCTTTAAGGATCTGGGTCTCGTTGATGAAGCCACCAGCTATGCTTATGTCGGGCACATATCTGCCCTTTTCCTTCAGCTTTCTCGCAGCCTTGAGCACGAGAGCTTCGAGGTAAACCGTTGGAATCCCCATCTCATTCATCATTGGTACTGGACTCATTCCAGTTCCGCCGCCCGCACCATCGAAGGTTACGTAATCCACTTCTGCCTCACTTGCAGCCTTCATCTGCCATGCAACATCTTCTGGACGATAAGCACCCGTTTTTAGTGTAACACTCTTCGCCCCTAAGTCACGGATCTCTTCAACGAACTCCTCAAGCCCCTTCTCTGTGGGCATTCCAACTCTGCTGTGCCTCTCAAAGCCATCAATTACACCATCCTTGAAAGCCTGCTGAACCACTGGATCCTCGGGATCGGGCAGAACAACGTAGCCCCTCTTCTTTAGCTCAATCGCCCTTTGCAAATCTCTTACTCTAATCTCTCCGCCTATAGCCTTCGCTCCTTGTCCCCACTTGATCTCAACAGTATCAACTTCGAGCTTCGAAACAACGTATTCGTAAACACCAAAGCGGGTGTCCTCAACGTTTACCTGCACTACTATGTCTCCATACTTCCCATCCCAGAATTCCTTGAACTTCTTAACTCTTCTTTCCATTTCTGGCGATCTCACGACTTTTCCATCCTTGAATTCCGACTTTGGATCAACTCCGCAGACGTTTTCGCCGATTATGAGAATACAACCAGCCAAGGCGGCACCAACAGCGAGTCCGTCCCAGTAGCGGCGCGCAACTTCAGTTGAACCAAACGCACCCATTGCAAGCGGGAATCTCACTTTAGTTTTTCCGATCTTTGACTCAACGCTCGCGTTGGGGAAAATCGCAAGGTCTGGATCCGGCTCAATGCCCTCAGCACCCCTAAGCCTTGGAAGTAAATTGAAGTGCGCCCAGTCCAAGCCGTAGTCTTTTAGCGAAGAAGCTGTGCTCTCGCCAAAATACTTTGGCTCCGGATACAAAGCTTCGTTTGCTCTGAAGGTCGAAAGAGCAATTTCGCAGATAAACGGGCAGTCGCTGACGCAAATTGGGCACATTCCACTTTGCGGATTCACGTCGCGAACTCTCGTCCTTGTGCCAGTAGTGGACATCGCATTCAGGTATGCCGAATTCATCTGTACTCTCTCCATTTTACCACCTCCGTCTCGCGATCTTGACATTGGTAAGCATAAAAATTTTTTGGTTATATACGTTCCAAACTAATAGACTTTAACCAATACAGATAAACACATATAAAGAATTTTTAAGTTAAAGGGCAATTTTCTGTGTTTGTATGAGAAATATCTCAAAAAATTGAGGAAATTTAAAATATACTCATCCAATATTGCGATTATTCAATCAGCTTTTAGGAGTTTAAGCTCTCCCAGAGCGATAATTTGTCAGGGTTACGCAAAATTGAAGGCCGAGGATTAAGCCGAGATAAGGTCGTAGAAGTCTAAAAATTGAGCAGTCTTGAGATTAAACTCTCTATCATTTCCGCATTGAACTTTTCATCCCTCTTCGAGTATTCAAGAATTTCTTCTTTGCTTAAGCCTTCATTGCTCAAATCATCGCTGTAAACTTCGGCCCACTGTTTAACCATCTCCCTCGTTACTTCAATGTGGAACTGTAAACCTACCGCTTTATCGAAAACGAATGCTTGATTCGCGTATTTTTTGGAAGAATAAATTCTGTGAGCTCCATTTGGCAAATCAAACGTGTCCTGATGCCATTGCAAAACTCTAAGCTCATCTGGGAATTCAGAAAAAAGCTCGTGATTTGCCACTTTACGAACATTAATCCATCCAATTTCTTTTCCATTCTCGCCTCTGTAAACTTTAGCTCCAAGAGTTTTTGCAATCATCTGCGCTCCAAGGCATATCCCGAGCAAAGGAATTCTATTTTTTATCGCTTCTGCAATTATATGGAACTCCCGCTTTAGGAAAGGATAGAGTTCTTCTTCATAGGCACCCATCGGTCCTCCAAGAACGACAACGAGCGAGTAATCTCGAATACTGCGGTTTAAGGATTGATTCTTATAAGCGTCAAGGTATTCAAATTCGAAATTTAGAGCTTCAAGAACTCTTTCAAGTAATCCCAGATGCTCTATTTCAACATGTCTGATTGCAAGGGCTCTCATATTAGTAGACGTATACGTTTCCGTATGGTCTCTTTGACACAGGTAAAAGCTTTAAGAATTTATCTCCGAGGACCTCGTCTGCATCGAATCCAAACTCTTTACAGAAGTCTCCAACGTGCTTTTCAAGAAACCTGAAGTCCTCGCTACTTAGCTCTAAAATCCCAACCTCTCTTCCCACTTGCCAGGGCTCAAGTTTTCCACGAACGTAGATGATTCCGCCATGCATTCCAGTGCCTATGTATCTTCCCCTATGCTTTGCACTGTAAAGCCCTAAGAGAATAACTCTTCCGCCGGCCATGTATTCTCCAAAAAAGTCCTGACTCGTTCCACCCACGATAAGCACTGGTACCTTCTCTTTATACTCCTTCATGTGAATCGCGGTTCTATAGCCAACGTCGTCTCTGATCATAATTCTACCGCCACGCATCGACATCGCAACAACGTCTCCCGCTCTGCCGTGGACTATTATCTCGCCATCGTCCATCGTGTTGCCAACTCCATCTTGAGCGTTGCCGTGAACAACAATTTTATGACCCGCAAGAAAGGCTCCGAGATCATTGCCTGGGCATCCGAAGATTTCAACGCTTATTTCCCTTGGATTTCTTGAAAAGATCCTCGTTCCAATGTATCTCTGTCCCACGACATTCAAAAGCCTGATCTTGTTGCAGTTATGCTCAAAGACCGCATAACGTATTAGATCGTTGAGCTCCTTGTGCATCAAATCCTTTGCATCGATCTCTGCAACGTCTTCTTGGACTCTAATTCTTGGGATTAACTCATCTAATTTTCTTGAAAAATCGAGGAAGAGATCGTAAAACTTCATTCTCCCGCCCCCTTTATACCGAGAACTTCGAGCTCCCATTCCTGCAAACCAACACCGCGAAGCATCTCTCTGTTGCCTCGCAGACTTTCGATTGCATTTATTCCCATTGCCCCAAGCATCTCCTTTATTTCATTACTCCAAGCCTTTAACAGGTTTACAAGTCTCTTTGAAGCTATTTCGGGATTCAGTCTCTTAGATAACTGCGGATCCTGTGTGCAAATTCCCCAGTTGCAAATTCCCGTATGGCACTTCTGGCATAGAGTGCAACCCATCGCAATTAATGCTGGAGTGCCAATGTAAACCGCATCCGCTCCCAACGCTATGGCTTTCACGACATCTGTGCTATTCCTAATGCCTCCCGCAGCGATCAATGAGACCTTGTTTCTTATCCCTTCCCTTCTCAACCTTTCATCTACCGAAGCAATCGCAAGCTCAATTGGAATTCCTACGTTGTCTCTTATAATCTTTGGCGCTGCTCCGGTGCCTCCTCGAATGCCATCGATTGCAATTATATCCGCTCCCGCCCTTGCAATACCACTTGCAATTGCTGCGACGTTGTGAACCGCTGCAATCTTAACGCTTACTGGCTTCTCGTAATTCGTGGCTTCTTTCAAAGCATATATGAGCGTGCTCAGATCTTCGATCGAATAGATGTCATGCTGTGGAGCAGGCGATAACGCGTCGGTTCCTTCAGGGATCATCCTTGTCTCAGAGATTGGCTTAGTAACTTTTTCTCCCGGCAAATGACCACCGATTCCGGGCTTTGCTCCTTGCCCTATTTTTATCTCCACAATTGCAGCGACGTTCAGGTATTCTGGATCAACACCAAATCTGCCACTTGCACACTGCACTACTGCGTTTTTACCAAACTTCCTTAGTTCTTTTGGCAATCCACCCTCGCCAGTGTTGAAAAGAGTTCCATACTCGCTTGCAGCCATCGCAAGACTTTTGAAGGCGTTGTAGCTTATAGCTCCGTAGCTCATCGCTGAGAATAGGATCGGAGTCTCGATTTGCACGTTCGGATAGAGCTCTGTTACGAGCTCAACTTCTCCACCATCAAAAGAGAACTCAAGCTTGTCATGCTTCCTTCCAAGGAAAGTTCGAAGCTCCATTGGTTCTCTTAGCGGATCTATTGCTGGATTTGTGACTTGGGCAGCGTTCAACACGATGTGATCCCAGTATATGCGATAGGGCTTGTCGCAACCGCTTCCCGTTAAAATAACTCCACCGCTTTCAGCTTGCTTCTTCAAGTCCTGTATTTTTTCTCTTGTCCAATTGGCGTTGGGGCGATAATCCGAGGGATGAGGGCGAATGATGAGCGCTTTTGTTGGGCACATCACCGCACAACGTTGGCAACCGACGCACTTCATCTCGTCAGCTCTCATCGTATTGCTCATCTCATCGTAGCTGTGAACACCAAAACCGCACTGTCTCTCGCATACCCTGCACTTTATACACCGATCCCCTCTTCTCTCCACGAGAAATTCAGGGAGCATGAAGCTAAACATTTCATCTTTTTTAAGCAAAAACTTCACCTCTCTGAGACCTTCTCTCCGCTTTTTCAAATTTGTAAAGTCTTCCAACTACTGGTTCCCCGCCCATTGGTGTGTAAACTCTATCCAGTTCTCCACATACAGCCCTTATTGCTGCTTCTTCAGAAGAGACAAAGAATAGATCTCCCTTCTCTCCTGAAGTTATTGGTCTTAGCCTTATGCGATCTGTGATCCCAAACATCTCCCCATGCCTTGCTACAATGATCGTCCAAGGACCATTGATGAGCAGGGGAGCGTATGTGATCCTTAGAGCTGTGTAGATCTTCTTGCTTTTCTCATCCATCCTGTCGATTTGATCCCACATCGGTGGAGCTAAGATCTTTGCCACGATCTCGATCGGTAATCCTTGTTTTCTCATCAGCAAGTCTACTGCGTAAGCCATCACTTCCGTGTCCGTTAAAAGAGTGCAGAAGTAGCCTCGCATTTCCAAATAGCGCTTGTTTGTTCCGTAGGATGAGATCTCACCGTTGTGCACAACGCTCCAATCGAGGATGTTGAAGGGATGCGCTCCTCCCCACCAGCCAGGGGTGTTCGTTGGAAATCTTGAGTGTCCAATCCACATATAACCCCTGTATTCATGGAGCAGGAAAAACTCCGCCACGTCTTCAGGGAATCCAACGCCCTTAAATACACCCATGTTCTTGCCTGAGGAGATAACATAAGCTCCCTCTATTTTTGTGTTTATCTCCATAACCTTCGAAACAACGTAGTCATCGCCCTCATCGTTTTTTGGCATTACAAAGTATCTCCAAAACACCGGTGGTCTGAAAACGTTTGCCTCCGAATTAGTGGGTATTTCTTCAGCATTTACAACATCGAAGTTCTTTTCCAAAAAGCTTTCAACATCTTTTCTCACTTCAGGAGTTTCGAGCATAACGTGGAGAGCGTAGTAATCCTTAAAGTCAGGATAAATTCCATAAGCAGCAAAACCTCCTCCTAAGCCGTTGCCCCTAACTTTCATGTTCTTCATCGCAGTAACAACCATATCTGAATCAAATCTACTACCGCTTTTGTCTATAACTCCAAAGAGCCCACAGGCGTCGTGAACCTTTTCAAATCCACGCATCCCTTACCACCCCAAACTTTACCTTTTCCTTTAGCAAATTCCATCTAATTGCTTCAGGAATGTCAACATAGCCGAAGTTATCGTTAAGGAGCTTATCCTTAAATCCAGAAACGTCCAATTCTTCTTCCATCAATCTCGTGAATATACCTGCTCTTCCAACTTTTCCAGCGATTATGAAACCAACGATCTTTCCATCTCTTAGCACGAACCTTCTGTAGTTATCACCTTCAAGTCTCGAAATCACTTCACCATCTTCTGAATTGCTCAGACCAGCGGTGATTATGTAGTAGTCGAAGAAGTGCATCGAGTTCATTGCGGTAACAAAGCTAAGATCCCTTGGAATCCCGCTCATGTTAAATCCCGCAATTCTTCCGCCCATGTAGGCTGTGATCCAGAGGGGTATTGCTCTACTCGTTTTGGCAATGCTGTCGAATATTTCAACGCAGTCTCCTGCAGCGTAAACATCTTTTACAGAAGTTTCCATTCTTTTGTTCACAACTATTCCTCTGTTTACCTTTATTCCCGCATTCTTTGCCAATTCAGCGTTCGGAACAACACCCACAGCGATTGCGAGTAGATCCGTCTCTATTTCCCTTCCATCCCTTAGCCTTAGTATTTTCTTTTCGTTCCTTCGCACCTCTAAGATGGTGTTGTTCAGCAGAATTTCAACACCTTTTTCAGCGAATTTCCTTTGCACGATCTCAGAAGTCTTTTTATCAAGCACTGGAGCGAGAACTCTGTCCGCGAGTTCCACAACTTTAACTTCTAATCCCTTCTCAACAAGCGCTTCCGCAAGCATCAGCCCTATTATGCCAGCGCCAAGAATTACAGCACTCTCAGCCTTTTCAACCGCTTCCTTTATTCTTAGCACATCTTCGAGCGTCTGGAAAGTGAAGAAGTCTTGAGCATTCAGCCCTTCAATTTTTGGAATGAACGGTTTTCCGCCAGTTGCGATCAGAAGCTTCTCGTATCCAACAATCTCGCCATTTTCGAGCGTTATTTCCTTCTTGTTGGCGTCTATCTTCTCAACTCTAATGCCAAATCTTGTTTCAACGTTTAGCCTCTCAAAGAACTCTTGCCTTCTGTAAAGCAAACCCTCTAATTCAATCTTACCTCTGAGGTAATAGGGGATTAGAGCTCTTGAATACGCCTGTCGATCAGCGGAAACCATGAGTATATCTGCATCGCTGTCTATCTCTCTTATCGCCTCAACGCATCCAATCCCTGCGGAAGAATTACCGATGATCACGTTTTCGAACTTCATGAAACCACTTCCAATGCCTTATTTGGGCAGACTTTTACGCAGACAGGATCTAAGTTGCAGAGATCGCATCGGACGATTTTCCCATCTTCAAACTTCACAGCACCATAAGGACAAGCCATTACACAGCTTAAGCATGAAACACACTTCTCTTCATTGTATTTCAGGACTCCATTGTCTCTATAGATCGCCCCGCTGATACATGCGAACATGCACTTCGGCTCTTCGCAGTTTCTGCATTGCAAAATAAGGTATTCTGAGAGGTTTCTTTCAACCACAATCCTTGGCTTCGCTCTTGGCTTCTCCAGAAGGAAGGCATTTAAGATGTCTTTTGACATAGAGTGCGCTACCAAGCACCAGATTTCGCAGATTTGGCATCCCATGCAGACTTCTGGCTTAACGACGATTCTCATCCCTTGATGGCGAAAGGGAATGAATATAAATTTTACGATTGTAAACGTATGGCTTATAACCAAACGTACGGATTTGTATAAATATTAGGAGACTAAAAATATAAAAATAAAAAATTTAACTTATTTCTCCAGTCCTAATTCTGATCGCCTTCTCAACTGGAATAACGAAGATCTTTCCATCTCCGGGCTTTCCAGTTCTTGCACTCTCCTTTATGAGCTCTGTAGCCTTTTCAGCTATCTCATCATCAACGACCACCATAACTGCGAGCTTTTCGAGCATGTCTACTTGTATTTCTCTGCCTCGGAACTGGAGCTTTATTCCCCTCTGCTCTCCACGCCCTCTTACCTCAAATGTTGCTAAAGCAAAGATACCTTCTCTCTCCAGCGAGTTCTTTACCTCCTCGAACTTTTCCGGGCGTATTATTGCCAAGATCATCTTCATCTCACTCACCTCGAATAAGCTATCTCACCATGTTGGGCAATGTTAAGACCAACGTATTCCTCAGCCTCTTCAACTCTTAGCCCTATTAGAGCGGAGATTAGCTTTGCAAGTATAAAGGTAACCACGAAAGCGTAGATAGCTCCTGAGAATGCTCCAATTATCTGGGCGTAGAGTTGGGAATAGTTTCCGAGTATCAGACCTTCCGAGTTGATCCTTGCAAATATTCCAGTAGCTATCGACCCCCATAGTCCGCCAATACCATGAATAGCCCATGCATCAAGGCTTTCATCAATTCCGAGCTTTGTTCTAAGCAACATGGCAAAGTAACAACCAATTCCAGCGATGCTACCTATTGCAATTGAAGACAGCACATCTACGTAGCCAGCAGCAGGAGTTATCGCAACAAGCCCCGCAATCGCTCCGCTGATCATTCCAAGGCTACCAGGTCTGCCCTTTAGCCATGAGACAAACATCCAAGCCAATGCTCCTGAAGCTGCAGATGTGTTTGTAACCAAGAATGCATTAAGGGCTATCTCATTTGCTTGCAGAGCACTTCCAGCGTTGAAGCCGAACCAGCCATACCAGAGCAAAGCACCGCCGAGCAGAGTCATTGGAACATTGTGAGGTTCTGTAATTACTCCTTTTAAATTGCTTCTCCTTCCAATTACAAGTGCCAAGGCTAAAGCGGAGAATCCTGAGCTTATGTGCACCACAGTGCCACCTGCAAAATCAAGAGCGCCGAGCTTTGCAAGCCATCCCCCGCCCCAGACCCAGTGAGCAATTGGATCATAAACCAGCGTAGTCCAAAGTAGGGCAAAGATCAGAAAGGAGGACAGCTTAATTCTCTCGACCATTGCAGAGACTACTATCGCTATTGTAAGCCCAGCAAAAACCATTTGGAATGCCACAAAACCAAGATCTACTAAATTCAAACTCTGAAGCCCCAAATACTCAAATCCGCCGATCAAACCAGCTTGATCGCCTCCAAAAGCAAGAGTGTAGCCAATGATCACCCATTGGACGCTGACGAGCGCATAGGCTAAGTAGCAAAGTGTGATCGTTGAGATCACGTTCTTGCTCCTAACCATTCCGCCGTAGAACAATCCGAGCGCTGGTGTCATCAACATAACCATCGCAGTTGCGGTTATAAGCCAAGCAATATCTCCCCCATCCATAAATCCTGAGCAAATGGTGGATTTAAAAATCTTTTTAATAAGTCTTCTTAATTTTTCATAAATCAAAATTTCCCGTGAAAATTTTAAATAACTTTTAGGAAATTGTTCACTTTACGAAAAATTTTTAAATCTGGACTCTTCTTAATTTTTGTGAAGAACCCTGTAAGAGTAACGGTTGCATTGGATGAGAAGAGCCTAAAAATTATGAACGAGCTAAGAGGGGAATTTGAATCACAAAGCGAGCTAATAAGGGAAGTTCTGAAGTTTTACTACGAATTCAGAGAGCTCAAGAACGTCAGAAAGGAAATAATAATGAGATATGTTGAGATGTTAAGAAATGGAAAACACGTTGTGCTCGATATAGATTACTTCATAGCATTAATGAAGTTTCTTGGTTCTCATCCTGAGAAAGAGCAATTCTGGGAGATTCACAGAGACATAGCAAGAGCTCACGCCGACGAATTTGCAGGAAAGGATCTTGAATATGTCCTCAGAAGGCTTGAAGCTTGCAATTTGTTCAGATTTACAGCAAAGGATGGAGAATATACGCTTGTGCTTAGCAGTGAATTCCTAAAGAATTTTGTAAAGAGCTTTTTAGAGATCGTCTTGCCATTTATAGGATACAATGTCGAGATTAAGGAAGAGTTCATGAAGCTGAGGATTAAGCCTTTTCCTGCGAGTGATTAAAAAGGTTGTTTATGGAGACCTTCTGTAATTCTTAAAAACTTTTCAAAATTTTGGCTATAAAATTTTTAGGGGATTCAAGAGCATTGAGCAGAGTGATATGATCCAGATGCAAACCGCATCCGATCCCTGTCCCACTTTATATCGCAACATTGACAACTTCGATCCTCTTACACAAACTCGCTTGCTCTGAAAGTAAACAATCTCGGAGATAAATGGCGATTAAATTCATGTGAATAAAAAGCAAGGTATTAATCTGTAACAAGTTCTTTGGTCATCCTCACCCATTTTCCAACTTTTCCAGCAGTTCTGAATCCTTTTTTCTTATAGAAAACCTTTGCAACCTCGTTTCTCTCCCCAACCCAAAGTTCCATGACTTCTCTCTCCTTTTGTATTGCGTAGTTGATTGCGGACTCGAGTAGCTTTGAGCCAATACCCTTCATTCTGAATCCAGGAACAACGAAGATCTCGTGAATTTCTCCAACTTTTTTCAGTTCGAACAAACTAAACCAGTTTGTATCGCACGCTACAAACCCGAGAACTCTTCCTCTCTCTTCTGCAACCATAAATCCATCGGAGTCTCTTTTTAACAGCCACTTGAAGTAGTTCTTAACTTCTCTTCTCGTTTTGTATGCGTATTCTTCGAGCCCTTTGTAGCTGAGAAGATAGCTTTCAACGAAAGCAATCGCATCACTTTCCCGAACCACCCTTATCACAGACGGAAAATTTAAATTCCTGCTTTTAAACCCTTTGAAGTGCTCCTCAAGAAACTCATGGAAATCCCTTCCCCGAGCGGGAAGGAGGGAGAGATAAAGGAGTTTGTCCGAAACTTCTTAGAGGAGCGTGGCTACGAAGTTTTTGAGAGCGAATCTTTCCTCTTGGTGAACAGAAAAAGCGAATTTGTAGTTGCAACTCATTTAGACACAGTTCCGATCAAGGCGGAGTTCAGAATAGAGGATGGTTTCGCCTACGGTACAGGAGTTGCGGACGCAAAAGCAAGTTTGACTGCGATGCTTGAGGTTGCGGAGAAAGGCGTTGATTATGCGATGGCCTTCTTTTGCGAAGAGGAAGAGACGGGAAAGGGTTCAAAGGAGTTTTTGAGTTACTGGAATGGTAAATATGCCGTGGTGATGGAGCCGACGAATTTGAGGATTGCGTCGAAGCATTTTGGTTGTATCGAGGCTGATCTGACGTTCAAAGGCTTTCCTTGTCACGCTTCTATGCCCGAGCACGGAACGAATGCAATTGAAAAAGCAATAAACGCATACCTTCGGCTTTCAAAGAAGTTCAGGGTCAGCATTCTTCGAATCGATGGTGGAGGCTATGAATACGTTATTCCAGAGTACTGCACAGCTAGATTTGATTTCCTGCTCGAACCAAATCAGCTCTCGTCGGCGATGGAAGAGCTGAGAAAAGTCGATGCAGAGATAGTGATACTTGAAGCGGTGGATGGATTCTACAGCGGGAAAGTTGCGGAAATCCTTGCAAGAGCGATCCGCAACGCGGGATTTGAGCCAGAGTTTACGGTTATGCCCTCTTGGACCGATGCCTGCAACCTTGTAAAGAAGTTCGACGTCGTTGTCTGGGGACCGGGAGAGCTTAGGGATTGTCACACGACACGTGAAAAGGTTGATTTGAGAGAAATAGAGATTGCAAAGAAAGTTCTCTGGAAGCTGAACGGGCTCTGGAAAGAGTTTTGATTTGCGCAATCCCTGGAAAGTTTTATAAAGAAGCGATTAAGCGATTGTTATGCTATCGATTAATCCAACTTTGGTTGTTAGGGACAAGCCATACAGTAGAGAAGAGCTTATGGAGGCTTTGCGCCTTGCAATCTCGGCTGAGCTCGATGCAATCAGCTTATACGAGCAGATGGCGAGGTTTAGCCCAGATGAGAACTGCAAGAAGATATTTCTTGATGTTGCAAGGGAGGAAAAAGCGCACGTTGGTGAGTTCACAGCTCTTCTGCTCAACCTCGATGCTGAGCAAGTGAGCGAGTTGAAAGGCGGTTTTAAAGAAGTGGAGGAGAAGACAGGCATAAAAACTGCGCTCGATGGAGGTGAACAAAACTATCTCGCAGTCCTAAGTAGCTCTTTCATGGAAGGGGTTACGAGATGCAGAAAATTGATGAATCTAATACCAAAGACAAAGGTGTCTGCGCAATCCTACAGGGTTGATGTGATCGAGGGAGATGGTGAAGTGAAGGTTGTTCGCCAAGAGTTCAAGGCGATTCCTTTGATAACGCAGAGGTTCCTTGTAGGGCTTAGAGAGCTAAGCGATGGTAGTTTCGATCCTTCGATCGCAGTTAGAGCGGGAGAGATGCTTGTTAGGGCAGAAGAGAGACAAATAATCGAAGGTTTCATGGCTGGGAAGAAGATGAAGCTTGGTAGTTGGGAAAAAAGCGATGAGTGCATTGAAGAGCTGTTGAAAGCGATGAGAGAAGTGGCAAAAGTGTCTGCAGGACCATATGCAGTAATTCTGAGCCCAGAGAGATTCTCGAAACTGCTGAAAGTTCACGAAAAAGGGGGAAAAATGGTCGTTGAAATTCTGAAAGAAGTGTTCACCGGTGGGATAATCGTAACACCAGCGATCGAGGAGAAAGTCGTGGTTTTTGCGAACACGCCGAGTTGTGCGGACATCGTGGTTGGGCAAGATCTCGAAATCAGAGAGCTGGGTCCGGAGGGAGATAAGATTGCCTTCATTGCCATGGAGGCGATAGATCTAAGGTTGAAGAATCCAAACGCAGTTGTAGTTCTCGAGTGATGGAGCGCATAAATTTCGATACCGAATTCGTGCCAGCGATACTGAGCAGAGCAAAGAAAACAACGATAAGAAGAGGCATCCGAAGCTACCCAGTGGGAAAAATTGTGGAGCTTACCGTTGACAGCAAGCCATTCGCAATGGCTAAAGTTAAAAAAGTCGTGGTTAAGCGCGTCTCGGAGCTAAGCGACGAAGATGCGATTGTAGATGGGTTTTCGGGAAAAGATGAGCTGATAAGGGCCTTGAAAAAAATTTACGGCGAGATCGACGAGTCAGAGTTTGTAACAATAGTTCACTTCGAACTAATTTGATTTTTTACCGCCTCGATCACAAATTCAACCGCTTCTTCGGGGTTTTGGAAAATCCGCATCCCCTCTATTACCACCTTTGGCTTTATCGATGCAACGGGTTTTCCTTCTTTTAAGGCAATCGCAATCTCGGAGATCGTTCCGTATTCGCCTCCAATTGAGATTATCGCATCCGAAGAATGAACGATTACGACGTTCCTAGCATGCCCCATGTCGGTAGCGATCTTTATGTCGATGTATGGATTCGCATCCTTCGCCTTTCTCGGCAGAATGCCAACTGTGATTCCGTTCCTGCTCTTTGCACCCATTGCACTCGCCTCCATCACACCACCCAGACCACCGTTTACGAGCACATGACCTTTTTCCGCGATGAGCTGTCCAACCCTAAAAGCGATGGCATAGAGCTCTTCATCGCAACTTCCAGAGCCAACAACCCCGATCTGCATGGCAAAACTTTTCTCAATTTATTTAAGCGATTTCCAAGATAGAACGACTGAAGCAACTGCGAGAGCATGGGCTAAATAGCAGTATAAGCAGTGGTATTGGATTGCCCAGGAGTAGCTGAAAAGAGATATCGCACCAACAACGCCCAAGAATTGCCAGATTCTCAAAATAACCCTCTTTTTTATGAAAGTCAGCACAATACCTGCAAGAAACCACAGAAGTCCGAGAATTGCGAAAACGTAACTCGGAACGATGAGTTCTGCAGGAGGAAGACAAGCGTTTATCGGACAATATGGCAAAGTGTATAAAACGTAGTTCGTGTAGAAGAGATAAGCTGAATCGAGTGCTCCGACGGCAAGGAGTGTGAGCAAAACTTTCATGCACGCAGTTTCTTCCTCTGAATTTAAAATTTGTCAGTTCTGAGCTTAAGCTTTGCAACGAAATTTTTCGAATTCTTCTTTGTTGATAACAATTCAGCAAAAAATTTAAAACCATGACGGAATTTGAACGATGAACTGTATTGCACTGCTAATCCCACTGCTCTTTAGTCTTCAGCACATCCTCGTGAGGATTGGAAGCGAGAAATCTGAAACGCTCAACGGAATTTACGCAAGTCTTCTCGTCTCGACACTCATGTTCTCCCCTTCTCTGCTCAATCCAACCCTTAATCAAGAGTTCCTGCTCTACATGACTCTTGCAGGTGTTCTGCAGTTCTTCCTCGCGAGGATCTGCCTTTACTATGCGATAAGCAGAATCGGTGCAAACCTCTCCGCTCCTCTTTCGTCGACGAGAATTCTCTTCGCAACCATAATCGGCTTGTTTGTTGGGGAGCTATTGAACTTCTGGATCATCATCGGATCTGTGCTCATATTTACGGGAATATTTTTGCTATCGAAGGTGAAAGGGGAACCGGATTGGATTGGGATTTCCCTTGCGATCTTAACGGGTTTGTTCGCATGTCTCTCTTCTTACTTTATAAGATTCGGTAACGCCATAGAATACAACCCCTTCTTCGCACTCTTTATCGGCTTCGCAATTTCTACAGCACTCTTAACACCTTTTATGATCGGAAAATCTTTGAAGAACACGAAACCCTTTGTTGTGGGTGGCGCTCTCGGCGGACTTGCGCATATGGTTCGCTACATTGTTCTCAAAGACACACCGGTGACTGTAATCGAACCTATAACGAGCTCGCATCCATTATTCACTCTGGTCTTGACAGCAATTTTCCTAAGAAGGCTTGAAGTTTTCTCGAGGCGTTCGATCTTGGGGACGATCTCTATAATGACCGGGATTTACGTCCTGCTCCTTCTTAAGTAGTTTACTTAGGCTTGAATCTCAGAATCCCTGCAATTCCGCCAAAGGCTTTCAGGAGAACTTCTCCTTCTTCTGTTTCAGTGGATAGGAACTCGACCTTTGTGCCCATTCTCTCAGCAACCTCGGATAGCTCAAGGACGACGTCAACCCTCTCGATCTCTTCCATCTCAACACCATCCTTTTCGCATACCTGCTTCGAAACCGCTTTGTCTCTTAGCGTCACAACTCTCTCCTCTCCGCAACTCGGACAGCGGTAGCGGACTCTCTCGTATCTCAGATCTTCAGAAATCAGCAAAGTGTCGACTGCACCGATCTCCAGATACTTTCTTATCTCCTCTTCTCCGTATACAGCAAGACCATCTCGTGAGATCTCGTAAAGGAAGCGATTCATCAGCGCCTTCTCTCTAACCAAGTCGACTTCAGACAGCAAATCCTTTGCTTTGTCTACGAGCTCGTAAAGTCCGCTCTCATTCGTGTAGCCTACGTCAAACAAGCCGAGGATCTTTCTCTGCAGTTCGTGGTGCATATATTCGCCTTGATAAAACTCGTCTTTTGTCGGCGATGGACCGCCGATGATGATCCCGACGAGTTTGTCCTTGTGAGGCAAGAAAGCATTGGTCGCCATTTCTCCGACTTTCTTGTAGAACTCGTGGATTGCAAGCTCTCTGAGCCTTTCGAACCTAACGCTACTCTGTCCGCCTTGCCTGTGCTTTCCGGGAACCATTGACGTGTCGTAGTCAAGAACCTCGATTCGTCGCCCCCTCAGCAAACCTATGGTTGCTTCTCTTCGATCGATGACGATCAAACCGTAGACCTTTTTCTCCTTCAGCATATCCTTCAATGGCTCAAGGTAGAACTTTGAGTCGCAGTGATACTTGTATAGTGGCACTGGCTCAGGAGGCTCGATTATCTCGGTTATGTGCTTCTCTTTTCCATCGATCGTGACAAAACCGCTCAAGATAACCATACCGTGTTCAGGTGGCTTTCTGTATAGCTTCAATCGGTTCAAAATCGCCTCGAGTCCTGCGATCACGTTCGTTCGTGTTTGCTTCGATTTTATGTTTGAAGCTTGGCTTAGCTCTTCCCTAAGCTGGTTTGCAACATCTGCTAAGTTCTTGTCGGGAGGTATGTAGAGAGTTATGAGCTCTGTTCCCTTTCCGCGATAGCTATCGAGCTCTTCGAGTTTTCTCTTAAACTCATACATCAGTTTCTTTGACATATCCTCCTCCTCTGCCACTCTCTTATCGCTCTCAACAGATCTATCTTCCTAAACTCGGGCCAGAAGACATCGCAGAAATAGGCCACGCTGTTCGTGGTCTGCCAGGGAAGGAAGTTTGACAATCTTTGCTCTCCACCGCTCCTTATCACTATGTCTACCTTTGCATATAGCTCATGCTCGTTGTAGAGATTTTCCTCAACAACTCTTTCGTCGATCTGCGATGGCATTAGTTCGCCCCTCATCACCTTCTCAACGATTTTCTTAGTCGCATCTATTAACTCTTGCCTTCCCCCATACGCAATTGCTATGTTGAGGAAGCATTTTTCATGAGGTTCAGTAGCTTTTTCGACTTCTTCAACGAGCCTCAAAAGCTTTTCTGGGAGAAGCTCTCTTTTTCCGACCACTCTGACTCTTACTTCTCTTTCGTAGGTCGTCTTGTCTGTTAAGAGTCTTTTAAGCTCTCTTTCGAAGATTCTGAAGATGTTCTTTTTCTCTTCCTCGCTTCTCTTGAAGTTCTCGGTTGAGAAGGCGTAGAGTGTTAGCATCTTGATCCCCAATTGCCAACACCATTCTAAGACCTCTTCCGCTTTTTTTGAGCCAAATTCGTGTCCTTGCGATTCCTCCAGCCCAAGTTTCTTTGCAAACCTTCTGTTTCCATCCATGATTATGGCTATGTGTCTCGGAATCTCGTTTTTTAGCACGAATCTCTCAAGCCTCTTTTCATAGATTTTGTAAACTGGCTTTGATAGCTTTTTCAACAAGCTCGACATATTCTGGCTTTATATAATACTTTTTCCTCTCTCCAAGCTCGGTTTTTACGATTCCGATCTTTGAGCTCACGACACCAAGCATCGCGGAAACCCTTTTTCTTGTGACAGCAAAACCCTTACTCCTTAGAATCTCACAAACTTCTTCGCTCGTGTGCTTTTTCCCGTCGAGCAGAATTAAAAGTAGCTCTTTCCGTAATCCGCTTTTATCCTTCTGCAGATAGTTTTTAATTCTCTTTTCGACCTCCATACTCAAACCCACATGAGCTCGATCAGCGTTCTATTCACGGTCGGATACCTTTCAGCGATCGCAACCTTAAGTCCGCGCAATTTCAGCTTCTCTTTAAGATCGCCATCTGCAACTTCCAAGCTCGTTTCAATGCAGTCTTCGAAGCGTATGTATTCAACCTTTGCCTTTTTAAGGATTTTCTCCGCAACATCGAGATTGCCTTCAATCCTCGTGTAGAGCAAAGTTCCATCTCTTGTTACCAAGTAGAAGTCTGGATGGTTCATGGCCATTCTTATCAACCTCCTTCTGAATTGTGCAGAATCCTTGAACTTTGCAGTGCAGTAGTGGAACTTTTTCGCTCGCTCGTATAGTTTCACAACTTCGAATGTCTCAACGTAGTAGTCTTGGATTTTAAATCCTCTCTCTTCCAAAGCGAACCAGTTACTCTCACTCGCCTCGAGTTGGTTCACGTTTATAAAGGCATCGAGCTCATTTGCGATTTCAACGATCTTTGTTTCGAAAGCAATCGCTGGGATCTCGAATCCAGCGTCAATGCCAAGATCTTTTGAATCTCTTATCGAATCTGCATATTTTTCCACATCTCTAAGCTCTGGCGGATGAAATCTGATCTCGTCAACGTTTATTTTTTCAAGCAAGTCTATTTGCGCAGGGATTGAGGTATACAGGTGAACATGGAGTCCAAGCTCTTTTGAAAGCTTTGCAAACTCGATGACTCTTTCAACCTTTAGCAAAGGCTCCCCGCCAGTTATTGCAACTCCCTCTGCGTCCATTGCTTCTATTTCCGCAAAGAAATCGTCGATATTCTTCACTTCTCTTTCGTTCGCAAAGATTACGTCTCTTCCAATTTTCTGTTTTGAGACTGGGCAGTAAAAGCAAGAATTTTTGCAGAGCCCAGTTATAAACAGCGTCAGCTTTGCACCTCTTCTACAAAGCTTGCATCCTTTGGGAAGGTAACTGTAGTAGCTTCCAGCCTCAATTCGCCTCATGGAACCTCTTTTTCACCCAATCAACACCCAAAGACTTTATGAAGTAACCAAGCCGTGGACCGTAGTCTTTTCCAACTAAGATCTTGTAAATCGCCTTAAAAGCTTTGTTTGCATCAATTCCGCACTTTTTTGCAACATCGTAAACAAGCTTGTGGATCGTTTCCGCATCCATTTCTTCTTTGAGCTCTTCTGCGTATTTTTCAACGAATTTCTTCTCTTCTTCGCTTAGCTCGACTTTTCCGCTTATTATTTCGAACTTCAAGGTCTTTGGGGCGTATTTTTCAAGCCAGACTTTGCAATACGCAAGCCTTCTCTCCACGTCTTCCTTCAGGTTTTCGGATCTGTATCCATTTCTCTCCAAAATTTCGATCGTTCTCTTCAAATCCCAGTTTGCAATTTGCCCAACGACGATAAGGTGTCTGAAGGGGACACTGGAATACTTCACTTCGTGAACTAAGCTAAGCTGGACACTTCGATCCTTTTCCTTAAACTTTTCCTCGAACTCATCGATAATCTCGAGCAATCCAATGCCGGGGTCGAACTCGATGTGTCTTTCGGGTTTTGCCCTAATTATTATGTATCTCACGATCTCCGGAGGTAAGGCATCGATGAGTTCCCTAACCGGTATGACGATGCCCTTTGAGCTCTTCATTGCGCCAACGCCTTTTAGATGGATCCACTCGTATGGAACAGGGAAAGGTGGTGGGTAATCGAAGATCTCTTTTGCGAGCCTTTTTCCGGTATCGTAACTACCTCCAGCAGCTGCGTGGTCTTTTCCGAATGGCTCGCACGTTATCTTTAGGATCTTCCACCTTGCAACCCAGTCGAGTCGCCAGCTAAGCTTTCCTCCACCTTTGTAACTGACTTTTCCTGAGTTTCCACATTTGCATGTGTAGTATACAAACTCATCATCGAAACCCGTAACTTTTGTCGAGTTTATCCTACCGCATTTCTCGCAGATTGGCATGAATGGATACCAATCTTCTTCGAGTTCTCTACCCGTGACTTCCCTTATTATCTGCGCAACTTTATCGCAGTTCTTCAGCGCAGTTTTTATCGCATCCTCGTATAGACCCTGCCTATACATCTCGCTCGCTCTTCTGACCTCTACTGGAATCCCAAGGACTTCGAGCGACTCGAGGAAAGGCTGTAAAAAGTGCTCGGAATAGCTTTCATGGCATCCTGAAGGATCGGGGATGTTGCAGAGAGGCATTCCCACGAATTCGGAGTATTTCTCGGGGAGGAAGGGATATCTCCGCCTCAGGGGATCCATGTCGTCCGCGATGTATATTAGCTCCGCTTTTCCACCTGCATCGATTAACGCTCTCCTTATTGCATCCGCAGTGACCATTTCTCTCAGATTCCCGAGGTGTATATGGCCTGAAGGCGAAATACCTGTGGCTATGCGATGAAAGCTTGAAATTTCAATGAGCTCCGAAGCTATGACGTCAGCCCAATGCATAGTAGTTCGTTGCAGAACGACTTTTTAAATTTGCTTAAGCTCAAAAATAACTTTAAATCTTGGCAGAATTTGGGGGCAAGAGAATTTAAAAACCTTGGGAGAATAGCGCTATGGATCTTGAAGAGAAGATAGCGCTGATATCGAGGAATGCAGAAGAAATAGTGACAGTCGAAGAACTTAAGAAACTTCTCGAAGCAAAGGAAAAGCCAAGAGCTTATGTGGGCTATGAGCCGAGCGGGGAAATTCATTTGGGGCATTTAATCACGGTTAACAAGCTCAAAGATCTGCAGAAAGCGGGTTTTGAGATAGTCGTTCTCTTGGCGGACATTCACGCATACCTAAACGAGAAGGGCACTTTCGAAGAAATAAGGGAGCTCGCGGAGAGAAACATGAGGACTTTTATAGCATTTGGACTAAAAAAGGAGAATACGAAGTTTGTTCTTGGAAGCGATTACCAGCTCAAGAAAGACTACGTGCTCGATGTTCTAAGACTTGCGAGGATTACAACGCTCAACAGAGCCAAAAGGAGCATGGATGAAGTGAGTAGGAGAAAAGAAGACCCGATGGTTTCTCAAATGATTTACCCATTGATGCAAGCGCTCGACATAGCTTACTTGAACGTCGACGTCGCAGTCGGTGGAATCGATCAAAGAAAGATACACATGCTAGCAAGAGAGAATTTGCCTGCGCTTGGTTACAAGGCTCCGGTTTGTATCCACACACCAATAATCGCAGGATTGGATGGGGAAAAGATGAGCAAGTCGAAGGGGAACTACATATCTCTGCGTGACTCCGAAGAAGAGGTGGAGAGAAAGATTATGAAAGCCTACTGTCCACAAGGAATCGTCGAAGGGAATCCGATAATCGACCTTGTGAAACACTACGTTTTTCCAGCGTTCGAAAAGCTCAAGGTTGAAAGAGATGCGAAGTTCGGCGGAGACATCGAATACACGAGCTTTGAATCCTTAGTCGAGGATTTCAAGGCAAAGAGGCTACATCCGATGGATTTGAAGAAGTCCGTTTCCAGATATCTCAACGAACTGCTCTCAGATGCAAGGAAAGAGCTCCTGAAGCTCGAATCAGTGTAGTTTTGCGCTAAGCATTTTCTCCAATCTTCTCTCTCCTTCTCTGATTGCCCAGTCTATGAATCTCTGAAGGAAAAACCTGCTCAACATTGGCATCTTCGCAAGGTATTCGTTTGCAAGCACTCGCATCCACTTCGTGTCGTGCTTCCAGCAAGTTATCATCAGCTCCCAGTGGTAATGCTTGAGATCCTCACTTGAAAAATGCTTTGTCGCTTTCATTGTCCCAACTGGGACAAAGAAGAGCGGAACAATTAGGCTCTTGTAGTTCTTAAGCCTCCCGAGGAGCTCTATTGTCCTCAATACATCCTCTTCGGTCTCGTTGGGAAGCCCTATGATGAGGGTTGCGCATGGAATCCAGTGATTGTCGGCGCAAATTCCGAAGCTTGTTTCAACCACATCGCACCACTCTTCGGCTTTGAATGGTAAAACCTTTCCCGGCATGTGTTCCTTGATGAGCTTTGGGCTTCCAGTTTCGATCCCTGTCTGTCCAGCGAGCCAAGGTTGATTTTTGTTTGGAATTCCAAGGATTGAAGAAATCTCTGAAACTATGCTCTCAGCTTTCGCAACAGTTGCAAGCGAGAAGTGGCTGATCCCAATTTTGCAGATCTTGGAAGTTTCGAAGAAGAGCTTTAAGACTTCTCCTTTGTTCACTTCAAACCCGTTTGCTTTGTATCTGAGCACGTCTTCAGCGTGAAGGGTAGCGAACTTGTTCAACTTTGCGTTCACCTTCACCTCCTCAATTATATCTGCCAAAGGTCGGCTCCTGAGCCTTTGAAGCGTTGGTTGGCAGAACTTGCATCCTCTTCCGCAACCCCTCGCTATCTCAACGATTCCACCAACTGTAGCACGGCGATTCACGGGAATTTGTTCGACGACATCGCCATAGAAAATCCCGTGGACGTCCTCGCCATTCAAAATCTTTCCAAATATCTCGGGAGCAATTTTCTCCCCTTCCCCAATCACAACAACGTCTATTCCAAGCTCATTCATTATTTTCTCGTCCGCCAACTGCCAAGCGCCTGCACCACCAACGACAATCTTCGCATCGCTCACCTCGTTCACTTTTTGCACGAGTCTCTTGAAGCAAAAAGCGTTGTAGGATTCTTCCTTTACGAGCCCATACCTCCCGGAAAACGTGCTCGACGCTGGTCCCAAGCCAAGGGGGTCGTTTGTTGTAATCCCAATAGCCTTTGCCTTCCTAGCGAACTTCTCGATCTTCTCTGGCGGAACGACGATAACCTCAAAGCCATTTTCGATCAGAGCCGCTTCGATCTTTCTTGTTCCGTTTGGAGCCAATACTGCACCGTTCTTATCCATTGCAACTGGTGGACATACGAATCTGAAAAATAAGGGCGAGGGTACCAGATTTTTCGGTGCACAGCCCATGAATCCGAGGAAGAGTGCTCCATTGTAGTTGCTCATGAGACAACGTTCAGCGGTGAGAACTATTTTCATGATATGTAGGAAGTGAAAACTGCATATATTCCTTGTGCTTGTAGGGTAAAGTTTTTAAAATGCGATCGTAATGAAGGGCAATGGGGAAGACGGGGAGTGTAACTTGGATAAAGATCAAGAAGAGGAACAGCAACGAGTATAGGCTTGTGCCTACGAAGTGGCAGAACTACAAGAAGCCAGGACCAAATCAGAAGTTCACTTCAGAGGGCAAGAAAAGAAGAAGGATAAAGAGGTCCCCGAAATCAATACTTGGCGTTAAGAGTTAAAAGTTTTTTATCTGGGCCAAAACACCTTAAATTTTGTCTACAAGTTATTTTTGTGGAGGATAAAGAGCAGAGCTTATTTGAGCATCTCGCGGAGCTCAGAAGCAGGGTCAGGAGAGTCTTTATATTGCTCTTGGTTTTTATGCCGGTTGTGTTCATTTTTTCGCCAAAGATCATAAAATTGCTTTGGAGTGAGCTCGTTGGCGAAGAGATGTTCGCGTTCAGCGTAACGGAGTGGATTTTTTTAAACTTATCGCTCTCTCTTGTCTTCACGCTAATCTTGATCTATCCCTATCTGATGCTCGAGCTGTATCTCTTTGCTAAGCCCGGGTTGTATGAGAACGAGAGAAAGTTTCTGAAAACTGTTTTGATCCCGAGTTACGTTCTCTTTTTGTTTGGGATAATCATTGCCTTCAAGTTCCTTGTTCCGTTTCTCTACAGGTTCTCCTATGGGGAGGAGTTTTTCTCAGTCGGGAGAACTCTTGGAAACGCAGTTAACATAGCTTTCTTCTTTGCAATCTCGCTTCAAATTCCCCTAGCGGTTTATCTGCTCGATCGCTTTAAAATCGTGGACTATGATACAATGAAAAAACTAAGGCTTCCGATTTATTTGCTGATTGTGATGTTAATACTCAACTCACCCACAAACCTGAGCGGGATAAGCCAGATCTTGGTCCTGATCCTCTTTGGGACAATGTTTGAGCTCGGTCTTTTGCTTGTTGGAATGAGTAAAAGATATAAACATTCAAAAAAAGTGAAGAGCAATGCAAATAGTGATCGCAGGAGCGGGAGAAGTTGGCTATGAGTTGGCAAAATCTCTTTGTGAGAAAAACGATGTCTACGTAATAGACAAGGACAAAGATAAGCTGGAACGTTTTGCAGAGCTCGACGTAATAACAATCCGAGGTAATGCTGGAAATCTAAAAGTCCTGAAAGAGGCCGGAGTAGAGAAGGCAGATTACTTTTTGGCTGTGACTGGTAACGACGAGGTTAACCTAATCTCTGCTCTGACCGCGAAAAGACTCGGGGCTAAGAAAACCCTTGTAAGAATAGAAAACCCAGAATACACGGAATCCCCAGTTGTCAAATTCCATCCCCTCGGGTTTGATGTGGTTGTTTGCCCATCTTTGGCGCTTGCACAGGAAGCGGTCAGAGTTGCGGGTCTACTTCCTGTTCTTGGTGTTGTAACCCTCGGCGAAGAAATGGAGCTTCTGGAGATTCAGGTTGCGGAGGAGTCCCCCTTCGTTGGGCACAGTCTCAACGAAATCAAGCTTCCTCCAGAAACGCTTGTTGTTTCTATTTTTAGGAATGGTGAAATTCTATCTCCCGGAATTGAAAAAATTGAGCCCGGGGACAGAATAGAGATCCTCGGGAAGAGTTCGGAGATAAGGAGACTCAGAGAAGTTTTTGGAGTTCCTTCTGTGAAAAGAGTTACAGTCTTTGGAACCGGATACATCGGCAGTTATATTGTTGAAATCCTCAGCAAAACTCGGGTGAATGTGAAGGTTATTGGTGCAAGTAAGAAGGCATGTGAAGAGTTGAACGAGAAGTTCAAAGATATAAAGGTGATACACGCAGATTATCTCAACGTGAAGATGCTTGTAGAAGAGGAGGTGGGGAAGTCAGATGCGATTCTGGCGATGACAGATAGCGACGAGAAGAACCTCATGATTTCTCTGCTCTGCAAGAAGTTTGGCGCAAAGAAAGCTATTGCAAAGGTTGAGAATAGAGACTACGTAGAGGTGTTCGAGAGAGTGGGTGTTGACAAAGTTTTAAACCCTCGAAGCATCACGGTCATCGAAGTTCTGAAGCAGTTGATGATGGAAAAGATCGAAGTAAAGACCTTGGCCGAGGTAAGGGGCTCTTTGATAGTCGAGGTTGTTGTCAAGAGCGATAAAGTTGTAGGCAAAAGAATATCTGAGCTCAATCTGCCTGAGAACTCAATTGTTATCGCTGTTGTTAGGGAGAGCAGGGGCCTCTTGCCATATGCGGACATGCAGTTGATGGACAACGATCGGGTAATTTTGAGCTCGTCTTGGGAAGACCTAGACAAGATCGGGGAGATTTTTGGATGAATTACAACTACATTTTTGCCACAAACGGAAGAGTATTGGTACCTTTCTCGTTTGCATTTTTACTACCCCTGACAATCTCGCTGTTTGAAGGAGAGAGTCTTTTGCCGTTCTTAGTTGCGTTCTTGTCGACTTTTACGATGGGACTGATTTTTATACTTGCCTCGAGGAAGAAAGAGCCCGAGATTTCCACTGAAAAAGACGCATACATCAGTGTTGCGATCATATGGCTCTTAATTCCGATTTTTGGATCGATTCCTTTTCTCTTCTACTCGATTGACCCCCTCAATGCCTTTTTTGAAAGTATGTCTGGTTTTACAACAACCGGAATGTCAGTTTTAACTCCTGAGCTTTTGCCGGCATCGATTTTATTCTGGAGGAGCTTTATACAATGGCTCGGCGGTTTTGGCGTTGTAGTTCTTACCCTGATATTTTTGCCCACCATGAGAAAGAAATCTTTGCTCTTCTATGCCGAGTATCCCACGATAGTTCTGCCAAAAGTAAAGCCGAGAATTCGTGACGTCGCGATGGTGATCTTTCAGCTCTACCTTGTGCTTACGATTCTCGAGATCTTAGCTCTATACTTCTTCGGCTTAGACTTATTCAATGCATTGAATCATGCGCTTACTACGATCTCCACAGGCGGATTTTCCACGAGTTCGGAGAGCATCGCAAAGTTTAAAGATGCGAGAATCGAAGCAGTTATAGCGTTCTTTGGCTTTATAGGTGGTTTGAATTTCGCACTTATTTACGCTCTTACGAACAAACAACTGCGCTCCCTCGCAGATCTCGAGCTCCGTGTTTACACTGCGCTTATAGCTGCTGCAACGCTCATACTTACGATTGTGAACATTCCCAACTATGGCGATACCTTACAATCGCTGAGATTCTCAGCTTTTCAGGCAATCTCTTTCACTGCGATGGGCTTCACAACTGCGAACGTCAACGAGTGGAGCAGTTCTGCGAAGATGGTGCTTTTGGTTTTAATGTTGGTTGGCGGTTGCAGTGGGTCGACTGCGGGTGGCTTGAAGGTAATAAGATTTGTGATCTTGCTCAAATACGTCGTCATGGAGATCTACAAGTTAATGGAGCCGAGGACTGTTAAGTCGATAAAATACGGCAGTTACGTTCTCGAAAAAGAAAACGTCGAGGAAATCGTAGCTTTCTTCATCCTTTACATTTTCATTTTCTTTCTTTCATCTTTGATTCTCACTTTGATGGGCTACGATCTCGAAACATCGCTCTCCTTTTCGGCTTCGAGCCTTGGAAACATTGGACCGGTTTTTGGTGCGCCAAGTTTTTCGGAGCTCAGTTATTTTGCGAAGCTTGTTCTAATCCTGAACATGTGGGTTGGACGTCTTGAAATAATACCAGTTTTCATGTTCCTGTTGTCTTTAGCTCAGAAAGAAAAGTGGTGAGATCTTCGATTTTAACGCTGAACTGCTCACCGCTCGAGAGATTTTTCACCTTCACTTCCCCACACTTGAATTCTTCTTCGCCTATTATCACAGCGTAGTCAGCTTTTACGTCGTTCGCATAGCTGAGCTGTTTTCTTAGGTTTCTCCCCATAACATCGACGATCGCAACGAAGCCTGAGTTGCGTATTTTTGTTGCAATCTCAAACGCAAAGCTCTCAAATCCGGGGAAATTCACAACTGCAATAACGGGTTGCTTTTTGCGAGTGTCTTTCACGAGTTCGCAGACTCTATCGAAGCCAATCGCGAAGCCGGTTGCTGGAGTTTTAACACCACCAAACAGTGTCGCAAGCTCGTAGCTACCTCCTCCACAGATCTGCTTTTGAGCTCCAAGATCTTTTGCGTAGCACTCGAAAACAACGCCAACGTAGTAATCTAACCCCCTTGCGATACCAAGGTTGAGGTTGTAGTCAACCTTTAGCGAGTCGAGCATCATCAAAAGCTTCTCCAAATAGTCGAAGTCGAAGTCAAGGGCCTCTTTCGCCTCTCTGATAACTTCCTTGCCACCCTTTAACTCCATAACTCTAAAGACTTTCTCTTCAAGCTCATCATCGACTTGAAGTTCATCAAAGTAGCTCTTTAAGGCATTTTTATCGTTTTTGTCGATCAGTCTCATCGCCCTCTCCGCTTTGTCGCCCAAGGGACTCAAGATCGATCTTAAGATTCCAACATGACCGATGTTAAGCTCAAAATCTATTTCGAGGCTTTTCAGCATTTTATAGGCTAAGAAAATTACTTCCGCGTTAGCCAAATACGAATCGGATCCGATAAGCTCAACTCCAAACTGCCAGAATTCTCGATACCTCGCCTTCTGTGGGCGCTCGTAACGGAAGCAGTTGCCAATGTAGTAAAATCGCAGGGGCTTTGGCATTCTGCTACATTCGTTGACGAACATTCTTATTATTGGTGCTGTTAGCTCAGGGCGAAGTGCGAGCTCTCTCTCAGATTTGTCTTTGAAAACATACATCTCTTCGATTATTCCCTCACCGGATTTTAGTTTAAAGAGCTCCGAGTGCTCAAAAGTTGGAGTTGCAACTTCTCTGTATCCAAAGCTCTCTGCAATTTCTCGTAACCTCTTCTCGACATCTCTTCTTTTCTCCATCTCTTCTGGAAGAAAATCCCTCGTTCCACGGGGTCTCTCTATTCTCACAGAAAAACGTCTGAACACGGATAAAAAAGATTTGGATGAAAGGCAAGAAAGCTAAGAAAATGCCTTCTCCAACGGTGGAACAACTTGTTTCTTTCTGCTCATTACTCCTGGTAGCCAGACACTTCTCCCCTCGAGTTTCTTGCCGAACGCTTTTTCGACTACTTTTGGATCATCGGTTACCGCAAGTAGTTCAGTCCCTTCTTTCATAATGTCTGTGAGCATCAGGAACACGCTGTGGTAACCTTCTGTCTTCTTTTTCACGAGCTCTTCGTAGATCTCATCCTTTTTCGATTCGATTAGCGAGAGGTCGAGGAGTTCGATTTGTCCAATGCCTACCTTCTTTCCTCCCATGTTGAAGTCCTTGAAGTCTCTCATCATGATCTGCTTTGCAGTCATTCCTGCGACTTCCGATAGCTTTCCTTTCACTTCTATTCCAAACTTTGTCAGATCTGAGATACCCACTATTTTGGCAAGCTCTTCTGCAACCTTCTTATCGAGCGCAGTTGTTGTTGCGGATTTGAATATCACGGTATCGCTCAGGATCGAAGCAAGCATTATCCCCGCAATATCTTTCGGAATCTGCACTCCGGTTTTGTCGAACAAGACTTTTAGAACAGTCGCGGTACTTCCTGCTGGCAAGTTGAAGAACAGTATGGGATTGGGTGTTGTAACGTCTCCTATTTTGTGGTGATCAACGATTGCAACGATTTCAGCCTTGTCGATGTTGTCTAAGGTTTGTGCTCTCTCGGAATGATCTACGAGCACGACTTTCTTTCCTGTCGCATCCAGAAGCTTCTCGGGAGCTTTCATCCCGAATTTATCGAGCACAAATTTTGTTTCTGCGTTGAGATCGCCTTGAACCGCTGGAACCGCTTCATCTTCTATTTTCATAACATCGCTCATTGCCCCAGTTTCCTTCCATTTGTTCCAGAGGTACGCAAACGCTATTGCAGAACAAACCGTGTCCGTGTCCGGGTTTTTGTGCCCAACAACATAGATTTTAACTGCCATGCGTAAACTTCGCTCACTAATAAATAACGTTTTCGAAATTTTTCAACTCAAAGTTTTGCGATAGGCTTTTAAATTCTTTAGCGCACGTTTCACGATGAAAAGCGTGATGATTGTCGATGATGAGACAGCGATGAGAGAAATCCTCAAGATTATGCTGAAAGATTATAAGGTCGTCGAAGCGTCAAATGGACGAGAGGCTGTTGAGAAATACGAAAAGGAAAAACCAGACATCGTTTTGATGGATATAATGATGCCTGTGATGGGGGGAATAGATGCAATTCGTGAAATAAAGAAAATCAATCCAAAAGCCAAGATTATAGCAATCACCGCATATGCGGGATCAAAAGGAGAAAAGGCGATGGAAGCTGGTGTCGATATGATTCTAAAGAAACCTTTCACGAGAAAAGAAGTTATAAGGGCCATTGAGGAACTCACTAGGAGCGGATAAGTTATTTATGGAGTGAGGACAACGTTTTTTGGATGAGTTTAGAGGATGGTTCTATGATGAAGGTGCCGGATACAACTAAGTATCTCATTCACGCTGAAATCGTAGCTGATGGAGTTATTGAGCGTCCAGATGTAGTTGGTGCTATTTTTGGTCAAACTGAGGGATTACTTGGCAACGATCTCGATCTCAGGGAACTGCAGAAGACTGGCAGAATAGGAAGAATAGAAGTCAAGGTTGAGAGCAGGGGCGGAAAGAGCTACGGCGAGATAAAGATCCCTTCAAGTCTCGACAAAATCGAAACCGCAATTATCGCTGCAGCGCTCGAAACAATCGAAAGGGTTGGACCTTGCTCTGCGAGGATTGAAGTTAAGAAGATCGAAGACGTCAGGGCGACGAAGAGAAAAAAGATAGTTGAGAGGTCAATGGAAATTCTAAAGGAGTTGTTCGAAGAACCGGAGATCGAGTCAGAGAAAATTACGGAGCTAGTAAAGCAATCTCTTAGAGTCGATGAAGTCGTTGAATACGGCGAAGAAAAGCTCCCCGCAGGACCGGCGATCGATGAGTCGGATGCGATAATCGTTGTGGAAGGTAGGGCAGACGTTATAAACTTACTTAGGCATGGAATACGGAACGTTATAGCTGTCGAAGGGACAAACATACCGAAAACGATTATTGAGTTGAGCAAAAAGAAAACAGTCACCGCATTTCTCGATGGTGATCGAGGGGGAGAACTAATCCTAAAGGAGTTACTTCAAGTTGCGGACATAGACTTTGTTGCGAGAGCGCCAGAGGGGAAGGGAGTGGAGGATCTGACGTTAAAGGAGATTCTGAAATCGCTAAGAAACAAGGTTCCAGTTGAGCAAATACACGTTTTGAAGAAGGAAGTAAAGGAGCAAAACCCGGAGAACTTGAAGGCCCACAAGGAAAGAGTGGAAGGAAAGCTACTTGCGAGGATTTTGGACAAGAACCTGAACCTGATAAAAGAAGTCCCGGTACGAGATCTCGTGAAAACTTTAAAGAACAACAACATTCGGGGCTCAATAATAATCTTCGACGGTGTGATAACGCAGAGACTCGTTGACGTGGCGGCGAAGAAGGATATAAACTACATCATAGGTGTTAAGCTAGGAAGCGTTGTCAAGCTACCAACTTCGCTCAGAATAATGACCTTCGATCAGATCTAACCCTTATTATTTTTTCCGGTGTCAAGATCACGTCTGCCTTGGCATCGTGTTCTTGCATCAAATAGCTTAAGTCCGAAAACACCTGGATTTCGTGGGCAACGACTACAAAGATTGCATTCTCAGCCAAGACTCCACTCTTTTTCAATATCTCGTACTCTCTGTCTCCAAATCCACTCCCCTTCCCTATTCTGTTTCCATTCAAATCGACCGCAACGCAACCCTGTGCAAACACTCCAACCTTTCCCTTCAGCTTTGCAAGGTCAGCCCTTTTGGCATGTTTTAGGGCTCCAATCGTAGGCTTTACCCTTTCCTTTAGGACAACAAAACCCGTCATTCTTGGAAGAACTGCGAGAAGTGTCTTTCCATCTTCAAGAACTATTTCCCGCAGTCTAAGAAGAACGGAATCCGGAGCGGAGAAGATGCATTCAGCCCTTTGGTATTCTTCCAATTCTCTTATCTTCTCACAGGCTTTTTTCGCTGTTCTGAAATTCGGTATCCTCCCGTATGGGGGAGGAAAACTGCAAAATGGTGCTATTTTCTTCCAAACGAATTCACGAACTTCTTCTTTATTTTTGAACATCGAGCAAGACTTTTATCAGCTCCTTGTCTTTCACAATCCCTGCAACCCTGTTGAAAGAGTCGAGCACGGGAATGCAGTCGAGATCGTAATTCACCATCTTCTTTGCACACTTTGATACGCTTGTCTGTGGATAGACAAAATCTGCAGGTTTCATGAACCTCTTCACAGGATCCTTGGGCAGTTTTACGACGCTCATTTCAAAGTATCTAACCGTAAGATCCCTCATCCCATCCCAACTCCATTTGTCGTCGGTGTCGCTCGAAGACGAGTGTGTTGACTGGATTAGGAAGTCTTCGATTAGGGCCTCGCTGAGCATTATCTTCTCGTCCACAATTCCAACAAGCTCATCGTTTTCGTTCAGAACTCCACAGATTTCAGCGTTGCTAAGTCTCATAATCTCTCCAACGACTTTCAACGGTGTCTCTTCCCAAACGCAGACGATTTGCGGGCTCACGTATTTTCTAACCTCAACATCTAAATTCATCTCGGCAATCTTTTTCACGATGTCTCTAACTGTTATGATGCCGACAAGCTTCTCTCCATCCAGCACTGGCAATCTTCGGAACGGAGTTTTGCTGAATATCTTCACAACTTTCTCAACGCTGTCGTCCACGTTTACTGTTACAGGGTTTGGTGTCATCAGCAACGCAAGCTGATTTTCATCGATCTTTCTTAGCAAGTCTTTCCTCGTCACTATACCGACTAATTTGCCGTCTTTTAAGACTGGAACCGCCGAAATTCCGTACTCTTTGAACATCTGGAGTAAAGTGTCTCTGTTGCTCGGCAAAGTTGCGTAGATGACCTTTGGATTCATAATGTCTCGAGCTTTCATTAGCTACGCTGCAGTTTTTCAGCTAATTAATTTTTCTGAATTTGTGTGTTGGCGAAGGTATTAAAATCACCAGGAAAAAAGGTAGGTTGATGAACTCCTTCGGATATGTTTTCAGGGTCACGACGTGGGGAGAAAGCCATGGAAAAGCAGTCGGATGCACAATCGACGGATGCCCAGCAGGGCTAAAAATAGATGAGGAGTTCATAAGAAGGGAGATGGAAAGAAGAAAACCCGGAGGGGAATTTGCGTCGAAGAGAATGGAAGAGGATGTAGTGGAAATTCTTTCTGGTGTTCTCGACGGCATCACGCTCGGTACTCCGATTTCGATGATTATAAAGAACGTTGATGTGGATTCGAGGCCATACGAGGCTCTTAAGAACATCCCCCGTCCAGGGCATGCGGATTTCGCCTACTATGCGAAGTTCGGAATCTACGACTGGCGTGGAGGTGGAAGAGCGTCAGCGAGGGAAACAGTTGCAAGAGTTGCAGCGGGGGCGATTGCAAAGTTACTCCTATCCAAATACAACATCAGAGTTTTTGGATACGCAAAAGAGATTGCAGGAATCAGTTTTAGAGTGGAAAACAGCGAAAAGGCTTTTGAAATCGCAGAAAAGAGTGCGATAAGGTGTCCAGATCCTGAGAAGGAGGAAATTGCGAAGGAGAGGATCAGGGAAGCGATGCGCGAGGGAGACAGCGTTGGAGGGATCGTTGAAATAGTTGCAAAAAACGTGCCTCCAGGACTCGGAGAGCCTGTTTTTGGAAAAATAAGCGCTTACTTAGCTTTTGCGTTGATGAGCATACCTTCTGTCAAGGGTTTCGAAATAGGTCGAGGTTTTGATGTTGCCAAGCTTAGGGGTAGCGAGAACAACGATCAGATGATGTTGAGGGATGGAAAGATAAGTTTTTTAACGAACAACGCGGGAGGAATTCTTGGAGGGATTACGAACGGCGAGGAGTTGGTAATGAGAATTGCAGTGAAGCCAACACCTTCGATCTCGAGAAAGCAAAGGAGTGTGGATTTGGAGAAAATGGAGGAAGTCGAGATAAGCGTTAAGGGTAGACACGATCCGTGCATCGTTCCGAGGATTGTTCCCGTTGCGGAGGCGATGGTTGCTTTAGTCCTTGTGGACTGCATGATGCTCCAACGCTTAATCCCAAGGAGTTTTTATGATCGAAAGGGAAATTGAGGTTGGGGAGAAGATAAAGTGCATTCAAAAAACAGAGGACGAGCTAAGAGAGCTTGTTTACGATTACAAAAAGTGTAATGGTTGTGCAGTTTGTGTTTTCGCGTGTCCAGTGAACGCAATCGAACTTGGTCCGGTGCACGAGATTGCTAAAGGCTTGGAAATGCCCCCCGTTATAATAGATCACCTGAAATGCGCATACTGTGCAATCTGTTACTCTTTCTGCCCGTTCAACGCCTTCGAGTTTTACGTAAATGGAGAGAAGATCGAGAAATCTTCTCTACCTCTTTCACCTGTGAGGTTCACCTATAAGAACGAGCGTTGCAGAAAGTGCACACTCTGCTACAAAGTCTGCCCCACAGGGGCGATAAAAAGGGAAGTTCTACTGAGAAGGCAATATATCGCCGAGAGAAATGAAGGGATCAAAGGGAGTGTGAAAATAGATCGAGAAAAGTGCAACCTTTGTGGAATCTGTGCGGAGTTTTGCGATGTCTTTAGAATGGTGGAGAAAAAAGTCGTTCCCAACGATATAGTGCCCTACAGCGACATATTGATCGATGAAACTCTTTGCGACTACTGCAAGCTCTGCGAAGAGGTCTGCCCTGAGAATGCGATAGAAGTCGAAGGAAAAAGGATATCGTTTGAGTTGCCAGAAAAAATCGCAAACATAACAATAGACCAAGAAATCTGCTCGAATTGTGGATACTGCGAGGAAGTTTGCCCATACGACGCAGCGAAGACCTTGAAGCCGATAGAGGGAAATCTTAGACTTTTCGAGGCAAGGATGTCGAGGTGTGATCCGATTGGTTGTGGTGCTTGCTTGGCAATATGCAAGTTCAACAAGGTTTGGTTTGTCTCCGAGGACAGGAAGAGGGTTTACTTTAACGAGAGATTTTGCATCTACTGTGGAGCATGCGAAAACGCTTGCCCGTACGATTTGATAATCGTAGAGAGAACGAACTACTTCACAAAGGAGATCGCCTATGATGTTCCTTGGAGAAGCGCTTGGGAGTCTGCGTTGAGAAGGATTGTTAAGAAGGAGCGCGTCCAGATTCCGCAGAAAATCCTGGTCGCCGAAGCTGGATTTCCGAAGGCGGAGGAGATTATACAGCTTGGAAAGCTCAGAAAGCTTGAAGGTATGGATGCGCTCGAGGATTTGCTTAGGCGCGTAAGGTATAGGAAGGCGATGGAGTTTGGTGAGTTTGGAGTGTTTGAGCGGGGAGTGAAGTATGCACGTGGAGAGGATAAGAGGCGTGAAGAGCCAAAGGCTTAGGGGTAAGAAAATCGTTCTTGGAGTAACTGGAAGCATTGCAGCAGTCGAAGCCGTGAAGCTCGCCCGAGAACTCATAAGGAGGGGAGCTGAAGTTTATGCGGTGATGAGCAAGAACGCAACAAAGATTATCCACCCCTATGCGCTTCAATTTGCAACTGGAAACAAGGTTGTGACAGAGATAACAGGCGAAGTTGAGCACGTGAAATTCCTCGGCGTCGATGGGATTGCGGATCTTTACCTAATTGCGCCCTCGACTGCGAACACAATTGGAAAGATTGCAAACGGAATCGACGACACGGCGGTAACGACTTTCGCAACCACCGCCTTGGGGTCTGGAAAGCCGATTTTGGTAGCTCCAGCAATGCATGAGGCTATGATTCAAAACCCGAGAGTTCTCGAAAACGTTGAAAAGCTTAGAAAAATGGGGATCGAAATAATAGAGCCAAAAATCGAGGAAGGGAAAGCAAAGTTTGCAGACATCGAAAAAATTTGTCTCCACGTCGAGAGAGCACTTTATCCAAAGGAATTCGCAGGAAAAAAGGTTGTAGTGACAGCTGGACCGACTTATGAGCACATAGATCCCATCAGGTTCATCAGCAACAAAAGCTCTGGGCTGATGGGGAAGGAGATTGCGTTGGAATTATGGCGAAGGGGGGCAAGCGTTGCCTTTGTAACCTCGAAGAACTTCGGAATCGATCTACCTAACTTCAAAGAAATAAGGGTAATTTCTGTTAGGGATATGCTGAACGCAGTTTTGGCGGAGCTCAAGGATTGCGAGCTCTTTGTCTCTTCAGCTGCGCCTTCTGACTTCGTTGTTGAGATGGAGAAGAAGAAAATAAAAACCGCAAAAGAAGTAGTTCTGACACTGAAAGAAGCGCCAAAGATCATAAAAGAAGTTAGAAAAGTCTACAATGGGAAAATAATCGGTTTTAAGGCTGAAACGGGAATTAGCGATGAAGAGCTGGAGGGAATTGCGAAAGAAAGGTTGAAGAGCGATGAGCTTTCCATGGTAGTTGCGAACGACGTTCTCGAGAAGGGCATGGGCACCTTAGAAACAAGGGTCGTCGTTGTGACTGAAAAGCGTTCGGAGTGGATCGAGGGAATGAAAAGCGAAGTTGCAAGGAAAATAGTCGAGATTTATCTCGAAGATTGCGTATGATCTTCTGTCCCTCTGCGATCAGCTGTATATTCGCTCCAGAGGTAAAGTCGGATCCAAAAGACTCGGGAAGTTACGGAGTTAGCTTTACGATAGATCGTGGTGTTTACGCAACCCTCTCGAACTCCCTGCGGTTCAACGGAAAAGAAATCAAGTTTCCGACCGTGGAGTTTGTGCTCAAGAAACTCAAAATCCCGGGAGTTGATCTGAGAACTTCTCTTCCGCTCGGCTGTGGTTTTGGCTTGAGCGGCGCATGCGCGGTCGCGACTGCTTTTCTCTCCGACAAGCCAGCAGTTGAAAATTTCGATGTTGCGCACGAGGCAGAAGTCGTGAACCTCACGGGTCTTGGAACAGTCGTAACCCAGGCTTTTTCTGGTTTGGTGATAAGAAAAAGCGCAAGTTGCCCATCGAAAGCAATTGTGGAGCGGTTTGCTTGGAACTTCGAGTTCGAGTTCTTGAGTCTCGGACAAATCTCAACAAAGGAGGTTCTTTCGGGAAACAGGAGTAAAATCTCCGAGATTGGAAAGAAGTGGATTAAGGAGTTCATGCGATTTCCGAGTCTCGAAAATCTCTTCAGAACTTCAAGGGGATTCGCTGAGGAGACTGGGCTGATAGAGCCTGTGAGAGATGTGGTCGAGGCAGTCGAAAGCCAAGGCGGTCTTGCAACAATGGCAATGCTTGGAAAGACAGTTTTTGCTTATAGAGGATACGAAGCCCTGAAGGAGTTTGGGGAGCCGTTTAGAGCGAAGATCGATTGTTGCGGGGTGAGGAGAGTTGAAAGTTTCGGCAATCCAATGCAGAATCGGAGACATGAAAAGTGCTGAGAAAACAGCGTTGAGCGCAATCGAAAAAGGCGCTGAGATATTACTTTTCCCGGAATACTTTTCCTACGCTGAACTATCGCTTACAATCAGCGAGAAGACGATCGATTTTTTGAAGAGGATTAGCAGGGAATTCAAAGTCGTTGCGGTTGGGAACGTTGTTTATAAGGCGGAAACGATCTACAACAGGGCAGTTGTTTTCGACAACGGAGATGCGGTTGCATATCAGGACAAGATACACCCAACTAAGACCGAAAGAGTTCTTGGTATAAGCCCGGGGAAAGCATTGAACGTATTTAGTGTGAGGAAAGCGAAGTTTTGCATTTTGGTTTGTGCAGACATTCTTTACCCGGAGCTCTGTAGAGTTGCTGGACTTAAAGGTGTGGAAGTAGCTTTGAACCCAGTTGTGTCTTTCAAACACTCCGATCTCCCTGGAACAGAGCTTAGGCATTGCCTATACTTCGCAAGATCCTTCGACAACTGTTACGCTATAGTGAAAGCTGGTGGTTTCGGCAGAACTTTCACAGGAGCAGAAGTCGTTGGAAGGAGCTTGATTGCGAGTTTCGATGGGATATTGGCGAAGAGTAAGCGTGAAGATTGCGAAGAAGCGATCGTTTCCGAGCTCGACCTCGAGAGGATAAGGGAATACAGAAAACGAAACTACTCCTTAACCGATAGAAACGTCGACGCATATCACGAGCTCCTGAACGTTAGCAAAAGAGATTTTAACTCGAGCCAAATAGGATTATGAAAATCGTGTTCCATCCAGATTTCTACAAGGTTTACGCATCCGATCCAGCCGCTGAAGCTGGAAGGATGGAAGCAATTGTTCGGGAGCTAAGGGATTACGAGTTTGTTCAGCCCGAGAAAGCAACGGAAGACGATATACTCCTCGTTCACACAAAGGCACACTACGAGTTCGTGAAAAGCGAAGGAGAAGTGTTCGATGTTGCAATGCTCGCAGTCGGTGGAGCAATCTTAGCTTCAAAAATCGCTTTTGCAGAGCCAGCGTTTGCTCTGATACGCCCTCCAGGGCATCATGCAAGTCCAGACAGTGCCTGGGGTTTCTGCTACTTTAACAATGTAGCAATCGCGGTGAGGAAGATGCTCGTGGAAGGGAAAGTTAAGAGCGCAGTAATCGTCGACTTCGATCTTCACTTTGGCGATGGAACTGCGAACGTTTTCAGAGGTGATGAGAGCGTTAAGTATTACCACATGAGCGGTAATAACATCGGAGGCATAGAGGATTTTCTCAAAGGAAGCGATTTCGAAGTCGTCGCTGTCTCTGCGGGTTTTGATAGGCACAAAGAAGACTGGGGAGGTTTGCTTGAAACCGAAGACTACACGGAGATTGGGAAGATAATTGCCGAGATTTGTGAAAAGAGAAATGCAAAGCGCTTTGCAGTTCTCGAGGGCGGTTATAATCATCGAGTTCTCGGAAAAAACGTAAGAGCATTTATAAAAGGTTTTGAATAAAAAACTATTGCTCTGGTGCGAGCTTCGTCAAAATTTTTTGGTCTGTTATCACACCAACAGGCTCGCCTTTGTCCGTAACGACGAGAATTCTGACTTTTTCGTCTCTCATGAGTCTAATCGCTTCCCTTATTTTTGTGTCTTTTTCAACGAGCACGATCTTTGGTCTCATCACTTCCTCTACCTTTGCTTCGAGCTTACCTTCAGCGACAGCCTTTGTGATGTGGTCGAGCGTTAAAATGCCAACGAATTTTCCGTCTTTCTTCACTGGAACACAATAGATTTGTTTTTCAGCCAAGAGCTTTGCACCATCGATAACTTTCGCATCCGCATCGATCGTTATTATTGGAGAGCTCATATGCTCGCCTACTGTATCTTTTGGCAAGGCTACGATTTTTTCGATGTCTACAATCACGGTGTTTGCAGTGTCGTCTCTGCCAACAACTTTGCCCGAAATTACGATCTCGTTTACAGGCGTAGGACCAAACGTAACCCTGTCTCCTGGGGCGATCTTCTTTATGTCTCCAAGTAGTCTTACTCTCGCTTGACAAATCTCTGGATGGGATATCGATGGTAAATCGATCTCTTCGACTGAGAGATCTTCGGCGACGGTGTCGTTTATTATCACTGGGACAACAACGCTCTCCTCTGGTTTTGTAATCGAAAGCAACTCATAAGCTTTTGAGGTCGGTCTATAGCCACCTTTTGGTCCTGGAACGCCTTCTACGAGTCCAAGAGCCCTCAAAGCTTGCATCTGGTTTCTTACAGTGCCAGGGTTTCTGTTAATCAGCTCTGCAATTTCCTCCCCTTTTATAGAGCCACCAGACTTCTTCTTGTAAAGCGTTATCAGCGCATACAGTATATCTTTCTGGATCTGGGTCAGTTCGAGTTCCATACTTTCACCTCCTAATATTTAAATTGTTAGTATTGCGTGTTTAAGATATTTATAATTTTCTCCTTCTATCCCGATACCTGAGCAGTTTTGGGCTTTAGCGACAAACGCCCCCTAAAAACCTAAGGCTCAGCAAGACTTAAAAAGAACTCGTGCACCTTTGTTGTCGAAAGCTCAGGATGGAAAGCTAAGCCGAGGATCTTTCCCTGTTGAACCGCAACTATCTTTCCCTCGAACTCTGCGAGGATCTCAACGTCTTTGCCAACCTCTTCGATAATCGGGGCCCTTATAAAGATCGCATCAACTTCTCCAACTTTTTTCATCTCAAGCTTTGTTTGAAAGCTCTCTCTTTGCCTACCAAAGGCGTTTCTCTTGACTTTAACATCTAGGAGTTTGAGAAGTTTTGTTCTCGTTTTCGCCACTTGTTCGTCTCCAAACTTTGAGAGTACGATCAAACCAGCGCAAGTCCCCATCACAGGTTTTCCGATTTCTGCGAGTTCTACAATCTCCTTTGAGATAGAATCTGCGAAGATTAACTTGCTTATCGTCGTGCTCTCCCCGCCAGGAATTATGACTGCGTCGCTTTTTGAAACTATACCACTTTTCCTCACCGCAACAACCTCGCCATCTATTCCAAGATTTTTCATCGCCATTTTCGTTGCTAAAACATGCTCTTCAACGTCGCCTTGGACACCGACGACCGCTACTCTCATACTCCCCTTGTCTGCAAGAGCTCGTTTTCGCTCAGTTTTGAAACTTCAACGCCCTTCATAGCCTCTCCGAGATCTTTTGACACTTCTGCAACAACTTCTGGCTCATCGTAGTGCTGTACTGCTTCAACTATCGCTTTTGCAAACTTTTGCGGATTTGAGGACTTGAAGATTCCAGAACCAACGAAAACTCCATCAGCGCCAAGGCGCATCATCAGCGCAGCATCGGCTGGAGTTGCAACGCCACCGGCTGCGAAGTTCACAACTGGAAGCCTTCCGAGATCTCTAATTTCAAGTAGTATTTCGTAGATTCCATCTACGATTTCGTCAAACGTAAATCTCTCGTAGACGATCTCTTTTTCAATCTCCAGGGCAATTTCATCCTTAACGAGTCTCGAAAGCTCCAAGTAGCGTGAAGCAAACTTCTCCGCTACGGAGTAGAGCTTTTCTTCGCTTACGTTCTGAACCAAGTAGATAGCGTGATTTATTATGCGCATGTGCTTCACAGCTTCAACAACGTTTCCAGTTCCTGCTTCACCTTTTGTTCTTATCATTGCAGCGCCTTCCCAGATCCTTCGCACGGCTTCGCCCAAACTCCTTGCCCCGCAGACGAACGGAACCGTGAAGTCTTTCTTGTATATGTGGAAGAACGTATCCGCAGGTGTTAGTACTTCGCTTTCGTCAATCATATCAACTCCCAATGCCTCCAAAGCTCTTGCCTCTGCGATGTGTCCAATTCTGCACTTTGCCATTACTGGAATCGTAACTGCATCCATTATCTCTTCGATCTTCTTGGGATCCGCCATCCTTGCAACCCCTCCGCTCGCCCTAATATCTGCTGGAACCTTGTGCAGAGCCATTACCGCAACCGCTCCTGCCTCTTCCGCAATTATTGCCTGCTCTGCGTTCGTAACATCCATTATGACTCCTCCCTTCTGCATCTTCGCAAATCCGCGCTTCACAAGCTCGGTGCCAAATCTAAGCTTTTCGATGTCGACCTTCATCGCAAGTCCTACGAAGTTTTAGAATATAAAATTAGCTCAGAGATGTTCCGCAACTTCCTTCGCATGATAAGTGATTATTAAATCTGCCCCTGCCCTTTTTATCGCAATGAGGATTTCGTAAATCGCATCCTTGCTCAGCCAACCTCTTTCGATCGCAGATTTCACCATCGCGTATTCACCGCTTACGTTGTATGCAGCCAATGGGACCAAGAATTTCTCTCTCGCTCTTCGGATCACATCCAAGTAAGCAAGCGCAGGTTTCACCATAACGATATCTGCGCCCTCGTTGATGTCAAGTTCGATCTCTCTTAGTGCTTCGTTGCTGTTGTGGAAGTCCATCTGGTAAGTTTTTCGATCTCCGAACTTGTAACCGCTTTCAGCAGCTTCCCTGAAAGGTGAGTAAAAATTCGATGCAAACTTCGCAGCGTAGCTCATTATTGCGACGTCACTAAATCCTTCGCCGTCAAGCGCAACTCTTATTGCCTTTACCATTCCATCCATCATTCCCGAGGGCGCAACGATGTCCGCTCCAGCCTTTGCGTGACTTACAGCGATTTTCCCGAGGATTGGTAGGGTTTCGTCGTTCAAAATTCTACCATTTTTAACGACTCCACAGTGTCCATGGGTTGTGTATTCGCAAAGGCATACGTCGGTTATTATTACCGCATCGGGAAACTCCTTCTTGGCGAGTCTAACAGCTTTTTGGACCACTCCGTCGTCGTTTAAAGCTTCACTTCCAATTTCGTCTTTTTTCTTTGGGATTCCGAAAAAGATGAAAGCCTTTAGTCCGAGATCCATGCATTCAGAAACCTCTTTTGCAACCTCGTGTATTGGAATGCGATAGTATCCGGGCATTGAAGAAATCTCCTTTTTCTCCTTCGCAGTTTCATCGACAAAAATCGGAACTACAAGCTCCTCAGTCCTGAGCCTCGATTCCCGAAACAACGCTCTTAGATTTTCCTTCCTCAGCCTTCTCATTCTCAACTCTGGAAACTTTACCATCCCCAAACACCTCTACAATCGCATTTATTAGCTCCAAGTCTCCATTTCTCGCTGCAATTTTCAGTTTCTCAGTCGGCTCGCTCAAGAACTTCTTTATGAGCGAGATCGCGAACGCTTTAATCATGGGTTTCACATTCCCATTTACCCCAAGCTTTTTGAGCTTTGCACACAACTCTTCAACTTCTTCATCTATGAACTTTCCTGCGAGGGAATACATCGCATCTATCGCCCTTTTCGCTTCAAGCTCTTTCCAGTATAGTTTAAAATGCTCAAGCTCCTTCTCTATTATCTCTTCAACCTTCTTCACTTCTGAAAGTCTTGATGTGAGATTTCTTTCGCTTATTTCTCTCAAGTCGTCTATTGTGAATAGTTCGACGTTTGGAATTAGTTTCACAGCATCTTCTACGTCCCTCGGCAATGCGATGTCGATGATGACAAGTTTTCTCTCTCTTTTGCTCATAGCCCTTTCTACGATCTCCTTCGTTATTACGACGTGTGGTGCAGAAGTTGCTGAGATCACGACATCGCAAATCCTTAAGAATTCCTCGAGTCTGTCGAATTTGACTGCAGTTCCGTTTAACCTCTTCGCAAGCATTTCAGCTTTCGAGAACGTGCGATTTGCGATGAAGATCGTTTCCACATCTTTCCTTATCGACCTCGCCACGAGTTCCCCCATCTCTCCAGCGCCGACAACGAGAACTTTCTTTCCTTGCAGAGACCCGAGAACCTTTTCCGCAAGTTCAACCGCTGCAGAACCTATGCTCAAAGCTCTTTTTGATATTTCAGTCTCTCTGCGAACCTTACTACCGACTTGAATAGCCTTTGAGAAAATTCTCTTCAGATTCTCGCCCGCGAAGCCGAGGTTTTCGCATCTGCAAATCGATCTCTTTACTTGTCCAAGGATCTCGTTTTCCCCAACGATCATCGACTCTATACCAGCGCAGACTCGCATTAAGTGGCGCAGGCAATCTTCACCGATGTAAAGCTCTGCATTTTCGATTCCGAGCTCTTTGGCTAATTTTTCAAGCTTTAAAGCAACCTCGTCGCTATAAGCATAGACTTCGAACCTGTTACAGGTCGTTAAAAGGGCGAATTCGGAGAAGGAGTATGATTTCAAGATGAGAAGGAGATTGGGATCTTTAACGATTCTCTCTATCTCCTCAACCTTCGCCTTTTTATGTGACAATGAAAGACAGCCAAGTTCCACATCGCCACTGATCTTTCGACTTAATAACCTTTTGTAAATCCACGCGAACGAAAAGCGTCGATGTCAAAAGATATTTATACTTATTCTTTGAAGGGGTGCACATGCTTGGAGTCGAGGGAAAATCGATAATGGAAGTTCGACCTGAGGAAGTTAAGCGGATATGGGTAAAGCACTACGACAAGGGCGTTCGGGATCACATAGACTACCCAGAGATACCTCTCTACAGCTTGCTCGAAGAAAGTGCAAAAAAGAATCCAAACAAGACTGCACTGATTTTTTACGGTAAAAAAATAAGCTACAAAGAACTGAATGAGTTGAGTGATCGAGTTGCGGGGTATCTTTACAGCCTTGGGATAAGGAAAGGAAGCAAAGTCGTTCTCGATCTTCCGAATACACCGCACTATGTCATTGCTTACTACGGAGTCCTTAAGACTGGTGCGACTGTTGTGCAGTGCAATCCGCTCTACACGGAGAGGGAGATTAGATACATAGTCGAGAACAGTGAAGCGGAAGCGGGTTTCTTCATCGAGATGGTTTATCCGAGAATAGAAAAAATACTAAATGAGGGAAAACTCAAGAAGGCGATCATCTGCAAGATCGAGGACTTCTTGCCCTTCCCGCTCAACGTATTGTATCCACTCAAAAAGCAGAAAGTTAAGATTGAGAAAAGAGGAGACGTCGCATTTTGGAACGAAGTCGTGAAACATCCTCCTTCAAGGGAAAGACCAACGATAAATCCGAAAGAAGACGTCGCAGTATTTCTCTATACAGGCGGAACGACTGGTGTGCCAAAGGCTGTTATGAGCACGCACTACAACTTGGTTGCGAACACTTATCAAGTTCTTGAGTGGCTCCCAGACAAGAACCCGGAGAGCGACGTATACATCGGAGTCCTCCCGTATTTCCACAGCTACGGTATGACAACCTCGCTCAACGCACCCATCGCCTTTGGCGCTACAATCGTCCTCGTTCCGGATCCAAGGGACATAAAGACAATTCTGAAGTTCATAGACAAATACAAGGTCTCGATATTTTGCGGTGTTCCGACGATGTATGCCGCGGTTTTGAACTTCCCAGAGAGGAAGAAATACAACATATCATCCATCAGAGCTTGTATAAGCGGAGCTGCACCGTTGCCACTGGAGCTCAAGAGAAACTTCGAAAGTGCTACCGGAGGAAAGCTCGTTGAAGGTTACGGTTTAAGCGAAACCTCACCAGTTACGCATGCAAACCCGCTTTACGGATTGAACAAAGAGGGAAGCATCGGCATTCCAATGCCAGATACGCTTGCAGTCGTTGTCGACGACGAGGGAAACATTTTGCC
>JAVZNF010000002.1:0-135486 GCA_038882935.1 Archaeoglobaceae archaeon | reverse complement strand
TCAACCTTCTTCATGTTTACTGTGTAGGGAATGTCTGGTGCTTCGAGTATAAGCGCAGGCACGTGCCTCGGCGAAGCTTTCTTGCGCAGCTCATCTTTTATCTTTTTCTTTAGTTCTTCCGTAAGCTTGTAGCCCGGTTTCAGCTTCACAAAGAGTATTAACCTTTGATCTCCCTTCCACTCCTGAGAGGTTGCCAAAGAATCTGCGATCTCCGGCAATTTCTCGACAACGTTGTAGATCTCAGCAGTTCCAATTCTAACTCCAGAGATTTTGAGCGTCGCATCGCTTCTCCCAAGGAATGTTATTCCTCCAGTCTTCGAGTGGAAGATCACATAGTCGCCGTGTCTCCAGACGTTCTTACCCCTATCTGCGTAGAACTCGAAATATGTTTCGCGATATTTTTTGAAGCCCTTATCCCCCCAGAAGTAAATTGGCATTGAAGGCGACGGTTTTTCGCATACAAGTTCTCCAGGCTGATCAAAAATCGGATTTGCATTTTCATCGTAGGCAAAGATTTTCATTCCGAGCGCGGGAGCTTGAAGCTGGCCAGCGTAAACCGGAAGCGTTGGCGAGCCTGCACAGAAACAGCCGTTGATATCTGTTCCACCAGAAATCGAGTTGAACCAAAGGTCTCGTTTTACGTTCTCGTAAACCCATCTAAAGCCCTCTGCCGAGAGCGGTGAGCCCGTTTGCGAGATCTCCCTCAGGGATTCGAGTTTGAACTCCGCGTTCGGCTTTGCATTTGCGGTCATCAAAGCGTAGATGTAGCTTGCAGAACAGCCAAATACCGCTACCTTTTCTTCATCTATTAGCCTAAACATCGTTCTCCAATCTGGAAACAGGGGATTCCCATCGTAGATCACGATTGTCGCGCCCACCGCTAGGGAGCTCATCAGCCAGTTCCACATCATCCAGCTTGGGGAAGTTATGTAGCTAATTCTCTCCCCCCTCTTGAGATCGGTGTGCAAAATGAGCTCTTTGAGGTGGTTCACGAGTACTCCAGCAACAGATTGCACCATGCACTTCGGCTTTCCCGTTGTGCCAGAGCTGAACATTATGTAAACTGGCTCATTCGCTTCGACTTGCTCGAATTTGATCTCCTTCTCTTCCGAAGCGAAATCGTCCCACAGCTCAGCGTTCGGAATCGTCGAGATATCGGGATCTTTCTTCATGTAAGGAAAAACAACGACTTTTTCGATTGAAGGAATTGCTTTCGCAACTTCTTTGACGTTGGCTGTGAAGTCAAAACCCTTGCCCTTGTAAAGGTACCCATCTACCGTGAACAGAACCTTTGGCTCCAACTGCCCTACCCTGTCAACAACAGCGTTTGCGCCGAGCTCAGTTCCGCATGAGCTCCACACAGCACCTAAGCTTGTGGTGGCGAGCATTGCGACACAGGTTTCTGGTATGTTGGGCATGTATGCACAGATTCTATCGCCCTGCTTAACTCCCAGATCTCTCAATGCATTCGATATACTCGCAACCTTCTCTCTCAGTTCCTCGTAGCCAAGAGTTCTCCTTAGCCCAGCTTCGTTCCTAAATATAAACGCAGTTCCCTCTCTATGCTTTAGCAGATTTTCTGCGAAGTTGAGCTTCGCTCCAACAAACCATCTTGCTCCGGGAAACTTGTCGAGATCGTCGACGACTTTTGTAAATCTTTCCGAACAAACTACACCACAAAAATCCCATATCGCACTCCAGAAATCAGGAATGTTCTCGACGGACCACTTGTATAGATCCCAATAATTCTGTAGATTTACTCCGAACCTTTGGTTGACGTACTCCACAAATTTTGTTATGTTCGCATTTCTTACGATCTCTTCGCTCGGTTTCCAGAGAAGCTCCATAGCTAAACTTTGGTTCGGAATATATGATTTTTGCGGTTTTTGATCGATACAAAATCGAAAAAACTTTATACCTTAAAAATTAGCGATGTTTGATGACAATCGAAAATCGTTTGCCCCCTCGGGATTTATGGCCTGAGTTTAAGGTTTCGAAAGAGCTCTACGACTCCCTTCCAGAAAAATTGAACCTCGCAGAAGAGATTTTGGATAAAAACGCAGAAAAGCACAGAAACAGAGTTGCAATCTTTTTCGAGGATAGAAAATACACATATCGTGAAGTTTCGGAGCTTTCGAATAGAGTTGCATCAAAACTCGTCGAACTTGGCATCGGTCCGTCGGATAGAGTTGCGATAAGGTTCGCAAACGTTCCGGAAGCTGTAATTGCAAACTTCGCAATAATAAAAGCGGGAGCGATTCCAGTCACTCTGCACCCTAGGTGGAGCAAGAAAGAAGTTCTCCACGTCTTAAACGATAGCGAAGCGAAATTCGTGTTCACACAACAAGCGTTGCTTTCGGAAATCGAAGCTGTGAGACAAGAGCTCAAGTTTCTGAAAAACGTTATTCTTGTGGGCGATGAAAAAGTTGCTGAAGAAAAAGGTTACTTGAGTTTTGAAAAGATGGTAAGAGAGGGTAAAAAGGACTTCAAACCGATAAAGGTCGACAAAGATAGTCCTGCAGTTTTGCTTTACACGTCCGGAACCACTGGACTTCCGAAAGGTGTCGTGCACTTCCTTCCGGGTGTTTTGAATGTTGTAAGCAATGTTGGCAAATACGTGTGGAAGTTGACCGAGAACGACGTTCTCGGCAGTGCAGCACCGATAAGCTTCGCCCTTGGTTATGGCGGACTTGCAATGATTCCCTACTACTTCGGAAGTGCAGTTTCACTTATGAGACAACCCGATCCAGAATACGTTTTCTCAATGATAGAAAAACACGGAGTCACAGTGCTTTCGATGGCTCCGACTTGGTATAGGAAAACTTTGCCAATCGTAACAAAGATGATCGAGAAATACGACATAAGCTCCATAAAGCTATTCACCGGTGGTGGAGAAGCATTTGGAGCAGACACAATAAAAGCGTGGCACGAAAAAACAGGTTACATGATTGCAGAAGGCTTTGGAGCTACGGAGCTCTTCTACATCTCGATATCCAACGCAGTCGCTCCAAAACCAAAACCTGGCTCAATTGGCATGCCTGTGCCAGGCGTTGAAGTTACAATCCTCGATCCCGAGACGCTACAGCCAATAAAAGAGCCCTACAAACCAGGATTGCTACTAATAAAGGCTCCATGCGGAACTGTATACTGGAATCCGTATGCGGAAGGTGGAAAGTTGCTCAAGAAAATGGAAAAGGACGTGTTATTCAAATCAGTTGCGCTCGGAGATCTCGCGTATTTCGACGAAGAAGGCTACATTTGGTTCGCAGGAAAGGGAGAAGACATAATAAAGAGCTCTGGCTACAGAATCGGTGCTGATGAAGTGGAAGTTGCGATCCTCAGCCATCCAGCCGTCGATGACGCCGGAGTCGTTGGCGTTCCTCATCCAGTGAGAGGAGAAGACGTAGTTGCGTTCGTGGTGCTCAAGAAGGGTTTTGAAGCGAACGAAGATACGAAGAAAAAGATATACGAGCATCTAAAGGCAAATCTCGCAGTCTACAAACTTCCAAGAGATATAATATTCGTTGATCAGCTACCAAGGCATTTAACAGGAAAGCTCCTGCGCAGGGAGCTAAAGGAGATCGCGAAAAAGCTCTACAAGCCAAAAGACTAATTTTAATTTTTGTGATTTCTATGGTCGAGCTTCTTGCACCTGGTGGTAGTATTGAAATGGTATATGCAGTCCTAGATTCGGGAGCTGACAGTGTTTTCGTTGGAGCTTTGGGTTTGAGCAGAAGAAGTGGTTACGAACTGAAACACTCGGAAATCAGGGAAGCTGTGAAAATTGTGAAAAGCAGAGGAAAGAAGATCTACGTTGCTATGAATGCGATCATCGAAAAATCACAAATACCTTTACTAATGGGGAAGAGAGTTGCGGATTACGTTGATTGGAATGTAGATGGGATAATCGCGAAGACTCCCGAGTTTATAAGAGAGGTGAGCAAAAACTATCCAGATCTTGAAATCATTGCAAGTGTTGGTTGCAACATAGACAGCAAAGAAAAAGTCGAATACTACGCAGATCTTGGTGCAACCACGGTTGTTTTCAGTACTGAGCTGAGAAAAGATCTTTCTTCACTCCAAACCCTAAGCGATTATGCGCACGAAATTGGTTTAAAAACTGAGTTTATTATAAGCGGAACCGCCTGCTACAAGGGAGTTGGAAATTGCAATTTCTTTAGCTACTTTGCCAGAGCATTCGAAAAGATTGAACTTGTTGATTCTGATGGACTTGTGTTTGAGAAAGTCTTTGGCAATCCGGAGAAAGGTGGTGGTTGCTACAGGCCTTGCCTGTACCTCGACGATCCAGTTGTTTACAGAGTTGTTCCGGAGAGCGTTTTGGATGAGATCAAAAGAGAAAGAAATCTAAACGAAAGATTTACACTTGCAAAAGAGATTCCAAAACTCATAGACATTGGAATTGACATTTTCAAGATTCAGGGGAGAGAATATCCGACGGACTTGGTGGCTTCGATAACAAAAGTTTTCAGAGAAATTCTGAATAAATCAACGAAGAACAAAAATCCGGAGCTTGGAGGAGAAATAGAAAGGCTGAATACGCTCATGAAAGAGCTGGACAGGAGGAGAATGATTTACACGGGGAATCTTAGAGAAAAGCTGTATGAAAAGCTTGGTATAAAGTATTATCTATAATTCTGCTTTTTCTTAGTACAAAAGAATTAGTTGGCAAATTTTTTAAACTCTTCAAAAAATTTCGAAACATGGTAAAGCTGGAGTTCATGAAAACTTTCATCGAAGTTGTAAACACGGGAAGTCTAAAAAAAGCTGCTAAAAATCTTGGAGTTTCTGTCAGCACAGTTAGTTTCCAGATAGATGCTTTGGAATCATTTTACGGTGCGAAGTTACTGAATCGAGGAATAAGAGGGGTGGAGCTCACAGAAGAGGGGAAAATTGCGCTGAAGAACATGGAAATGATAATGAAGAGCGTCGAAGAAGTGAAGAGGTTGATTACGAACATAAAGGGGGAAAAAATTGTGCTCGCCTCTGGAATGGTTGGGCTTAACATAGTCCATTCGCTTCAAATCCTACTCAAATCTAGATATCCCACTTTAGAGGTCAAGCTCGAATTAAGAGGGGCGCATAAGTGTGTCCAGGGAGTTCTGAACAGCGAATACGACTTTGCTATTGCGGGAGATTTGCTCAACGAGCATTTAAACGACCCTCGCCTTTTCGTGGAAGAGCTCGGAAACGACAAATTGGTTCTGATAACCTCTAAAGAGCATCCGCTTGCAAAAAAAGACGCAATATCGCTGGAAGAGATAAAAAACGAGCCTATGATTATGCTTACAGACGACTACGGAATAACTACGAGCACAAAAAAAGCTCTCGAGATGAGCGGTTATAGCATTTCGCAGTTCAACGTTGCCTACGTGGTCGGAGATTACTATTCAAAGATACACGCTGTCAGCAGTGGAATAGGAATCGCGATAACATCTTTTCTCGCAGCATGTAGAGCTTACGAAGTCGGTTTGATCGAAATGATAAAGATAGCAGACCTCAAATCGGATAGAAAGATATACTTTGTCGCCTCGAAGCTTGCAATGGAGAGTGGAAAGATGAGAGAGTATGCAGACTTCATACTATCCAAGGGAAAACAGCTCTTCAAAGACTTCACAAACCATTGCAAGTATTTTGAAAGCTAAGTTCGAATAAATCGAACTAATTTTGAACTATTTTTCAAAAATTTGAGTTCGTTAAACGAATTTTTTGAACAGATTTCGAAATTCTCGTTTGGTAAAAAATTTTCGAAACTCTTTTGATAAAATTCGAAAAAAATAAATACCAGAAAGGCGACGCCCGCGTATGATCGATTCGGAAATCTTGCTCGACGACGTGAGGTTTGCAAAAGCAATGCTAGAGAAAGAAAAACTCAGCAACGCAGACATGGTTTTTGCGCTAAGAAATCTTCTAAAACTAAAATACTACCCAGTTGCGATAAAGTTTTTCTACGACGAATCAGAGATTGAAGAGTTCAAGCAGAACCACGATTACCTTGTTGCATGCCATCCATACACCTTTTGCCACTTCTCCGCAGCATCTAGGCAAAGAGGAGACATTTTATTCGGGGATAAGAAGACTACTGGCTGTAGCAATGCTCGATATCTCTTTGGTTGGAAAGAATTCGACGAAAGCGAAGTTAAAAGTCACCTGAAATATACTAAAAGTAAAGAGCAAGCAGAAAGATTCGTAAAAACAAAGCCTAGGCTACCTGAAGGACTTTTAGCTTTTGCAACGGCTCCACTGCACAAAGCGAAGTTCAAGGTCGACGTCGTGCACATAATCTGCGATGTGCTACAAAGCTACCACATCTACAACGACTATTCGTCAGCCATGGACGTCCATCCAATAACCCCCAACCTGATGATGAACTCCGCAGTCTGTGGGGGAGCAGTGTGGACATTCAACAACAAAACGATAAACATCGTTCCAATGTGCAGTAGTAGCTACACTTCAGGAAAAACTGAACAAGGTGAAATAAATGTCTACATCCCCGGAGAGCACTTTGAAGCCTATGTTTTAAGACTCCTCGAGAGGACAGCTGAACAAGGTGGAGCGAGTTTTCCGAGAACAGGAGAAACGTATCCCGGATTCAATGTTTGTAAGCTCTGTCCTTTCCTGACTTTCAAAAGGGAGGAGGTGTGAAAAATGCTCGATGTAGTGTGGGCGGATATAGATGGAACGCAAATAACTGTTAATGCGTTGGTTTACTTCCTATGGTTTATATGGGTTGGCTGGATTTTCTCAACCGTAGGCGCCTTCGGAGGGATAATGGCTGGAGTGGGGCATCTGTCTGTATTTGGAATCGGAGATTGGGCTGCCAAAATGAAAGGAGTAAAAGTGAACATTCCTGGCTACACGGATGCGGGAAAGTATTTAACAGACACGATAAGGTTTGGAAATTCTGTGCAAACGTGGTTTAACGCAATAGCTTCAACAATAAACTGGCAAATGCAAAAGCGTTTAGTTTGGCCCGCTGGAATCTCTCTGGGAATTGGTGGAGTACTTGGCGCACAGGTCGGAGTTTGGGTTACCGGAGGTCAAGTGGCAGCAGCAGTATACATGGGAATCTTTGGTCTCGCAACTTACCTAATCGCTGGCTACATGATTTATCAGCTAACTCCAAGGGCAAAGAGAAGTAAAAAAGCTGGAAAAGAGGCAGCACAAAGATTCCAACAGAAAGTTAAGGAGCTTAGGGAACAAGGAAAACTCCATGAGCTTGAGGGGATAAGGAATCTAAAGGTATCGCTAACTGCAACAACATTCGATTTCTATGGTGAGTCGTTTAAGGTCAGCAACTACTCCCCGCTGATCGTCGGCTTCCTAATTGGTTTCTTCTCGGCAGTTATAGGTATAGGCGGTGGTTTTCTCTACGTTCCATACCTCACAAGCCTCGGACTGCCGTTTTACATAGTCCCCGGTGCATCAGTCTTAGCGGTGTTGCTGACTCAAACCTCGGCTGCAGCAGCATGGCTGATGAAGGGTGTTCTGTATCCCATCGGGCTGCTAATCGCTGGATGGATCGGATTGTTCATCGGTAGCTACATCGGTCCGAGAACGCAGAAATACATACCACAAGACTACCTCTTCATCCTCTTCGCAATACTTGCGATCTACGTTGGAACAGGCTACGTCACAAGGGGATTCTTCGGCATTAGACTGCCCGGAGTATGATCTTCTATTTTTTAACTATTTTTGCAATTCTTTTTTCTGAGAAGGCAACAAAAGTCGTTTCTATGCGCTTCTTTAGCGGTTACGTTGGTGAAATTGAAAAAGAAGAAGCAAAGATCTCAGAACTCGAAGAACTCTCCATATTAGCTTTGGCTATGGGTGAAAAGGAAGCCTACAACGGATTCCAGGAGATGATGCGTGAGATCTATGGGAAAATATTCTTTAAGAAGATCGCATTCTTTACGCCGCTCTTTTTCTTAATACTCAGTCCTTACATGATCTTCGTCGATCTGCTTGGAGTTGGAAGTTCGAGTGCAGTTTTAGCAATTGCAATTTTATACTTCTCATTCAAACTGATGCTTAATTTTGCAAAACAAAACTACGAGCTCTGGAAAGCGCAGAAGGAGTTGAAAGAGGTTAAAAATTGATCCTGCTCACTTCTAATCGCCATAATAGCAGTTCGGATTCCGGTAAGGTTTATTCTTTGTTGTCGCGTTTCTTATTTGCACGAAGCTCTTTTGGCAAAGTTACACGAGTACTTACGCTTGCGGCGAATACAACTTCTGTTTTCTGAGTTTCAAACTTTTCTGAATTTTCCGAAAATTAAATCAGCCCAAGCTTGTCCTTAACGCTTGCAACACCTCTTATCGCAACCTCGAAGAACTCATCTTGGGGCATTAACTTCTCTATCATCCTAATCCTCCCCCGATCGCAACCCGCTGCAAAGCTCTTTTCCTTGAACTTCTTTTTAACAGTCTTCACAGTCACTTCTCCTATTTTCCCACCCTTAACGAGAGCGCATGCGATCACGAGTCCTGAAATGCTGTCCGATGCTTGCAACGCTATTTCTACCGCACTTTCATAGTTCCCAAACAAGTGGTGGTTGTGCCTTTTTACAATCTCAGCAATATCTCCGTAGCCCTCTTTTTTGAGGATTTCCTCCGCAATTATTCCATGTTTCTGCATATCGCCGTTGCAAAGCTCGTAGTCTATGTCGTGAAGCAAGCCTATTTTGAACCAAAGCTCCTCGTTTTCTCGTAGCTTCTTCGCAACTTCACGCATAACTCCAGCGGTTGCGATACAGTGCTTGATCAACGACTCATCTCTCAAATATTTTTTCAGAACTTCGAGTTCTGCTTCCATAATGGAACTTGACATCTCGATTAAAATCTTTATAATCTGACGCAATCCTTCTGTAGATGAAGGCGATTGAAATCTTTGTGAGTGGCGTTGTTCAGGGAGTTGGCTTTCGCTACTTCACAGTCAGAGTGGCAAGAGAGCTTGGAATAAAGGGTTACGTGAAGAATTTATCTGACGGGAGAGTCTACATCTACGCTGTTGGCGATGAGGGGGCGCTGGAGAAGTTTCTTGCAAACGTTCGCAAGGGTCCACCTTTAGCTGTCGTTAGAGACGTTGTTGTTAAAGATGCCCAGCTCCAAGAGTTCGAAAAGTTTGAGGTGAGACGCTAATGGTTTCAAAGCGCATCATTCCCTGTTTAGACGTAACCTATAGAAACGGAGTGGCAAAGGTTGTAAAAGGTGTCGAGTTCGTGAACCTTCGTGAAGCTGGTGACCCAGTTGCGCTTGCAAAGAGATACAACAATGAGAAAGCAGACGAGCTCGTTTTTCTCGACATAACAGCGTCCCCTGAGGGCAGGAAGACGATGGTCGAAGTTGTTGAAAGGGTTGCGGAGCAAGTCTTCATACCATTAACCGTTGGGGGAGGAATAAAGAGCGTTGAAGAAATAGACCGCATCCTCTCTGCTGGAGCAGACAAGGTTTCGATAAACACATCCGCAGTTAAGAATCCAAATTTCGTAAAAGAGGCTTCTCAGATCTTTGGCACTCAATGCATCGTCGTTGCGATTGACTGCAAGAGAAACTTCGATCTAAAGAAGGGAGAACATATAATCGAGCTCGAAAACGGGCAAAAAGCCTGGTATGAAGTCTACATCTACGGCGGGAAAAAAGCAACTGGTATTGATGCGGTTTCTTGGGCCAAGAAGGTCGAAGAACTTGGTGCTGGTGAGATTCTGCTAACTTCTATGGATAGAGACGGAACCAGAGACGGCTACGATATACCAATAACGCGGAAAATAAGCGAGGAGATCTCGATTCCGGTCATCGCTTCAGGTGGTGCTGGAAAGCTCGAACACTTCTATGAGGCATTTATTCATGGAAAGGCTGACGCTTGCCTAGCTGCAGGCATTTTCCACTACGGTGAGATCAAGATCGAGGAAGTAAAGAGGTATCTCAGCGAAAGGGGTGTGAAGATCAGATGGAGATAAGGGAGTTCCAGAACATGATCGCAGAAATCTACTTGCACCGAGACTTGCAACGGGGACTCGAGAAAACAATGCTGTGGGTTGTGGAGGAAGTTGGTGAGCTTGCAGAAGCAGTGAGAAAAGGGGAAAACATCGGTGAGGAGATAGCGGACGTTATTGCTTGGATCATAAGCCTTGCAAATCTCTGCGGAATCGATGTCGAAAAGGAAATCCTTAAAAAGTATCCGATGTCATGCAAAAAATGCGGTAAAAAGCCTTGTGAGTGTGATGATGTATGAGATTCCTTATACCAAGTGAAGAAGACATCACAAAAGGTCTTACCACAGACAAATACTTTATATGGACTGAAAAAGTTCTGAAAACCAAAGGTTTGAACCCAAAGGTCGTGATGGAAGTCACAACCTCGGAATGGGGAATTTTTGCGGGTCTTGAAGATGTCTTGGGTTTGCTCGAAGGTTTGCCAGTCGACGTTTACGCAATGCCGGAAGGTTCTCTTTTCTTCCCACACGAGCCCGTGTTGACGATCGTGGGCAAATACTTGGATTTTGCGAGATTTGAAACTGCGATTCTCGGATTTCTCTGCCATGCAAGCGGTGTTGCAAAGCAAAGCTTCAAGTTCAAACTTGCAAGCGGAGACAAAAAGATCTTTTCCTTCGGAACACGAAGAGCTCATCCAGCGATTTCCACAATGATAGAAAGATCCGCACTTATCGGTGGCGTCGACGGAGTTAGCAACTTCATTGCGGAGAAGTATCTTGGAGTGGAGAGCGTTGGAACTATGCCCCATGCGCTGATAATAAGCTTTGGAGACCAGATTTCAGCATGGCGAGCTTTTGATGAAATCGTAGACGAAAAAGTGCCAAGAACTATGTTGGTAGACACCTACTACGATGAGAAAACCGAAGCGATTATGGCGATCGAGAACGTAAAAAGAGTTGATGCAGTTCGCCTTGACACACCCTCGTCAAGGAAGGGAAACTTCAAGAAAATAATCGAGGAAGTAAAGTGGGAGCTTAAAATACGTGGAAGAAAAGACGTGAAAATCTTCTTGAGCGGTGGCTTGAGACTCGAAGATGTCATCGAACTTCGCGACGTTGCGGATGCGTTTGGTGTCGGAACTGCGATCAGCGCTGCGAAGCCAGTTGATTTTGCTATGGACATCGTTGAGAAGGATGGAAAGTTCTGTGCGAAAAGAGGCAAAAGAAGTGGGATGAAACAAGTCTATAGAGACTGGGAGAAGCTCGAAGACGAAATAAGACTTTTTAGAGATGAGAAACCAGCTGACAAGGAGCCTATGCTCAAGAAATTCATCGAAAACGGTAAGATCATCTCAAAAACAGACATGAACAGCGCAAGAAATTTGGCTTTGAAACAGATGGAGATAATAAAAAGGCTTGGAAAAGAGGAGGAATTTCTAACGTCCGAGTGAAGTGTAAATCCTCCAGAGCTTTTCTTCTATTTCACCATTTTGAACCTTTGTCGTGTAAGCTTTTCTGATCTTTTCTCTGAGCTTTTCGGTTTCGTATTCTACGAAGACTTTGCTGAGCTTCTCCTGCGCCTCTATGTATTTCTCAACATAGATCGGAACCTTTTCCGTGATCTTTCTTTCTTCGATGAACCTCGTGTGGATGTTGCCTTTGACGAACTCCTCGTCCTCAAGGATTGCCATGTGCAAAGGAATGTTCGTCGTTATCCCTGCGATGACGTATTCCATCAACGCTCTTCTCGCTCTTGCAATCGTTTCTTGTCTCTTTCTGCCAAAAACGGTTAGTTTTGAGATCATCGGATCATATTCGTCCGGAATCCTACAACCGATGTGGACTGCACTGTCCAATCGAATCCCGAAACCGCCGGGACTTCTGTAGAACTCGATTCTCCCGCTAACTGGTAGGAATTTGATCGGATCTTCTGCATATATCCTTAGCTCCATCGCATGTCCGCGGAAAGATACGTCGTGTTGCTCAAACTCGAGTTCGTCTCCATATGCGATCCTTATCTGCTCCTTCACTATGTCCACTCCCGTTACGATCTCGGTTATAGTGTGCTCCACCTGAAGCCTTGCGTTGATCTCGAGGAAGTAGAAGTTTCCGTTCTCGTATAAGAATTCAAAAGTTCCCGCGTTCTTGTATCCTAAGCTCTTTGCACCCTTTATCGCAATTCTCCCTATTTTCTCCCTCGTTTCCTCGTTCACGATTGGTGATGGAGTTTCTTCTACTATTTTCTGATTCCTACGCTGAACACTACACTCTCTCTCGCCAAGATGGATGAAGTTCTTTCCGTCACTCAGGATCTGGACTTCAATGTGCCTTGGCTTCGTTAACCACTTCTCAATGTAAACAGTTGGATCGCCAAAATATTTCTCACCGAAACTGCTCGACTTCACGAACGCAGACTCGAGCTCTTCTTCATTTTTTGCGATTGTGATCCCAATTCCACCACCGCCACCCGAGGCTTTGACCGCAACTGGGTAACCGACTTTTTCAGCCCACTTGTAAGCGTCGTCGATTGTTTCGAGCGCTGGAGAGCCGGGAATCACAGGAACCCCAGCAGAAATCATCTTTTCCCTCGACTCAACTTTTGAGCCAGAAATCCTCAGCACGTCAGAAGACGGGCCGATAAAAACAATTCCTTCCTCTTCGCATCTCTCCGCAAACTCTGGATTTTCAGAAACAAAGCCATAACCCGGATGGATCGCTTCTGCCTCACTTTGCTTTGCAATCTTTATTATCGCCTCGATGTTCAGATAGCTCTCCCTTGGATGTGATCTTCCCACGTAGTAAGCTTCATCCGCATAGTAGCGATGGAGTGCCCTCTCATCTGCGGAACTATAGATTGCAACGCTCTTAATTCCGAGTTCTCTGCATGCACGCATTATCCTTATCGCTATCTCCCCACGGTTTGCGACAAGGATTTTTTTGAACATCCTGTTGCCATAACTCCAGCAGTTATTAAACTTTTCCTCTTAAAAAAGGCGAGCCAAATACAGAAACAAAGTATTTTCCAGAGTTAGATACGTATTTCCTTAGTATTCGGAAGAATAAAATTTATCATTGGAATTTATCTAATTTAGTTACCGAAAACGATTTAGCCAAAAAGAGCAATGTAGGGCGATGAAAGTGATAAGCGTCTTCGATACAACACTTAGAGATGGCGAGCAAATGCCTGGAGTATCTTTACCTCCGTTCTACAAAGTTCAGATAGCAAAAGCTCTTGACAGACTTGGGGTTGATGTTATCGAAGCTGGATTTCCCTCTGCTTCCAAAGGAGAGTTCGAGTCCGTGAAAGAGATCTCATCCCTTGGACTGAACGCAGAGATCTGCGGACTAGCGAGGATCGTGAAAGAAGACATAGATCTCGCCATAAATGCGAACGTGGACGTTGTTCACATTTTCACCCCCACCTCCAAGATTCAGATAGAGCACACTCTGAAACTCAATTACGACGAAATAATCACAAAATCCGTCGAATGCGTGGAATACATAAAATCCCACGGGTTGAAGTGCATGTTTTCAGCAATGGATGCAACTCGAACCGATTTTGAGTTTTTAAAAAAGATCTACAAAGCGGTCGAGGATGCGAATGTGGACATAATAAACATCCCAGACACCGTTGGAGTTGCAACTCCTTTCAAGTTCTACGAGTTGGTTAAAAAGCTTAGAGAGGAACTCAAGGTCAAAATAGATGTCCACTGCCACAACGATTTCGGACTTGCGGTTGCAAACACATACGCAGCAGTTCTTGCAGGCGCAGACGAGGTTCAAGTCACTGTGAATGGAATTGGCGAAAGAGCTGGAAACGCAAGTTTAGAGCAAGTCGTGATGATACTACACTCGATCGAAGGTATCAAAACAAATATAAAAACCGAGCTTCTTTACGATACCTCAAAGCTCGTGGAAAGGCTTACAGGTATAAAAATGCCTCCAAACACACCAATCGTTGGTGAAAATGCGTTTAGTCATGAAAGCGGCATTCATGCGCACGGTGTGCTGAAGGAGGCTTCAACCTTTGAACCAGGAATTCTAAGGCCAGAGATGGTTGGGCATAGAAGAAGAATCGTCATCGGAAAACACGCTGGTAGGTATCAGATAAAGAAGATACTCGAAAACGCTGGATACAGTGTAAGCGATGATGCCTTGAACAGAATATTCGAAAAAGTGAAGGAAATGGGGGACAAAGGTAAGAAGCTAACAGACAGAGATCTTTTCACAATAGCCGAGATCGTTTTAGGGGAGATGGTAGCCGAAGAAAAAGCAGTTGAGGTTGAGGAAATCACCGTTATAACAGGGAACAAAGTAACTCCAACTGCAGTTGTGAATGCAAAAGTCTTCGGAGACAAAAAAGTTGCATCCGCAATTGGCGTCGGACCTGTGGATGCGTCGCTGAAAGCAGTTCTCCAGCTCGTTGGCGGAAAAATGCAAATTCGTGAATTTAGGCTTGACGCAATAAGTGGTGGTAGCGATGCGATCGCAGAGGTATACGTTACAGTTGAAGACGAAAATGGACATGTCTTCACTTCCCGTGGTGCATCGCAGGACATCGTCATGGCTTCATTCGATGCAGTTGTCAATGCAGTTAACTTCCTGATGAGGAGGAGAAAATGAAGTTCACGAAAATGCATGGAAATGGGAACGACTTCGTTTTGATCAACGAATTCAACGAGATCGTTGTTCCTGAGACGAAGAAAGCCGAGTTTGCGAGAAAGATCTGCAATAGAAACTTCGCAGTTGGCGCTGATGGGGTTATATTCGTTCAACGATCCGCAATAGCGGATGCAAAGTTCAGATTTTTCAATCCTGACGGCAGCGAAGCGAAAATGTGTGGAAATGGGATAAGATGCTTTTCGAGGTTTTTAGTCGAAGAAGGTTATGCGAAAATGGGGAAGATCAGAGTTGAGACGCTAGCAGGTGTGAAGGAGCTTGAAGTTAGCTTTGATGGAAAGTGGTGGGTCAAAGTTGACATGGGAAAGCCCGAGTTCGAATTTAGCAAAATTCCGACGAAGAAAGAAATCTGGGGAACGATTTTTGAGTTCAAAGGAAAGAAATACGAGCTCTATGCCGTTAACACAGGGGTACCTCATGTCGTGATTTTTGTTGAAGACCTCGATTTCGACATAATTCCGATCGCAAGGGCAATCCGATACTCAGAGCTCTTTCCCGAAGGGACAAACGTGAACTTTGCAAAATTCCAAAATGGCAAATTCTATGTTAGAACCTACGAGAGGGGAGTTGAAAACGAAACCCTGAGCTGTGGAACGGGTAGCGTTGCAGTTGTTGCGGTTGCCAAGAAACTCGGAATCACACACAGGGCAGAAGTGATAACAAAAGGAGGAATCTTAAGAATTGAAGTAAACGATACTGCCTTCATGACCGGTGGCGCAACTCGTGTTTTTGACGCTGTGCTGAGAGATGAGATTTGAGAATCGTTTAGTCCTATCTGCAATGGCTGGGATAAACAACGCTGAGTTCTGCAAGAAACAAAAAGCGGGACTCGTGATTCTCGGCGGATTTAACGCGGATAAAGGAGCAATGGATGCAGCGAGAAAAGCGGTTGAGCGGGGAAGGAAAGAGTTCTTATTTGAAGAACCGATTGAAGGGATCGAGAGGGAGATCAAAGCGATAAAGGGCAGAAATTTCGCAGTTAACGTTCGTTCTTCAACCATTGACGGCTACTTAGAAGTTGCAAACCTCGTTGAGAGCTACGGAGGAATCCTAGAGATTAACGCACACTGCAGACAACCAGAGTTCGTTTCCGCGCATTGCGGGGAGTGGTTGCTTTTCAATCTCGAAGAGCTGTTGAAAATCGTGAAAGCAGTTTCAAATGTTGCAATTACTGCGACAAAGATTCGAGGAGGCTACAATTTAGACTATGAAGCGATTTGCAAGAAAATTTTTGAAAACGGATGCAAAATCGTCCACATCGATGCGATGATTCCGAATGCAACTTGCGATTTTGAGCTAATAAGGAAACTCTCACCACTTGGTTTTGTCATAGGGAACAACTCCTTCGTTGACATCGCTACAGGAGAGAAGATGATTCTTTCTGGGGCGAAGATGGCCTCTGCTGCAAGAGCTGTGTTCAGGGATGAAATGTTTTTTGAAAAAATGCTTAGGAGCAAAATTCTATCGCAAGCGGTCGAGCTTGAAGTATAACAGCCAGTATTTATATACTCTGAGACCACGTTAATGCGATGTGGAGCATACTCAAAGCACTCAGGGAAAAGCCTGAGATTTTATACGAGTCACAAAAAAGGCGCAACCTAAGCACAGAAATCATAGATAAAGCGATAGAGCTTGACAAAAAATGGCGAGAGAAGCTGAGAGAAGTTAACACGCTTAGGAAACGAAGAAACGAGCTTTCTAAGCTATTAAAGGAAAAGAAAGACCAAAAATTGGTCGAAGAGGCAAAAAAAATAAGCGAAGCTGTGAAAAATGCGGAAGATGAGCTCAAGAATCTCGAAAAAGAACTCGAAAACGTTTTGCTTTCGATCCCAAACATAGTTCACGAATCTGTGCCAATTGGAAAAGACGAAAGTGAAAATGTCGCAATTCGCTACTGGGGAAAGGCAAGGGTGTATTTCGAAGATGTCGACAGATTCTTGGAGATTACGAATCAAAAAGCTGATTACGAAGTCGTAGACTACAAGCCCGTAGCCCATGCAGACGCAGTCGAGCTCTTCGGTTGGGCGGATACAGTGAGAGCAGGAAAGGTTGCGGGAGCTAGGTTTTACTACCTCTTCGACGATCTCGTGTGGCTCGATTTTGCTTTAGCGCTCTATGCAATGGACTTCTTGGCGAAGAATGGATTTAAAATAGTAGTTCCACCGTTTATGCTGAGAAAAGAGGCTTATCAAGGTGTCACAGCTTTCAGCGATTTCGAAGACGTGATCTACAAGATTGAAGACGAAGATTTACACTTAATTGCGACAAGCGAGCACGCAATCGCTGCTATGCACATGAACGAGACACTTGAGGAGAACGAGTTGCCAATGCTCTACGCAGGCTTCAGCCCCTGTTTTAGAAAAGAAGCAGGAGCGCACGGAAAGGATACGAAAGGAATTTTTAGAGTTCACCAGTTCAACAAAGTTGAGCAATTTGTCTTCTGCTTACCAGAACAGAGCTGGGACTGGCATGAAAGGCTGATTGAGAATGCTGAAAAGCTTTGGCAGGGATTAGGGGTTCCTTACAGAATAGTGAACATCTGCACGGGCGATCTTGGAATTGTTGCGGCGAAAAAATACGATCTCGAAGCTTGGATGCCATCGCAGACAACTTACAGAGAAATGGTCTCCTGTAGCAACTGCACGGATTGGCAGAGCTACCGTTTGAACATACGCTACGCAGAGAGAAAAGGAATGCCAAGCAAGGGATTTGTACACACGCTCAACTCAACTGCGATCGCAACAACGAGGGCGATAACTGCGATAATCGAAAACTACCAGCTCGAAGATGGCAGGGTTGAGATTCCAAAAGCTCTAAACAAATACTTGGAAAACTTCGAATCTGCGCCGAAGGACTTCATAGAGCCAAAAAACGTTCGAAAGGCGTAAGGATTTCGCAACCATTCTTCTTTATCAAAACAACGTCCTCAACTCTAACTCCACCAACATTCCTATAGTATAGCCCCGGCTCGATCGTCACAACCATTCCGCTCTTTAGCGTAGCGTCAACGTCGCCGATTCTGGGCTCTTCGTGAACTTCGAGCCCTATGCCATGACCGGTTGAGTGAATAAAACCTTCTCCTTTCCTTGTTTCAAACCCATAGTTCTTTAGAGTATCCTTCACTGCCTCGTGGACTTCTCTACCGTTTACACCTTCCCTAAGCATCGAGATCGCTTTTTTCTGCGCTTCAATGACTGCTATGAGCATCTCTTTCAGCTGTGGGTTGTCTTTCAGGATCACAGTTCTTGTGAAGTCCGCATAGTAGCCGTTTCTGTTTTTCGGAAAGACGTCAACGAGCAGATGCTCCTCAATTTGTCCCTTTCCAAGTTCGTGCGGATCTGCTGAGAGCTTTCCAGAAACGCAAATAGTATCTTCTGCAATTAAGTCAGCTTTCCACAACTCAAGCTCGATGAACTTTCGAACCTCTTCGCATTTAAGCGAGCGAGAAGTTAGAAGCTTAAGTGTCTCGGAAAAAACCGCCACCACCTTTTCGCAGTTTGCTTTTATCTCTGATATCTCCGAGCTGTTTTTCACCGCTCTAACTTTCAAAAACGGATTCTCGATCATTTCGACTTCGAAGTTTTCCTTCAAAGCAAAGGCAAAAAAAGCTGGAAACTCGTTTGGGATCAAAACTCTCTTAGCCCTCCCCTCTTTGAGAATTTCAACGAGAATTTCTGCAATCGCTTTCTTCGGAGATTTCAGTTCCTTGAGCTTTTCCTCGTATCCAAGCGTTTCGTAGCTTGCAATCTCTTTAACTTTGCTCTCCCTCAAAGCTCTTTGTAGCTCCATCTCCGGCAAAAGCAAAAGCTCGGTTCCATCGACTCCAACGAAGTAGAACATCGCAGAGGAGCTTTTGAACTTCGTTGCGTAAAAGAAGTTTGCGTTTCCCGATTGCATTAAGAAAAAATCCGCATTTTTCTCCCTTAAGACTTCGATCACCATATCAGGATTTTTGCCCAGCCTTCCGCAACCGTCTTGTCGTTGACTTTACAAACGACGTTAACCTTGTAGCGGTTCTTCTCCTTTTCAACGATTTCACAATCTACTGCGACGAGATCACCTATGCGCACTGGAGCCAAGTAGCGAAAGCTCGTTTCAAGCAAAACCACAGTCCCAGGGAGCATCGCTACAGCTGTCGAAACCAAGCTCGTGGTGAGCATCCCGTGAACAACTCTACCACCAAACTTCGTCTTCTTTGCAAACTCTTCGCTAAAATGGATTGGATTGAGATCGCCAGAAATTAAGCCAAAAAGCTGAACGTCGATTTCGTTTATTTTCTTCAAAAAACTGAACTTCAAACCAACATCAACGGTTGCTGAAATTTTTTTGAACTCCTTGAAATCTCCGCCAGACTTTTTGTATATCGACTCAAGTTCCGAAAAATCCATGAAAAAAGTTTAGAGGGAAGTTTAAAAGCTTTTCTACCTCTTCGCCTTCTTCATCTTGAGCTTCTTCAGCCTTATTATGTTCTCCCTATCCATTTCCTCGAGTTTGAACGCAATGAACCTCGCAAGCTCATTCATCCTTGGAATTACACGATACTCGAGCGCATTAACTCTGCGCTTCGTCCTCTCGATTTCCTCAAGCAGTTTTCTGATCGTCGTCTCGATTTCAGCGACTTCAAGTATCGAATCCACGAGCTCCTCGTAAGCTGTTACAGCTTCATCAACTCTTACGCTTGTGCTTAGAACGCCATAGGGCTTCTCTATTGCTTTCCTCGCAACTTTCTCCCTCTTTATCACTGGCACAACAACTCCCATTATGCTCTTTTTCTTCAGCGTAAAGCTTGGCTGAATCTGACAGCAAGAGAGAGCTATTGATCGTAACGCTGTAAACCCATCGAGGGCCATCGCAATCAAAAGCTTTTGCCTCGCTTTGTTGTAGTTCTCAACCATTTTCTGAATCGCAACCTTCGCTTCTTCGAGCAGTTCCCGGAACTCCATTATCAAGCCGTCTCTTTTCATCTTCAGCAACGCGTGCCCACGAACTGCCATCTTGATTCTTCTTCTGAGCTTTATGAGCTCCATTCTCGTCGGTTGCACTTCTGCCATCGCTATCCCTCAAAAAATTAGGATGAAGCTGCCTTCTTCTTGTACGCCGGATGATACTTCTCGATGTATTTCTTCTCGATCTTCGTAAGCTCTCTTTCTGGAAGCATCGACAAGAGCTCCCAGCCAAGGTCGAGCGTGTATTCGATGTCACGGTCCTCGTATTTGCCTTGGTTAACGAATCTTCGCTCAAACTCATCTGCGAACTTCAAGAAGAGACGATCTCTTTCGCTCAACGCCTCTTCGCCGACGATTGCAACTAAACCGCGAAGATCTACACCTTCAGCGTATGCTGCATACATCTGGTCGTTCCACTGCTTGTGGTCATCTCTTGTCATTCCCGGTCCAATACCTTCTTTCATCAGCCTGCTGAGCGATGGCAAAACGTTTATCGGCGGATAAATGCCCTTTGCATGCAGTTCTCTGCTCAAAACTATCTGCCCTTCAGTGATGTAACCCGTGAGATCCGGAATTGGATGTGTGATGTCGTCCGCGGGCATCGTAAGGATTGGGAACTGCGTTATCGTGCCCTTTCTTCCACGAATTCTTCCTGCCCTTTCGTATATTGTCGCCAAGTCAGTGTACATGTATCCCGGATACCCTCTTCTCCCCGGAACTTCCTCTCTTGCAGCACTTATCTCTCGCAACGCCTCGCAGTAGTTCGTCATGTCCGTGAGAATGACTAAGATGTGATAGTCGTAAGTGTAAGCAAGGTATTCCGCAGCGGTTAGCGCCATTCTCGGGGTTATCAGTCTTTCGATCGCAGGATCCTTTGCAAGGTTGAGGAAAACCACCGCCCTTTCGAGGGCTCCAGTTCTTTCGAATTCCTTCATGAACTGATACGCTTCTTCGTAAGTTATGCCCATCGCAGCGAAGACGACTGCAAACTCCTCGGCTTGTCCACGAACCTTTGCTTGTCGAGCAATCTGCAAAGCGATGTCGTTGTGTGGCAAACCGCTACCGCTGAAGATTGGAAGCTTTTGACCTCTAACCAACGTGTTCATTCCATCGATCGCGGAGATACCGGTCTGGATGAACTCTCTCGGATACTTCCTTGCGTAGGGATTTATCGCAGCGCCGACTATTGGTATTCTCTCCTCGGGAATTATCGGCGGTCCGCCGTCGATTGGCTCACCTGAACCACTTAGAATTCTGCCAAGCAGATCCTTCGAGCAGTTCAACTTCACTATGTCTCCAGTAAAGCGAACGCTGCAAGTTTTGTCAACTCCTCTCGTGCCCTCGAACATCTGCACAACAACCATGTTTTTCGAGGTGTCGAGGACTTGCCCTTTTCTCACAGAGCCGTCTGGTAGAGTTACTTGGACAAGCTCTCCATACGCAACGGGTTTCGTTTTCTCAACGAACACAAGCGGTCCCGCTACTTGAGTTATCGTCCTATACTCCTCCATACTTCACACCCCCAAACTCGCCTTTATCTTCTCCATCGCCTTCGTCATTGCAGTCTTGTAATCCGGCTCGAGCTTGCTCCTCATGAACTCGTCGAAGCCTTCGACTCTTTCGATCTCGTCGTAGGTCTTTCCGGCTTCGAGGGCTTTGTAGAACCAGTCGTTAAGAGTCTTTATCGCCTTGAGCATGTCATACTGCTTCCTTATATCGCAGTAGCTATCAACTTCGTGGTAAGCGTATTGAGACAGGTAGAACTCTCTGATTATTCTTGCAACGAGCAACAAGAGGCGCTGAGACTCTGGCAAAGCGTCGCTACCAACGAGCATGACGATCTCTTGCAACGTCGCTTCTTCTTGCAGAACACTCATCGCCCAAGTTCGTAGTTCGTTCCAATCTGGGGCGACGTTCTTCTCGTACCACTCCGCAAGCGTCGCAGTATAGAGGCTGTAGCTTATCAGCCAGTTGATCGCTGGGAAGTGTCTGCGACCAGCGAGCTTTGCGTCGAGTCCCCAGAATGCCTTGACGATTCTCAACGTGTTTTGCGTCACGGGTTCGCTGAAGTCCCCGCCAGGCGGTGAAACGGCGCCAACGACGCTTACGCTTCCGATTTCACCGCAAAGCGCTCTCACTCTACCAGCTCTCTCGTAGAATTCCGCAAGCCTTGAAGCAAGGTAGGCTGGATATCCCTCTTCACCCGGCATCTCCTCAAGTCTTCCGGAGAGCTCTCTCATCGCCTCAGCCCAGCGTGAAGTTGAATCTGCTTGCAAAGCAACATCGTAACCCATGTCCCTGAAGTACTCTGCGATCGTGATTCCTGTGTAAACGCTCGCCTCTCTCGCAGCGACAGGCATGTTCGATGTATTGGCAACAAGAACGGTTCTCAACATCAACGGCTTCCCAGTTCTCGGATCTATCAGCTCGGGGAATTCCTCAAGAACCTCTGTCATCTCGTTTCCACGTTCTCCGCAACCAATGTAAACGACGATCTTCGCATCACTCCATTTCGCAAGCTGGTGCTGAGTCACGGTCTTACCGCTCCCGAATGGTCCTGGAATTGCCGCGGTTCCACCCTTCGCTATTGGGAAGAATGTGTCGAGAATTCTCTGCCCGGTTAGTAGCGGAACGACTGGAGGCAACTTTTCGATGTAAGGTCTCGGAATTCTTACTGGCCACTTATGAGCCATTTTTAACTCAGTCCCATCTTCAAGAACTGCAATCGTTTCGTCTACGGTAAAGCTACCCGAGTATACTTCCTTTACCTTGCCTCCCTTAACATTCGGCGGAACAAGAATGCGATGCTCTACGACTTCAGTTTCTTGAACCTTTCCAATTATCTGCCCAGCCTTGACTTCGTCGCCCTTCTTTATCAACGGCTGGAACTCCCACTTCTTCTTCTTATCAATCCCCGGTGCCTCGATTCCACGACTTATGAAGTCTCCGCTAACTTCTTTCAACACTGGGAGCGGTCTTTGAACTCCGTCGTATATGTTCCCTATGAGACCCGGACCAAGATCGACGCTTAACGGCATTCCCGTGTTCACAACTTTTTCCCCTGGCCTTAGACCGCTCGTATCTTCGTAGACCTGTATCAGCACCTTCTCTCCCGCTAAGCCAACGACTTCTCCCATCAGTCTCTCTTCTCCAACCTTGCAAAGATCATACATCCTCGCTTTCAGCCCCTCCGCAACAACCAAGGGGCCTGAGATTCTGAAGATCTCACCCACGCTTACCTCCATAGGTCAACACCTATTGCCTTTCTTATCTTTTCTCTAATCTCCTCAACACCTCCCGTCGCGCCTACAGCGATGAAAGTGGGTTCAACTCTTTCCTCGATTTCCCTACGAAGCGCAACGGGAAGCTTTTTTAAAAACTCGGGTTTAATAACAACGACACCAATATCTTTTCGCCTCAAAACATCTTCGACTGCCTTTATCATCTCCTCATCGCTTTTCACTTCGTATATGTCAACAATCCCTGCAAGCATGAAACCTGTGACGAAGTCCATGTCCCCGATTACTGCCAATTTCATACTATCACCATCTGCTTCTCTATCTCCTCATTCGGCAACCCATGCCACTTCCCCCAGCCAAGAACTCGAAGATTGTCGACTTCGACTTTCTTAAGCACGATGTACTGCAGAACCGGGAGAACACTCAAAGGATAATTACCTGCTCTTTTGGCAATTGCTTCAATCCAAATTCTGTCGAAGTCGATCTCAGCCCTCGCCAAGTCGCTAACGCTCGAAACTTTCCAGAACCAGAAACCTTCGAGGCTCTTAACCATCTCGTCAAAGCTCATCGTCGCCAGTTTCCTCGCCTCATCTTCGGTTAGTTCATAACCCCCCGGAACTATGCGAGCGATTATCTCATCCGCAGTGTCGCCTTCCGCCTTTAGTCTCAACAACGTCTTCACATTTCTCAGATCGATCTCCATTTTGACAAAGTTCAGGAAAACCCTGCTCTCAAAATCGCCCGCTTTTGTTGCGAGTAGCGATTTATAGTAGAGCTTCCAAAGCTCGTCTTCGATCACATTCATCGGAACCGACCCTATTTTTGAGAGCGCTTCATGATACGGCGTCCCCTCGAGTTCCTTTACAATCTCGTTGACATCCTTGGCGATTAAAGATCGCAAGTAATCTGCGCTGAACTCTCCTGCTGGAACGAGACTTTCCTCTATTGATTCTTGAGGTAAGTTTGCGTTCTTGCCTCGAAGAATGTTTATCAGATTCCACACATCCCATCTTCTGAGGTAATTGCCTATAAGCATTTTCGCATCCCCAAATGAGACACTGTAAATCTTCCTATAAGTCTTTGCAAGATTTGTGAACAACGCATAGTCCAAAAGCTTTGGTCCGGTGTATTTGTAAGCCATCTCATCAATTTCTTTCTTGTATTCAGTTTCTTCGAGAAATCGCATTATTTCATCGAAGCTCATGTTCATAAGCTTTCTGAAGTCCTCTGCTTCCAACAGCTTGCTCTTCATTACCTTCGTCCTTGCAACGATGTAAGCGTATGCAGCCTTAGTCCTTGAGATCATCGCTATCACCCGAACAAACTCTTTGCGACTTCGCCTATCTTCCTCTCATAAAGCTGGGAAAGGAGTTCATCAAACGTTAGGTTAATCCTCACCTCCCCGCTCGGATCTTCGAGCACAAAACCACCAAGCCCGGTTATGTTGCCAGCTATAGTTAAGTTAAGCTTTAATTCCTTCAGGATTGATCTTATCAATGCCTCATCCTCCTTTCTTACGAAGAGCTTCATCCCATTCTTTGCGTTCTTCGATATCAATGACTTTAGAATGTTTTTTCTCGTGCCCTCATCCATTTCCAAGATTCTTTGTTTGAGGAGCTTGAAAACTTCTTCCGTTATCTCCTTCTGCTTCGCAAGCATCGTTCTTTTGAGTTCAAGGTTCAAACTCGAAATCTCTTGCTTTCTCAGGGCTTCTCCTTCTTTCTCAGCCTCTTCCTTTGCTTTTTTGAGGATAGTCTCCGCTTCAGCTTTTGCCTCCTTTATTATTCTTTCCACCTCTTTTTTCGCATCTTCTTCTATTCTTTTAACTTCCTCCTCCCCTTTTCTTGTTATCTCTTTCAGCACAGTTTCCAAGGGCATTTTTTCACCCGTAAGCGAACATCAGTATGAAGCTGATGACCAAGCCGAAGATGACGATGGTCTCTGGGATAACTGTAAACAGCAGACCTAAACCAAGGAAGCCTCTGTCCTCAGCAATTGCTCCAACTGCAGCAGCGCCAATACCGCTTTCACCAGCTCCAGCACCAATTCCCGCGAGACCTACTGCCAAACCAGCTCCAATCGCGGCGCATCCCTTAATAAATGCCTCATCACTAATCAGGGCTTCAGCCATTCTATTCACCTCCCCTCCTCTTCTATAAACTTCTTAACCCTTCCAAATGGTGTGTATTCTCTACCACCACCCTCAAAAAACTTCGTAAAGAACTCAACGTAGTGCAAACGTAAGGACTGGAGTCCAGGATCAAGTATACCAAGAAGGAAGTTCACTCCATGGCCTATCAACATTATAATGATCGCCAACGGTAGTATAGCAATCCCTGGCTCAAAGGCGATCTTTATCGAGATGTAGTTTATAACGAAGGCTATGTAAACCGAGGACAATCCGATTGCAAGCAGTCGAGCGTAGCTGATTATCTGACCAAACCAAGTCAGAAGTTCGACAGCCATTATTGTTCCAAAGACTCCCATCTTTGGAATCTCTGCCTTTAGGAATATCACAAGCCAAATCAAGATCAATGGCAAGGCGAGTAAGTAGAAGTAGTTCAAGCCAGCTTCCCAGCCACTTACAAGCCCAGGAATTGGTAAAGGAACTGCTTTGGCTTCTTCAACCGTATTACCAAACACGTAGAGATTTTCTGGTAGAATTTTGCCAAATCCTTCGTGTGGCGGTGATGTGAAGATCCCGAGATTGTACGAGAACCCGAGGATTATGCATACGAGTCCAAAAACTCCAAGAATCCAGCAACCTTTCTCTAAGATTGCCTCCTTAATTCCATGTTCAACGTAAACGTTGTAAAATCCCATTGAGAAGCCCCAGAGCATTTTTATCATACCTATTGACAAAACTGTGAACAACAGAGCTTTAACCCCAAATTCCTCGACCCTATCGAACAGCGGATGCCCATGGTTGAAAGCGTAGAGGGAAGCGAGAACGTCGCCAACAAAGTGCACTTCACTTGGACGCTCAATCCCGGGAACCACGAATGGTCCAAAGAATTCGCCGTAGATAAAGCCGAAGACGATCGAAACAATTCCACTCGCAAGACCGATGTTCAGTAGCTTCTGCCAGCCCTCTGTTTTGAATATAGCCTTCAAATAGAGCGACGTTAAAACGATTAGCAACCCATAGCCGATGTCACCGAGCATCAAACCAAAGAACAACGGGAAGAAGATCGCCATTATCGTGGTTGGATCTATCTCCTTGTACCTAGGAATAGCGTAGGTCTTCGAAAGAATTTCGAAGTTCTTTGTAAAGCCTGGGTTCCTCAGCTTTGTCGGAGGCATCTCATGCTCTTCAATTTCCAACTGCTCAACAACAAGTCCCTTGGCTTCGAGTTCCTTCTTGAAGTTTCCGAAGTCTCTCTCAGGAACGAAGCCAACAAGAACGAAAGTGTGCTTTGAAGTCAGCGCCTTCAACGGGAGTTCAGCTTTTTCAACTTCAGAAGACAGGTATTCCTCGATTGCAAGTAAGAGTTCAGACTCTTTGACTTTTAGTTCCTCTATTTCAACCTCGATTTTGTTCTTCTTCGCATTCAACTCTTCCTTTGTTTTTTCAAGCTCAGAAATCCTCGCATCGATCTCAACATCTGGTACCGGTAGCTCTTTAAAACCATAGGTTTGCAGGATTTTGAAGACTTCTTCGCCAAACTCCGCTTTAACGAAGACTGCAATGACAAATTGCTTCTCGTATCCCTTCACCACTGCTTCAAACTCGTTCGTTATCTTTTTCAGCTCCTCAGTCGGGTCTTCTTTTATCAGTCCCACAAAACATCTGATCGACTTGTAACCCTTCAAAAGCCTTGGAGAAATGCCAAGAAGTTTCAAAGGCTCGAGATTTGCGAGTTCTGTTTCGATAGACTTGAGGGAATCGTTTATCCTCTTAAGCTCCTCTAGTCTCGAGCCTATCTGCTCCTGATACTCTGCAAGCTTCTTGCTCATCTTCTCCTCGATCTCCACTTTCTTGAACTTCCTCTTCACCGAAACCTTAGAAGCATCGATTTTAAGATATGAGATGTAGCTCCGCAGTTGCAGAAGCGCTCGAGAAATTTGCCCGGCTTTTTCCATTGGCGTTCCAAGCTTAAAACCTTCGTCCTCCGTTGGAACTTCAACGTGGAGCATGTTCAGCCTGTAGAGACTCTCGGATGCGATTGTGAGCTGATCTTTAGCTCCAACAACCGCAACCTTAACCATTTTTTCAGGCTTAAGCATGCCCCATCATCCCTACAAACTCCTTATAAAGCAACTCTACTGCCTTTTCAATGTTCTTTCTCCCCTTCGCTTCGAACTCTGCGATTTCCTGCATCTTTTTTGCCCTTATCTCTGTCTTCTCCTTGTCTACCTGCGCTTTGATTTTTTCAAGAATTTCCTTCCTTATTTTGGCAGCCTCTGCTTCTGCATCGGTTAAAATCTTTTTCGCTTCAGCTTTTGCGTTTGCAATGGCTTTCTTTTTTTGCTCTTCGGCGTTTTTGATCATCTCCTCAAGTTTCGCTTCCGCATCCTTAATCTGCCTAAGAATTTCTGTTTTCTCCACATTGATCACCTTGCGAGGGTCTAAACCAATCTTTTCGCTTATCGGATTATATTTAAGTTTTGTGGTTTTTAACGTTTAGATTAATAATTTTAATTCAATTGCTAAGAGTCAACGAAGTCTTCCAACTTTGTCTGCCCCAACTTCTTCAGCGTTCCCCACTTCCTTCTTACACACGTTAGCAGTGACTTCTGTTTTTTCAGGAAAGAAATTGTCCTCGGATCACTTGGATAACCGCTACCAAAATCTCCAATCTCTTCTTTCAACTTTTTTATCTCCTCCTCCCTTTTGACTTTCGCAATTATCGACGCAGAGGATACAAGAACATATTTCTCATCAGCCTTGTGCTCCGCCAAAACCTCTACTCCCGTGCGGTCTTTTAAATACTTCGAAAATCGCTCCGGGTTTACATCGGGGCTATCTACATAAACAAAGCTCGGAGCAAGCCTCACGATGATTTCAGCGTACAGGTCTCTAAGTATCTCGTTCAAATTCTTGATTTCCATCAGCTCGTTTAATTCTTCTGCGCTAAGGCTTATGACTTCCACTTTCGCAACTTTCATGATTTTCTCAGCGAGTTCTTCTCTTTTCTTTTGGCTCAGCCTTTTTGAATCGCGAACACCTATGCTACGCAAATATTCCTCGCAATCGCAAGCGACGCCCGCAACAACCAAAGGACCAATTACACAACCTTTTCCAGCTTCGTCGATTCCAGCCTTCATAGATCGATCTTGAGCCCCTTTATTGGTAGCCTCCCTTTCCTCATCCTCTTCATCACGTTCCTGACGGTTTCGTAGTATTTAAGCAGCTCTTTGACTTCCTGCGGAGACGTTCCGCTTCCTATTGCGATTCTTCGGATTCTCGAGCTGTCGATGATTCTGGGATTCAGAAGCTCCTCCTCTGTCATCGAATCCATGATTACCTTGAACCTCCTCATCTTCTCCTGCGTCATCTCTGCGAACTCGTCGCTCACCTTTAACCCGAGCAACGGGATCATCTCAAAAACTTTCCTAAGCGGACCTAACTTGTTCATAGCTTCAATCTGCTTATAAATGTCTTTCAACGTAAAACTCCCTTTTAGAAAGACTTCTGCATCGATTTCCTCTTCTTTTGCGATCCTCTCAACTTTTTCAATCAAAGCCTTGATATCGCCCATTCCAAGAAGTCGCGAAATGAAGCTCTGCGGATCGAACTTCTCAAAATCTTCAACCTTCTCACCAGCACCGATGAACGCTATAGGTATCCCTATTTCCCTTGCAGCCGAAAGCGCCCCTCCTCCCTTCGCAGTCCCATCGAACTTCGTTATTATTATCCCGTCTATCCCAATTGCCTCATGAAAAGCCCTGGCTTGTCTGCTCGCAAGTTGCCCAATCGCAGCATCCAAGACTAGGAACTTGTAATCTGGATTCGCGACTTTTGCAATTTCGATCATTTCATCTATAAGCTCCTTCTCAAGCGCATGTCTTCCCGCAGTATCGATTATGATTACGTCTTCCTTCGCATTTTCCAACGCTTTTTTTACAATTTCCACTGCACTTACGCCTTTGTAGCCGTAAAAAGCTACACCGTTCGCATCCGCTAACTGCTTCAACTGCTCAAATGCACCAGCGCGATGAGTGTCTGCAGCGATAACCGCAGACTTTAAGCCACGATCCTTGAAGAACTTCGCAATCTTCACCGCAGTAGTGGTTTTTCCGCTCCCCTGTAAACCAACGAGCATAATTTTCGCTTTCTTCAGCGGAATTTCTATTCCCTCACCAACCCCTTTCAGCAGTTCTTCGTATACGATCTTAAGCACGTGCTCTCTTGCATCAAAATACTCTGGAACTTCTTCGCTCAAAGCCCTTTTCTTTATCGCCTCGCTTATCTCCTTGACCTGCTTTATGTTTACGTCCGCCCTGATCAGAGCTCTCTGAATGTCTCTAACCATCTCTTCGACGAACTTCTTGTCAATACTCGTTGAACCGAGAATTTTTTTAGCCACGTCTTTCAAAGCCTCTAACGCCATTGCAAAAAATACACGTGGGATTTAAAAATAGTTGCTTCAAGCACAAAATATTTTTACGCTCTCCGTGTCACTAACGACATGTTCCCGATAAATGCGAAGCAGATGAAGAAGATGATGAAGCAGATGGGCATCGAAATGGAGGAGATCGAAGCAAAAGAAGTAATAATAAAAACGAGCACCGAAGAGCTAATTTTCAGGAATCCAAGCGTTACAAAGATTTCCGCAAAAGGAGTTGAGACTTTTCAAGTCGTTGGTAGCTACGAAGTGATCAAGATCGCCCCACAGATAAGCGACGAAGACGTAAAGCTTGTAATGGAGCAGGCGAACGTCGATGCAGAGACGGCGAGAAAAGCCTTAATCGAGGCGAATGGAGATATAGCCGATGCAATAATGCGACTGCAGAAATGAGGCCACCGATAGTTCTCTCAAGGGGAAAGCTGAGTTACCTGGTCGAGAGGTTCGAAGGGGAATTGCACACCCACCATGGAGTGATTAGACTCGAAGAGCTAAAGGAGAAGTCTTTTGGGGACACTATAAGAACGCATTTGGGCGTAGAGTTCAAGATAATGCCCTTCAGACTTGCAGAGTTTTTCAAGCACTTCAAAAGAAGTGCTACACCACTAATGCCAAAGGACATTGGTGCGATAATTGCTTTCACTTCTCTCTCGCCAGACTCGATGATCTTCGACGCTGGCACTGGTAGCGGGATGTTAGCAGCGTATTTGGCTTACTTCAACAAATTCGGAGAAGTTGTAACTGTTGAAAAAAGAAAGGATTTTGCGATGATTGCAAAACGCAATTTTAAGATTGCTGGGCTTAAAAACGTTCACCAGATCATTGGAGATGCTTTATTTGTGGCAGAAGGTCTGAAGAAAGAGTTTGACCTCGTCGTTCTTGACATGAAAGACGATATTGCCTTCATCCCCAAGGCCAGAAAAATTCTACGCACCGGCGGATACGTGGCGATCTACAACCCCTACATAGAATCTGCAAGGAACGTTTACGAAGAGCTTAGAAAAAACGATTTCAGGGAGCTTGAAGCCTTCGAAATTCTTAAGGTTGATCTCGACATAAAAAGAGTTGGAACAAGGACTTCTACTGCAATATGGCACACAGGTTACATAGTCATTGGAAGGAAGTATTAGAGAAGTGGAACCCTCGAAAAGTCCTCGATTTCCAAAGTTTTTCTCCAAACAGCTTTGCAATCACAATCGAGCTCAAGAACAGACTTGTCTTGGGTTAAAGAAAAAAGTCTAAGAGCGCTCGCGACTTCTCTATCGCATTTTCCGCAGTTATGCGGACCACGGATTCTCCCTCCCGCGACGGGGTCGCAAATAATCTCGGCTTCGCTCTCAATTCTTTTTATCGCCTCAACTGCGCTCCAGAGCCAAGGTGGACGGTAAAGATTTCTCTCCCACAACTTCTCGACTACTGTTGCTTTCTGAACGTTCGTTAGATTTATCGAGATCACATCTACGAGCCTTGAAACCTTCTTTGCTGAGTTCACGACGTCAAGAATCGCTTCCCTTTCCGAGAGAAACGGGGGTTTAAGGAGAAGGTAGCACTTAACCCTGAATCCAAAAGGCTTGATTTTTTCCACCGCAGACGAGAAATCAGAGAATGTAAAGCCTTTGTTTATGCAGTTCTCCCTCACGAAGTCGTTCGCAGTTTCGAGCCCAATGCCAACCTCGAGCTCGATTCCATCGAAATCCTTTAGCTTTTCCTCGCTCACAAACTCTGGGCGGGATTCTACTATTATCTTCTCCACACCTCTCTCCAAGGCTTTCTCAACTATATAACGCCTCAAGTATCCAGGAACTTCGTTATCATCGAAGAAACTGCCAGAAGTGAAGATCTTGAGCAGTTTTGTGTCAACCTTCGCAAACAGCTCGTCTACTTGCTCCTTCAAACGCTCCTCGCTGAGGTCCCTCGATTCGAGCCAATAACTGCACATCGTGCATTTTCTCCAAGCGCAACCCTTCGTAGTGATAATCGCAGTTAAACAGCTCTCCTCTCTCCCCCTGTATCTCTCGATTTCTTTCCAGATCTTAAGCATAGATCTTCGCCTTATACCCCTCGCCTAAGTATAGCCCAGCGATGAGTCCGGTTAAGTGCGCAATGTATGCAACTCCGCTGTAAACGAGATGAGATGCGCTCAAGACAAGCATTCCAAAGTCGTAAAACGCAAAGAATAGGATTGCTAAACGGATGTTTATTGGAAAAGGAATCGGAAAAATGATTATCTTCGTCCGTGGCGCAATCATCGCCAACGAACCCATGATACCAAAAATCGCTCCAGAAGCACCGAGAGCGGGTGCGAAGCTACCTAATGCATAGGCATAAGCTATGTAACCAACGTTACCAGCGAGACCAGACAGGAAGAAGACTTTTAAGTATCCCTTTTCTCCGAGCAACCTCTCGAGTTCAGAGCCAAAAAAGAGGAGGACAAAGGAGTTTATGAAGAAGTGCCATAGTTCTATGTGGAGAAAAATGCTCGTAACCAACTGCCACGGCATTTCGAGGATTCGAATAGGATTCAAAGCCAAGAAGTAAACAGCTTGCATTGGAAACAAAGTCCCAAATAGAAAGAGGACTAAGCAAACAAAAAGAACTGTGTTGTTCGCTCCGTATGGAAAAATCCTTTTTCTGCGTGAAATGTCGAACTCCACAAAAAAAGATTGAGGGGGGATTAAAAATGTTTCTACAGCTTGTATTTAGCCTGGAACTTTTTGACAATACCCGCAAGTCTCTGGGCTTCCATTATGTTTCCCTGTATCTTATACTTCCCCATCATGAAAGCTGCGACTGCGTCTTCTTTACCCCTCATAACGTTTGCCCAGAGCTCTGGACTTGCCACAATTGTGAAAGTCGGAGCACTTGCTTTGCCTTCTTTAAAGGCACACTTCCCGTCTGGCGTGTATTCAACGTAAAAATCCTCTCCGCCCAGAGAATACTGCACAACTCCTTTCCAGCCAGCCATCGCCTTCTGGATCTCCGGATCGCTGTTCTGAATCTCGCACATCTTTTTAATCAACTCCTTCGCCTCGCTCATATGATCACCAATTTTGATAATTTTATCTATGAATATAAACGTTGTGATTTGAGCACAAAAGAAAATAGCTTTAAATCTAAATAAAGCAAATTACTAATTACTATAATATTTTATTCATTCTTCTCCTTGATCACGAGTTCTCTAAGCTCTGGAGCGGTTTGGAATCTCCGTGTAAACACATCCCTGACTATTACGATATCCCCCACTGCACGAACGAGCCTATAAGGGATAACAACTCCCCTTGAACTCGAGTCTATGAGAGCTTTGTTGTATTCCACAACAACTATTCCCGAGATCGCACTGGCGTTCGTGTCGATCACAACATCTTCAATCTTTCCCACGTATCTCCCTTCGTCTGTGAAAACTTTCATCCCAAAGAGTGTCGTGATTTCTCCGCTCATAGTCATAAGAACTCCAATCCACTGGAATATATTAATTTTTCTTTTGGTTTAATTCTCCAGACTCGTGACTAAACACCTCAAAAGCATAAAGTTTATCTTCACGAATTGCAACGCAATGAAGGGCTCGTAGCTCAGCGGTAGAGCGCCGCCTTTGCGAGGCGGAGGCCCCGGGTTCAAATCCCGGCGAGTCCATGTTTTTTAAAATGAGAATTTTGAGAGATTTTCTTTTGGAAAATGTACTATTCAGTAATAAGTGAAACAAAAGAAATGGCAGTTGTTGCCATTGATGAAATCAGACCAAGGAATATCTCGTAATCTATCATAACCACAGCTATTATCGTTAGCGACGTTATGTGAATCGAGGCTGCACATATGAGAGCTCGTTTGTAGAGCTTCTTACTTTTAATTAATACATAACCACCTATGAAAGCGTAAAGCGCGATAGCGCATAATAGCGCCATGATAGCTGTTCCCAGAATCCAGCTATAGGTGTTCATACTCTTATTGTACAAATAACCGATGCGAACGAGTATTGCGCTGATTATCACGATATTCACAACCAAAGGGGTTAGGATTAAAGGTGTGTTTCTTGAAGAGTGGTCCATTAGCTTATCTCCTTGGAATCTGTAGTTTCTCATAACGCCGTCACTCCTATTTCAATTCCACCAGAAGTTCTCGCAACGTAGACGACCCACTTAATTCGAATATCGATCTTGCCTTTTCTTGGTTACAGAACTAACATCTTCATCAAAAATACTCTTCATCTAAAAATTTAAAAACCTTTCCATAATATTGATATCATTAAGTTGATCCTTATGCTTTTTAAGTATTTGGCAAGCGTGGGGTGAACTCCCCGAACTCCCCGCATCCGTTCTACTGTTAATTCTTTAACCTTAACATATAACCTTTTGATAAACTTTTAGCTGAGAAAAATAAAATCAAAGCATCGCTAAATCTACGGATGCCTTTCCAGTGCTCTTTTCAACGCAAGAACTTCAAAGGCGGGAGAAAACAATATTCCGAAGATTCTCTCAAGAACGACACATTTTTTGAATTCAGCTCCATAAAACGACGCTATGTGGAGTTTTACCCTATAAAACGCTGTTCTTTGGAATTCTTTCCATTTAAACGATGCTTCTTTTTGGAATTCTGCCTTACCGAATGATGCAGATCCCTTGGAAATCGCTCCCTCAAAAACACCGGTGCAGAAAACTTTGTGCAAGCGGAAAATCTCAATTTTTTCTAGTACGTTTGAAACATGGCACTTTCTTCTTTTCTTCTCTCTCATCCTCCACGCTTGAACGATTTTGGCAAGATAATGAGCCAACGGTCGTGGAAGCCCTTCCTTGAATGAAGTCTGCAACACTCTGAGAGATCCGTTCATGATCAGGAAGTTGAAGTTGCACTTTTTGTGCAATTGCTTAGAGCTCGATGCTGTACTTGCTCTCGAGCTCAGAGTGTACACCTCCACCCAATATCTCTATAATCCAAGTGCCAAAATAACTTCATGCCACACCGATTCAACCACAAAAACGCAAAGATCCTCGACTCAGAGCAGAGAAGAAAATTCTTCCCCCCAGAAAAAGTTCTTGGAATTCTCGAAGGAGTTAGAATCAGAAAAGAAATTGCGTTCGACGTTGGAGCTGGAACAGGCTATCTCACGATCCCGCTCGCTAAAATCTTCAAAAAAGTCTATGCAGTTGAAGTAAGCCCAGAAATGGTGGATATTCTAAGCAAAAAGCTGAAAGAATGCGGGATTTCGAACGTGGGAATAATCCTAAGCGAGGAACCTCCAGAAATAGATTTCGTAATCGACCTTGTCGTATTTTCGAACGTGCTCCACGAGATGAAGTCGCCAAGGGACTACCTTTGCTGGGCAAAAAGAGCGAAATTCGTTCTTGTTGCGGAATGGAAAAAAATTAGAACAGAGTTCGGACCGCCAATCGAAGATCGACTCTCGCTGGAAGAGATCCTTTCGCTTTGCGAAGGCTACGAAGTTGTTAAAGTTGAGGAGCTGCCCTATCACTACGTTGCTCTATTAAAAAAGATGTGATTCATCCTGCCTGCTGACCAAGCATGCCTTGGATCTTCTTTTGCAGTTCCGCAAACCTCTCTCTCAACCTCTCCTCCTGTCTCGTCAGAGTTTTGATCCTTATGTCGTAGCTGTCCACTTTTTCTGTGAGTTCCTTCACAATCTTTTCCTTGCTCTCCTTCACCAAAATGCTACCAACGGTCTTGTAGATGGGGGTGTTTTCATCGACGTTCTGGACTTCGCCCAAAGCCTGCTTCGCCTCTTCTAGCAAAGCTTCGAGCTGAGCTTTTTGTGTTATCACTAACTGAAGCTGTTGCTGAACCTGCTGAAGCTGGGCGATCAAGTTCTGGAGCTGTGGTGGTAACTCGCTCATACAAACACCTCTATTTCCTGACACATCTTTATCAGCCTCAACCACGAGTTTAACGCAGCCCTTAGATCAGAGATTGTGTTTGCAGAGATTTCAAGTTTCAAAAATCCATTGGATTGATAAATCTTTGCCTCGCTGATCGAACTCATCTCTTCTGGCTTTAGAGCGTTTGCCAGCGCTTCGCTACACTCTACGAGTATCGTAGCCCTCATAATGCATCCCTCATGTCTTCGATCGCTTTATCTATGGTTCTCTTCAAAACCTCTGGCAACCCCTTTATCTCGATCTCCATGAAGCCACGGACTATTGCTGAGATTGCTTCATCTCTGCTCATACCCCTCGACATCAGGTAAAATATTTCTTCTTCTGCGATTTTTCCAATCGCGGCCTCATGGCTGAGCTCAAGATTTGGTTTTCTTGCTATTAACTCCGGAATTGCAGTTATTTCGCCGTTTTCAGACAAAATCAATCCCTTGCACTCCAAATGCCCCTTAACACCTTCAGCCTCACCTACTATTTGCCCTCTCGCAATCACTTTGCCACCTTTGCTTATCGTTCTCGAAATTATCTCAGCAGTAGCACCAGATTCCCTAAGCACAGCTCTCGAACCAGAATCCACGACAGAGCCTTCAAGGGCGACAATCACACTGCTAAAGATTGCCTTTGAGTTTTTATGAACATAAGCCGTGGGATACATTTGCACAAGTCTGACAGGGTTGAGCAGTATGTAGTTGCTTATGAAAGTCGCATTCTCTTCTACGATCGCAGCACTTCTTGGTCTGACTTCAATCTTGTTGTGCCAGCTGTGGATCATAGTAAAACTTAGCTTTGCATTCTTCTTAACGAAGAATTCGGAAACGCCTATGTGCATGCCTACTGCGCTTGGATGCGACGTGCATCCGGTGAGTATGTTCAGCTCTGAGTCTTCTTCTGCGATGATTATGTTGTGTACTTTCTGCGTTCTCGCCCTGTGCAAAAACAAACAAGCCTCCACAGGTATCTCGACTTTTGCATTCGGCAAAGCTCTAATAAAGTACCCATTCACATCTTCGCTGTCCGCTATCTTCGTGAACTCATCCTGATCTCTTCTCAGAACTTTCCAAAAGTAATCCTTCACCCACTCGTATTTCTTCATCGCCTCTCTAATACTCATCACTTCTACACCTTCGTAAAACGTTGCCACATTGCGCACGTCTTGATCTTGCTGGAGAAAAGTCGCAGATCTCTTTGCCGGATCGAGCTCTATGCCAACTTCCCTCAACTTCTCCATGTCTATGTCATATCCTTCAGACATTTCGCCAAGCACCCCTCATAGCCGTTTTTCCTTATCTGATTCAGTATGTCCTTTGGATCACCAACACACGCAATCTTCCCGTTGTATAGAATTACACCGTAGTCTGCGCTCACGTAATCGAGGATGTGTCCCTGATGCGTTATTATTATCCCTGCTTTCTCCCTTTCTTCTTTGTCTCTTTCCAGCAATTCTCCAATAGCCTTGCCAACGACGGAGATGTTCTCGAGGTCTACGCCGCTGTCTGGTTCGTCGAGCATTACGAAATCCGGGTTCATGAGCATCAGCTGTAAGATTTCGGATCTCTTCACCTCTCCTCCAGAAAATCCGAAGTTCACAGCTCTTTCGAGATGCTCATTCATCCTCATTTTCTTAGCAAGTTCTTCTATCTTCTCCTGATTCCCAGAGAGCTTGGCGCAGTAGCGAAGAATGTCGATAAGCTTAACACCATTAATCTTTGGCGGACTTTGAAAAGCCATTCCCATACCGAGCTTGACCCTCTCGTTCGTTGGCAAATTCGTTACATCTACTTTTTTGAATATTATCCTCCCTCCGACGATCTTATACGCCGGATTTCCTATGATCGCATTCAAAAGCGTCGATTTCCCGCTTCCGTTCGGTCCAAAGAGAGCAAAAGTTTCGCCCTTCTTTATGTAGAGATTCACGTTTTTCAGTATCCTTTTCCCGTTTACCTCAACACTGAGGTTGACGACTCTTAGCATGATGTGAGCTATTTTTCAAGCTTAAAAAGGCTTCGGGGTTTGAGGTAGAAAGAGTTATAACCGAAGTTGCACAATCGCAACATGGAGCTCCGATTCGATCCAAAGCTGTGTCGTGAGTGCGAGTTCTTTTGCATGAAAAACTGCAGATACATCAAAGACCCGTCCGAGTTCCGGCGAGTTGCGGAAGGAGAGTTTTGCGAAATTCTCGAAGACTGCAAGAATTGCTACGCTTGCGAAGAATTTTGCCCTTACGAAAATCATCCCTTCTACAGGATCGTGGAACTTCAGGAGAAGTTCGGAGTTAGAAAGCTTGACGAAGAAGTTATGAAGGCGCTCGAGAAAAGATACGCACCTGAAGGAGAATTTCGAGCTAAAAAAGTAAGCAAAGGATTGCACATCTGTCTTTTCCCCGAATTCAAGGATTTGAACAAGACAAAGCTCTTCGAGGGGTTTGAAATCGTTCGAGGAAGACATGTTTTCTGCAACCTCGTTTATCTGCACTATGGGAGGGTTTCGGTAATAAAAGAGCGTGCGCAGAAAGTTCTTGAAAACTTAGCCTCGCTTGGTTTTGAAGATCTCGTTCTGTTCCACGATGAGTGCTACAGTTTCTACGAGTCTTTTCTCAAAGCCCACGGAGTAAATCCGGGCTTTAAAGTCAAGCATCTATACGAGTTTTTCCTTGAAGTCATCGCAAAAGGAAATACAAAGAATTTGAACGTTCGAATTGCCTACCAGAGACCTTGCTCCAACAGGTTGAACAAAACTGACAAGCTTTTCGACGAGATTTGCAAAGCTTTGGCTATAGAAAGAGTCGAGAGAAAGTTCGACCGCAAGAATGCGATTTGTTGTGGAGCCTCCTTTATCCTTTCGGGCGATTTAGATTTCGCCAAGGAGTTGCAATCAAAGAACCTCGAAGACCTAGCATCAACGGATGCCGATTACGTGGTTTTCCTTTGCCCCATGTGCTACGCGACGCTCTCAGAAAAAGTCAAAGAGCTAGGGCTTAAGCCAGTGATGGTTCACGAGCTCTTCGAAATGGCGTTAACGTGATCTCAAAGTTTATTAAGCCGAAACCATAGCAAACTTATGCGTTTTCGTGTTGCACACACGCCAGATGCGGACGATGCGTTTATGTTCTACGCAATGCTAAATCAAAGAATTCCGCTCAGCTTTGAAGTCGAAAGCGTCGTTGAAGACATCGAAACGCTTAATCGAAACGCAATGCAAGGCATTTATGATGTGACGGCAATTTCTGTTCACGCTTACGCATACGTCCACAACTTCTATCGCATTCTCTCCACTGGAGCGAGTGTTGGAAATGGTTACGGACCAGTTGTTGTCGCAAGAGAAAAGGTCGATCTCGAAAAGGCTTTGATCGCAATTCCCGGGAATTACACGACTGCAACGCTTTTATTGAAACTCGCATGCAATGCAAAAACGATTGAAATGAAGTTCGACAGGATACTCGAGGCAGTGAAAAGGGAAGAAGTCGATGCGGGTCTTTTGATACATGAAACGCAACTTAGCTTCGAAGACTTCGGGCTGAAAAAGATCCTTGATCTCTACGATTGGTGGAACTCGATAACAAAGCTTCCTCTACCCTTGGGGGTTAACGCAATCAAAAGAAGTTTAGACGTCGAGAGCCAAAAAACATTTCTCAAAGCTATGAAGGAGAGCGTAAGATATGCGTTGGAAAACATGGATGAGGCGATGTGCTACGCAGCAAAGTTTTCACGCGGATTAGATAGCGAAAGGCTCAGAAAGTTCGTAACAATGTATGTGAACGAGTTCACACTTGAAATGCCCAGCGAAGTGGAAAAAGCGATCGAAACACTTTTTGAGATGGCAGAAGAAAAGGGTGTGCTTAAAAAACCACCTTTGGACGTGTTGAGATGACGATCAGAGAAATCGAGGAGCTTTTCAAACTCGATTTGCACGATTTAGGAAGTTTGGTTGAAAACAGCAATATCGTGACTTTTTCGATTAATGCTCACATAAACTACAGCAACGTTTGCGAGACAAAATGCAGAATCTGTGCTTATCATCGTGCAAAGCCCTTCACTTTGAGCGTTGAAGAAGTTGTGAGAGAAGCAATGATTGCAGACAGAAACGGCGCAAAAGAGTTGCACATAGTTGGGTCACACAATCCAGAACTCGGAATCGAATACTTTGAAGAAATTTTCTCAAGGATCTCATCGCAGTGCAACGCCACGATAAAAGCTCTAACTTCTGCGGAAGTTAATTATTATGCCAAAAAGGAGAAAATTAGCGTCAGGGAATTTCTCTCAAGGCTGAAAGATGCTGGATTGAGGATTCTCGCTGGCGGTGGCGCTGAGATACTTGTTGACAGCGTTCGAAAAGAGATTTGTCCAAGAAAGTGTAAGAGCGAAGAGTGGCTTCGAACGATGCGAATTGCCCATGAACTTGGAATAAAAAGCAACGCAACTATGCTTTTTGGACATGTGGAGAGCCTAAGGCAAAGGGCAGTTCATCTTTACAGGCTTAGGAAATTGCAAGATAAGACTAATGGTTTCTTGGCTTTCATACCTCTCCCATTCCTCCCAGAGGGTACCGACTTCAAGTCAAAGCCATCGACAATCGACATTCTAAAGACGATCGCAGTTTCAAGAATTGTGCTCTCCAACTTTTACGGAATAAAAGCCTATTGGGTCATGCTTGGGCTTGAAGTTGCGGAAGTTGCTTTGAGCTATGGAGCAAACGATTTAGATGGAACCGTAGTGAAGGAAAAGATCGCGCATTCAGCAGGAGCGAAAACGCCGAGTGGTTTAAGCGTTGATCGGCTGATCCAGATCATAAGAAGTGCTGGAAAGATCCCAGCTGAAAGAGATGCCTTCTTCAACGTCCTGAAGATCTATGAAGATCGGAAAGTTCGGGTTTGTTAATAACTTCCTGCCATACTACAAGCTCGAGAAGGATGGAAAATACGAGATCTTGGAAGGGACGCCGAGAAGACTTGCGGAGATGTTTGAGCAAAGAGAAATCTGTTACGCCCCCATACCAACTTACGAGCTCGTTAAAAAAGGCTATGAACCAAAGCGCTTCTGTATCGCATCTGATGGTGAGGTATACAGCGTAATCATTGTCTCGAAAAAGAAAAGGCTTGATGATTCTCCGATTGCAATCACTTCGCAGTCCATGACTTCGGCTAACATGATGAGAATTATAAAAAGAGAACGAGGGCTCGTGAACGACCTCGTGGTTGTGAACGGGAAACTGGATGAAATGCTCAAAGGCTTCGATCATGTGTTGGTAATAGGCGACGAGGCGATCAAGGCAAGGATGCGGTATCGTGTCCTAATGGACTTGGGAGAAGAGTGGAAGGAAATAACTGGACTTCCAGCGGTTTTTGGGGTTGCGGTCTCAAGAGTTGATGGGATCGATGAAGACGTAATCGAGTCGCTTAGATGGGGGAGGAAGAACGTCGAAGAGATAGCGAAGGTTGCGAGCGAAAAATTTAGACTGCCAGAGGAGTTCCTGTCTCACTACTTCACTTCGCTGATCCACGAGCTCGGGCAAAAAGAAAAGAAGGCTATAAATGTTTTCAGGGAAATGTGCTATGAGCATCGATTACTCTGAACTCTTCTCAATGCCCTTGCCAAAGCTTGGAAAAATGGCGAACGAAATTGTCAAAGAGAAGTGCGGAGATGTCGTGACCTTCGTTGTGGATGCAACGATAAACTACACAAATATCTGCGTTTCAAAGTGCAAGTTCTGCGCCTTCTATGCGAGAGATGAGGGCTTTGTTTTGACTCTTGAAGAAATTCTCTCAAGAGTTCGCAATGTTGTGAACTTGGGAGCAACGCAGATAATGCTACAAGGCGGATTAAACCCGGAGCTTGGCATAGAATGGTTTGAAAAAGTTTTTTCTGCTGTGAAGAGAGCATTTCCCAGCATTCACCTCCACAGCCTATCACCACCGGAGATCGTTTTCTTATCGAAGCTCGAAGGTCTAAGCTACGAGGAGATTCTCCTAAGGCTTAAAAACGCCGGACTCGACTCGCTCCCAGGAGGTGGTGCTGAGATACTCGTGGATCGAGTTCGAAAGATGATCAGCCCGAGGAAGTGTAAGAGCGAAGAATGGCTCGAAGTCATGAGGACTGCGCATAAGCTTGGGATTCCTACAACTGCGACGATGGTCTTTGGACATGTTGAAAGCGACGAAGACATATTGGAGCATCTTTTAAAAATAAAGGATCTGCAAACCGAAACAAACGGCTTTACAGCCTTCATACCGTGGACCTTCCATCCCGGGAATACAGAGCTCGATTTTATACCAAAAGCCGGGGTGACGAAATATTTGCGCGTTTTGGCAATTTCGAGAATCGTGCTCGATAACTTCAGGAACATACAAGCCTCATGGCTTAGTCAAGGCTTCGAGATCGCAAAACTCGCCCTTTTCTTTGGAGCGAACGACTTTGGTGGAACTTTGCTCGAAGAGAGCGTTATAAGGGCTACGGGAAAGGAGTTTAAGCCAGCAAAAGTCGAAGAAATCGTGAACGCGATCAAATCCGTTGGAAAAATACCCGCAAAGAGGGACACGTATTACAGGATCCTTCAGTTTTACTGAAGGTCTTCAAAAGTCAACTCCTTCTTTATTTGCTCGTAAAAGGTTTGCAAAAACTCATGCCTTTTTTCTGCGATCTTCTTCGCGGTCTCCGTGTATAAAAAATCCTTCAGCTTGAGCAGTTTTTCTTCAAAATGCCTAAGGGTTTCCTCCAAGCTCCTTTGCCTTTCACCGCTAAACATAAAGGCCCTTGCAACCCCGATTGCGCCAATCGCATCGAGCTTGTCTGCGTCGCTTAAAATCTTCGCTTCAAGCGTCTTTGGCGTTACTTTTGCTGAAAAAGAATGCGCTTCTATCGCATGTTTGACTGCTTGAATAAAACTTTCACTGTATCCTTGTTCCCTTAACAGCTTTTCTGCGACTTTTGCAGATTCGAGCGCATGGTTTTCAGCAGATCTCGCAACATCGTGAAGTTCCGCAGATTTTAAAACGATTTCGATGTCCCCACCTTCCTTTTCGGCGATAAACTTCGCCATTCTCACGACCCTTCTCACATGACCCTCATCGTGAGCCATGTTCTTCGTCGCTCTTTGAATTTAACCTTCTCCCCAAAAGAGTTGTCGCAAAAGCAAAAGTTATGGCAAGAGTCAAAAATAAATCTCCGAAGCTCGCACCCAGCTCTTTTGGCTTCGGAATCTTTCCAATGGCTTCTTTTAGAGTTTCGTTTGTAGCAAAAAATTCCCTCGATTCATCTTGCTCGAGAGACCGCAAGGATTCCCAAGCATTTCTTGGCTCTATTTCGTTCATCGTTTTGTTCGTCAAATCCTTTATACTTGTGTTTTCGAGGTTCTGAAGTTCTGCTCTACAGTTTACCGAAATCATCGCGTTTCTCGCAACCGCCACAACAGAATTACCCTCGTCGTCGCTGAGTTGAATTGCATCCACATTTATCTCTGTGGAGCCCTCTGCAACCCCTAAAACTTTTACTTTTGCTATCAAAAGTTTTTCCGTCTTCCGAACCTTGTCTTCGATGTCCAACGCTCTTACCCTTGCACTTTCGTTGAACACAGCTTTGTAAACGTCGTTAGCCCAGCTTGGAGTTACAACTTCGCTTATCTGAGCAACACTGCTGTTAAAAACAAGAAATCGAAGCTCATAACTCGAAATCCCTACGGGCAAGTCCAAGAGAAAGACTTCGAACTCTGCGATATCACCACAGTTCACTTCTCTCGCAAACGGCTCGAATACCAAAAAACCAGCTGGTTTTGAAACTTTCTCTCTCACAATCCTCAAGGTTTTGAAAACCAAAACGTCATCGTGAGCATAAAAGAACTTTGCAATCGACTCTGATGGGTCAAGCGCATAGTGGAAATTGCTGAAATTTCTCAAATCGATGTTTCTTAGGGTTAAACTTGTGTCCCGGGCGTAGAGTGTGTAGTAGCCCTCATCAAGACCTGCGGTTTCAAACGTTATCCTTGCTTTTCCATCTTCTCCGAGCTCAACAAATTTCTTTGCTTTGTAGTTTTTACCAACGAGAACGATGAATATCCCGCTGTATTCTGCATCGCCATCTCTATTTGTCGAGACTTCAACTCTAAGCGGATCTCCCGCTTTTACCTCGTCGCTAAAGGATATGCTAAGCTTTGGGCTCACAATCTCGACGGTTAAACTCCGTGTGTCGAAGAGTTTGCCATCGTAGAACAACTTTAATTCCGCGATATAGTAACCCGGTTTAAGTTCGTTCTGCACATCTCTAAGATTTACCTCGAACTTGGCGATACCATCTTTGTCGAAATCGCTCTGGAAATCGAGTCGAGAGTTGAATCCGAGGAGCCTAAAGTGGAGCTTTGCCTTCGAAGGATCCGCAATCTCTGCCTTTACAGTTACCTTCTTTTTCCCCTGATAGACAAGCTCAGGAACTTTTGCTTCGACTATTTTTGGTCTTATTACCTTAAAAACCTTCGAAAATTCTAAACTCGACCCCTCATGGACATTCACCTTCACATAGCAATCGCCGCTTTCCCAGTTTTCGGGAATTCTAACGCTCCAGCTCGTTGCTCCGCATCCTTCGGAAACATTGGAAACCTTGGATTCGTTTTTACAGAGCCAAATAGCGTCACTTTTACTTGCAATCAAGACCTCAATCGGACTCGGCTTTTCAAAGCTAACGGAGACGTCCACCCTTATATAATCCCCAACGGATACCTTTTCTTTGTCCAAATAGATCAGAGCTTCAGTTTTACCTTCAGCGGGGAAGAGCGTGCTCAGGATTAAGATCGCGATGATTGCGATCGATGATCTCATGCGCTATCAAGCGAGACAAATTTTTTAAGCTATTCTTTCAGAAAAGTAATTATGCTCAAGTTCCAGAGTCTCGAGACCGCGCTTTTCCTCGGATTCAAAAACTTATGAACTCGGAAAAGACTGATAAACTCGATGGTGGGAATATGGGTTCAGAACTCAGATACGAGCTCGAAGATGTTCCAAAGCTTAGAGATCTAATATCGATTAGCGTTCAGTGGCTCTTGGTTATTGCCCCTATCCTTATTATCGGCGGCAGAATCGTTGCTGAGATGCACTATGCGGATGCGATGGAGAAAACAGCTTACATCCAAAAAGTCTTTTTTGTTTCAGGTCTTACACTCATAGCTCAGCTACTGATTGGTCACAGACTACCAATTGTCTTAGGACCACCCGCTGTGCTGATCGTTGGAATTTATGCAACTCTCGAAAGTGGATTGGGCACTATCTACTCTTCCATTGCTGTTTGTGGCATTATTCTTTCCGTATTTGCTTTATCTGGGAAGATAAATTCTCTGCAGAAGTTATTCACAGACAACGTGATCACGGCACTCCTGTTGCTCATCGCATTCAGCCTGATTCCGCTAATCTTAGAAATGCTCGTCTCGAATAAGAATGCACTTTTCAACGTCTTTTTTGCAATATTTCTCGTTTTAGTTCTTTTTGGGGTGGGCAGAAAAATGAAGAGCGTTTGGGATTCGATGATTCTACTTGCTTTAGTCTTTGGTAGTTTCGCTTATTTGGCAATTTTTCCACAGGATTTCAACACAGAGATGCCGAGATTCGAATTTATGTTTTTCAGCCCAAGCTTCGAGTTTTCGCTTAGATTCGACGTGCTAATAGTTTTCCTCCTCTGCTATCTAGCCTTGGCTGTGAACGACATAAGCTCGATCTACTCCACGGGAAAGATAATCAAAGCGGAGAACATGGAGAAAAGGGTGAAAAGAGGGGTTTCGATCACTGGGTTATCAAGTCTTCTTTCGGGACTGCTAGGTGTGATCGGGACCGTAAACTACACGCTTAGTCCTGGAATCATTCATACGACGAAGAGTTCCTCAAGACTTGCCCTAATTCCAACTGGATTTGCGCTAATTGTGATCGCATTCATCCCATCGATTATCTTCGTGTTTAGCGTTATTCCGAAAGCTGTTATTGCAAGTGTTTTCCTCCTCGTTCTCTGCTCCCAGATCGCAATTGCACTCACAAGGATTAGAATCGATGATGAGGAGTCTGGGTTTGTAATAGGGTTTCCAATACTCATCACTGTCGTGATTTCTTTTCTTCCCCCACAAATCTTCGAAAATGTGCCTTATGCGATGAAAGCATTTCTGGGTAACAGCTTTTTGATTGGGATTCTTTTAGTGCTCTTTCTCGAACATGTGATTTTTAAGAGGGGTTCTCTGCAAAGCCAAAAGAGATAAATTCCATGTAGCGACGAAACCACATGGCAAAGAAAGCGATCGTTGACCGCAGAAAATGCGCATATTGTGGCGCCTGTGTCGCTGTGTGCAACCTTTTCGCAACCGAACTCGTTGAGACTTTTCTTGAAATAAACGAGAACTGCAACGGTTGCGGAATATGTGTTAAAGTTTGTCCAATGGGTGCTTTGAGCGTTGCGGAGGTGTGACAATGTTTGATGTCGTCGTCGTTGGCGCTGGACCAGCGGGAAGCATGGCCGCAAAAACTTGTGCAGAGAGAAGCTTGAACGTGCTTTTGGTTGAAAAAAGACAGGAAATCGGAACTCCTGTGAGGTGTGCAGAAGGAATAAGCAAAAAAGCGCTTCAAAGGTTTGTTGAAATCGACAAGAAGTGGATCTCAGCGGAAGTAATCGGCGCAAAAATCTACTCGCCCGATCGCACGGAGGTTACGATGGCCGAAGAAATGGCCGGGAACGAAGTTGGGTTTGTTCTCGAGAGAAAGATTTTCGACCGCCACCTTGCAAGACTCGCAGCAAAGGCAGGAGCGGAAGTGCTTGTAAAAACAACGTTTCTAAGTTTCGAAAGAGTTGGCGATAGGTTGAGAGTTAAACTCAAGAGAATGGGAGAAGACTGGGAAGTCGAAACAAAGATTCTGATCGGTGCGGACGGCGTTGAGAGCAGAGTTGGAAGAATGGCCGGGATAATAAAGACGCTTAAAAAGAGTGAGATCGAGAGCTGCGCACAGTATCTGATGTCCAATCTCGAGATAGACGAGAACTACACCTACTTCTACCTTGGCAACGATTTGGCTCCGGGGGGTTACGCTTGGATATTCCCAAAGGGAAATGGTTGCGCAAACGTCGGCATAGGTGTTTTACCCTCGATTGCGAAAGCGAATGCCAAGTTTTATCTAGATAAGTTTATTGAAAAGTTCGAAATTAAAGGAAAGATCGTTGAACTCGTCTCCGGCGCTGTTCCTGTCTATGGCGAAGTTGCAACTGCGGTTACGGACAACATAATGCTAGCAGGAGATGCTGCATATCATTCAGACCCAATCACCGGCGGTGGGATTGCGAACGCCTTGAGCGCTGGTTACCATGCGGGAATAGTTGCAAGCGAGGCAATCGAAAGAGAAGATTTCTCCGCAAATTACCTGCGAAGATACGACGAGCTTTGGAAAGCAGATTTTGGGTGGAAGTTGAGAAGGAACAAAAAACTTCAAGAGTTCTTCCTAAAGCTCGACGACGAAACTCTCAACAGCCTTGCGAGAAGCATTGCAGGCAAGAACATTCGAGACATGAGCATCGAAGCCATCATTGCAGAGCTTATAAAGAAAAACCCATCGCTTCTCGAGATTCTAAGGAGCTTTCTGAGCCCCTAAAACATCGAAAGCTATTAATCCTTGGTATCGACTATAATTGTGGAAAGGGTTGAGGAGTATCTCGAGGCGATCTACGACTTACAGAAAAAAGGAAAGGTTGCGAAAACAGGGGACTTGGCTAAAATACTCAGTGTGAAACCGGCGAGCGTTACAGAAATGCTTCTAAAACTAAAGGAAAAAGGTTATGTCGATTACAACCCCTACAGAGGTGTAATCCTTACGAAGAGTGGGGAAGAGATTGCAGAAAGAATAAAGAGACACTATACAATCGCTTCAAATTTCTTTCGGGTAATGGGGATCGAAGACGAGGTTGCGAAAAAGCTTGGTTGCGAACTCGAGCACCACATGAACGATGAGATTGCAAAAAAACTGGCTGAAATTCTCGAATCAAAGATCTGCAGACTTTGCGTGAAAGACACCAAAAGGCTTAGTTGTGTAGGCGATGGAGTCTACACAGTGATCTCGAGTCCCGGAAAGCCGAGATGTGGGGAAAAAGTTGTGGTTGAGAAAGGAGTGGCTAAGACTCTCGATGGTGAAGAGATCCAGAATCCGCACTTGATTCTCGTCGAAAAATCCTGAGAGCATAGAGTTTTTCAAAGAAAAGCGACCTTTCTTTAACTATCTCATAAGAGAAACCACGTTTTTCGATTTCCTCGAAAACTTTTGGAACGTTGAAAGACGAAACTATGAGTAGCGCTCTACCTTTGTCTTCCAAGATTTCGTCGAGAGAGTCGAGAAACTTACAGATAACTTCGATTCCACCTTTTCCACCATCGATCGTGCAATCTTCCCACCGATCCCTTTTGAGAGTTTCCTCAAGCTCTAGGTATGGGGGATTAAAGAGGACAAGAGAGAACTTCATTTTCACACCTTTGGCGATATCAGTTCTAATGACGTTCAAACCCTTTTTTCCCAACTCCTTCACCGCATATGGAGATATGTCGGTTGCAAGCAAAAATCTGCACTTCTTAGCTATTCTCTCCGCAACGAATCCGCTTCCAGCTCCAATTTCGATCACAGTATCCTCTTCGCTCACTTCTATCAGCGCTGATTCTAAGAGGAGCTCACTGTCTTCAGCTGGCTCGTATACCATCGACGATCCTTGCAAAGTTTCTCGCTCCGATTTTCTCTGGTCTTTTGTTCGCGAGCTCATCGTCAAGCTCCAAAGAAATTCCAAAGCGTTTTTCGAACGCTCTTACTATGGTCGAAAGCTTTTTCCTCCTCATAGAAAACGCAAAAGTTACGAACTTCTCAAACCTCTCCCTCTCCTTAACTTCGATCTGGGGTTGAGGAATTATCATCGTGATCGCAGAATCAACTTTTGGAATCGGTCTGAAGTTTTCTCTACCAACGATTTCAAGGATCTTGGCTCTGCAGTAAGCTTTCGAGATCACACCCAATCTGCTGTCTTCGTTACAAAGTCTTTCTGCGAACTCCTTTTGTAGCATTACAACAGCGAGTGTGAAATTATGTTTAACAAGCTTGAAGATCAAAGGAGAGGATATTTCGTAGGGAATGTTCGAAACGAACTTTGTGAAAAATGGGAAATCAAGTTTAAGCGCATCACCGTGGATCAAACTAAATCTTTCATCCTCGATTTCCCTTCTAAACCTTTTTCGAAGCGTCTCAACGAATTTTTCATCCTTTTCGATCCCCACAACTCTACAGAATCTAAGTAGCTCTTGCGTCAGATTTCCAGTTCCACAACCAACCTCGAGAACGACGTCGTTCTCGTCCAACTCTGCGTAACTTGCGATTCTCTCAGCAATTCTGCGATTTATCAGCATGTGTTGTCCCAATCGCAATCCTTCCCACCTCTACGCCAATTTCAAACCAAGCCCATGCCCAGACAATGCACTCAAAAGCCCTTATCAGGTCGTATTTTTCAAGGAAATATCTACAATCCTTTGCATACGCCACAATATTTTCAACGAATCTCTTGTCCCCATTGATCTCTTTCAGCTTTTCTTCGAGCCTTTCAAGCCACTTTTTCGTTTCTTTCTTCAACTCTTCTTCGAGATTCAAATCTCTTCACCTTCAAAAGCAAACCGTCCCTCTCAACAACGATTATTTCATCCCCCTTTTTCAGCTGATCCTCGGATTCTATGCTCCAAATCTCTCCACGAATCTTTGCAAATCCCTTTCCTTCCTTGAATTCGAGAACTTCACCCCTAAGTCCAACGACTTCACCCATTACACTCTTCTTCCTCCTAATTTTGATTATCTTCGAGATCATAAAGCTCATAACAATCGCTATTCCTGCTGCGATTCCGATAGCAAACTTCAGGAAATAGTCGTAAAATTCTGGAGGCATAAGCGGTTCCCTCACGAGAATTAAAAGTCCCAAAATGACAGAAATTATTGATGCAGCGGTTAAAAGCCCATAAGTTGGTGTTAATAGCTCCGCAACAAGGAATATCACGCCAAGGATCAGAAGAAGAATCCCAAGGTAATCGATGCCTATGAATCCAAGTCCCGCAAGCGCTAAAAGCAGAAAGATTGCGCCAACGACTTCAGCAAGCATTCCAGGAGATGTAAGTCCAAAGATTATCAAATAGACTCCCGCCATGAGCAATATTACTGCAACTGCAGGATTGGAGATGAAGCCGTAGATCTCCGCCTGAAGCGGTTTCTTGGCCTCTATTATCCTATAGCCACTCGTATCAATCGTGATCTCTTTACCTCCAAGCACGATCTTCTTTCCGTTCAACTGCTCCATGAGCGCATCTCTGCTATCCGCCAGAATGTCAGCGATTCCAGACTCATACGCTTCCCTTGCGGTAAGACTAAGAGCTTCTGTGACAAACTTTTCTGCAATTTCAGCGTTTCTCCCACGTGCGTTCGCAATGTCTTTGACATACGCTGCTATGTAGTTTATCGTCTTGTTTTCGGTCCCCGGGGTCATTCCCACAGGGGTTGCTGCACCTATTGCGGTTCCATTGGCTAAAGCAGTTACATGCGCAGAAAGCAAGATAACAGTTCCCGCTGAAGCGCAAATCGAACCTTTTCCGACGTATGCAACAACTGGTATATCGCTTCGCATGAAAATCTCGACTATTTTTTGCGTAGAAGAAAATAGCCCTCCTGGAGTATCAAGTTCAACGAGAATAAGATCTGCTTTCTCATTTTTCGCAAACTCGTAAGCATTGGCAACTTCAATGAAAGTTCCCTCCGTTATCTCTCCACTTATCCTGACCACAACCACTTCGGCGGAAGTTGCAGTTGAGATCGCCAACAGCATCAGCATTAGCACAAACTTCATAAATTAACTCGAAGAACTTGGTTATAGACTTTGCGCAAAATTAAGTTACAGCTTATACCCAATCTTTCTCAAGAACTCTTTTCTCTCCCTTATGTCCTCTTCCCCTTCTATGCCCTTGCTCCTAAAGCCGTCCACAACTCCCAAGATCCCTCTACCTTGCTCTGTTTCGACCACTATGACCTGAAGTGGATTTGCGGTCGCCGAAAAGATCCTGCAAACTTCTGGCACGTTCCTTATCTTATCGAGGACGTTTATAGGATATGCGTTCCTTATAAAAATTATGAAGCTATGTCCACACCCAATCTCGAATGCTTTCTTAGCCGCGAGCTCCCTAAGCTCCGGATCGTTTCCCTCATGCCTCACAAGGCATTTACCTGACGCTTCGCAAAAAGCAAGACCGAACTTGATCCCGGGCACAGAGTTCGTCAGCGCCTCATAGAGATCCTCGACTGTTTTTATGAAGTGAGCCATCCCGAGTATTACGTTACAATCTTTCGGGACTTCGATGTTCACGACCTCGAACTTCATAGCATTGTTGCGTTGCGAAGAAGTAAAAAGATTTTCCAACCAAAAAGCTTATAAACCATCCATCGAACGATCGTTCGATGAGAGTTGACGTGTTGGTGATCTTATTAGCGATGTGCATTCCATTTGTCGCAATCAAAAGCATGGATTTGGCTACGTATCTCTACTGGACCGTGGTTTCTGCCCTGTATCTAATATACGTGGCTTTGAAGAGGTGGTAGAATGTTGATCTATGCCCTTGTGCTCTATCTGCTCATAGGAACGTTTATCGCAGTATATGCGATGAGAAAAGTCAAATCCGAGGAAGACTACTACATCGGAGGCAGAAAGCTCAGTGGCGTAGTCTCAGCGCTAACCTATGCTGCGACAACGTATTCTGCATTCATGATGATTGGACTTGTCGGACTTAGCTACGTTTCCGGCGTTGGTGCGCTTGGCTTCGAACTCTTCTATTTGGTCGGAACAGTAATGCTACTCTCGTATTATGCTCCAAAGATCTGGAGATTGGGAAGGGAAAAAGGTTTGGTAACTCCGGGGGATTTGTTGGCGATGAGATATGGAAACAAAAGTTCCAAAGTCCTCGCAATTTTGGTTGCAATCGCTTTAATTCCGTATACCTCGCTGCAGGTGATAAGCATATCTCTGCTCCTCAGCAAGGAAATCGGCTTCGAAACTGGAATCATTCTTTCTGCAATCATTATTGCCCTCTGGGCTTTTCTCGGCGGCATGCGAAGTGTTGCTTGGACTGATGCAGTCTTTGGGGTTTTCATGCTTCTAATGGCTATAACCGCGGTGGCATTTGCAACGGTTCTGCTACCAAGCTCCGAGTTCTCAAGGCTGGGAGAACTCCTATACGTTCCGAACAGCTTTTGGAGATACGAAGTCTTCGTTTCCTACACGCTTCCTTGGTTCTTTTTCGCTTTGACGAACCCTCAGGTGGTTCAAAGAATTTTCATCCCTAAAGACGAGACAAGCTTGAAAAGGATGGTGATCCTCTTTGGGTTCTTCGGACTGCTGTACACTGTGCTTGTCACATTCCTTGGGCTTCAGCTTAGACTTCTAACAGAATTTGGAGTTTTTCCAAAAATAGCGGACCGAGACCTTGTTACTCCAAAGTTCTTGGAACTCATGCCAAAAGAGTTTAGCGTCGCTATTGCAATCAGCATTTTCGCTGCCGCGATAACGACTGCGAACTCCATCGTGCTAACATTGGCTTCGATGTTTTCGAGAGACGTGATAAAAACTCGAAGCGTTGTAACCGGAAGAGTCTTCGTAGTTGCAATAACAATCGCAATAGCGCTTTTCGCAATCCAAAGACCAGCATACATAGTCGATTTAGCCGTTATGAGTTCTACAATTCTTCTTTGCCAATTACCACTGATCTTCGGAATCTTCCACTGGAAAATGGGGGCGGATTTTTCAGCGACCGCAACACTCTTTGCGGGCTTCACGACTGCGGTAGCGTTGTACTACACAAAAGCAACCCTTGGGATTCCGATTGGTGTATGGGTAATTGCGATCTCCTTCGCAACCTTCTTCGTCGTTTCGATGATTGAGAAAAGATTTAAGCTCGAGCGCTCTTAATTTTTTCATGACCCGAATCGACGACATATACTGCGCAAGATGCGGTTCCGAGTTCGATCTCGAGGTAAAAAGAACAACAAGCTACTCCGCTCCGCTACATATTCCAAATCTCTACTGTCCATTCTGCGGAAGCAGAAGGCTTATGAAGAAGAAGGGGATTTTTTCCCTAAAGTGATTTTATGCTCTCAGAGTCGATGCTTTCGACGTGTATCCAGTGCGGTATCTGCTCGTCTTCGTGCAGTATGAGGTTTAACATGAACATAAGAAAAGCTGTTGCGAGCTATATTGGCCGAGGATCCTTCTGGACCCCAGAACTCTGGAACTGCACGAACTGCCTTATTTGCCAAGAGAGATGCCCCCGTGGAATCAAACTCGTCGAAGCTATAAACGAGGCCAGAGCTGAAACCATTGAAAAGGGCGAATTGCCAAAAGATCTACAGAGATTTCTCGAAAATATCCAGAAGTTTTCGAATCCATTCGGAGCTTTTAAAAGACCGAGTTTTGAAGCAAAAACCGCAAAAAAGGGCGAGTTCGAGTTCCTTCTCTTCCTTGGCTGTGCTGTTTACGATTCAAGAGTTGAAAAAGTCGCAAAGAGGGCTATAGAATTGTTAAAAATGGCGAAAGTCAATTTCGCGATTCTCGAAAAAGAGTTGTGTTGCGGAAATGACGTGAAAGCGATTGGTGAGAAAGGACTTTTTGAGCTGTTGAAAGAAAAGAACTCGAAGTTTTTTGAAGAACTCGGTGTGAAGAAGATCATAACGATCTCTCCGCACTGCTACAATGCGCTGAAAAACTACTATGGGATCGAGACTTACCACATAGCTCAAGTTCTGCTTGAAAAAGTTGAGAATGCTGAGCTAAGGTTTTCAAGCACCTTAGAAGCCAGAGTAACGTATCACGATCCCTGTTACCTTTCGAGACACAACGACGTCGTCGAAGAACCGAGAACTCTATTAAGCTCTGTTCCTGGGATTGAGCTCGTGGAAATGCAGAGAAATCGAAAGCTTTCGCTTTGCTGCGGAGGCGGAAGCGGGGGGATTGTTCGAGATTTTCGATGGAGACCTTCTATGGAAAGGATAAGAGAAGCTATGTTAACTGGAAGCGAAATACTCGCAACTTCCTGTCCTTTCTGCTTAGTAATGCTTGAAGATGCTGTCAAAACAAAAAATTCAGGGCTAAGAGTCTTCGATGTCGTTGAAATTCTATACTCTGCGATCACTGGCTCTCCGTTGACTTGACTTCAGCTTTCACTTCTTCGATCTTCGCAACTTCCCCTTTCTCGAACTTCTCCACTACTTTGATTTCGCCGAGGTTAAGGAATCTAAACGCATCTCTCACAACTCTATACCTTCCGATCAGAAAGAGCTGGTTGAGATAAGAGTCCGTTGGAACTTCAACAATCGCTTTGTCTGCGTTGATTGTCACCTCTTTTACTTCAACGCCAGTGTGTATCAAGAAAAGAGCCTTAAGCTTATCTTCTGGCTTTTCAAGCTTTTCCTTGACCTCGTATTCGAAAGTTATCTTCTTTCCGGCAAGTGGATGGTTGAAGTCCACGACAACCCTTCTACCAACGATTCGCTCAACTGTCCCAATTTTGTCCCCAATCCTGACTCTCTGCCCTATTTGTGGAGTCTCCTTGAACCTCGTTATGCTGAACGTATCCTTTTTGTTGGGATCGTATTCCCCAAAGCCCTTCTCTGGAGACACAACAACGACTCCCTTGTATCCCACTTCTTTGCCAACGATATCTTCTTCAAATCCCTTCAAAACATGTCCTTCTCCGAGAACGATGTATATATCGCCATAGCGAGCGTTCTCGTTGAAAATACCCTCCTTCTTTGCAACTTCAGCGTCTGTCGTATCTATCACTCTCCCATCCTCGAGCTTTGCTGTGTAGCTGACTCTAACGAAATCGCCGATCGAGAGCATATCACCACCTTCTCCACAAGCTCTGCACCTGCATATATCTTTACCGCAAAGTCTATTAATTGCACGCAATCCTTAGAGCATGACTCTCAAGAATAAACTTCCCTTGCTACTGCTGTTAATTCCTCTACTCTTAGCCATTAAGATCAGAATCCTAAACCCCTGGGACAGCGTTTTCACGTTTACAGTTCGCCTAAGCGAAAACGATCCATGGTATTACTACAGGCTCATCGAGAACTGCATCCACAACTTTCCTTCACGAATCTGGTTCGACCCAATGACGCAGTATCCATACGGAACCTACACACATTTTGGACCGTTCCTGGTTTATCTAAGCGCAATAATCGCAATGCTGGCCAACGCAACAAGTGGTGAGAGTCTTAGAGCAGTCCTCGTCTTTATCCCAGCGATTGGCGGAATTCTAACGATATTCGCAATTTTCTTCCTTACCAACAACGTTTTTGGAAAGAGATCTGCACTGATTTCAGCGCTCTTAATTTCAATAATCCCCGGGCAGTTCTTGCACAGAAGTATGCTCAGCTTCAACGACCACCACGTGTGGGAAGTTTTCTGGATGGTAACTTCGCTTGCGTTCTTTGTGCTCCTAACAAAAGTGGAGTGGAGTAAAAAAAGCGCAATCTACGCAATTCTAGGTGGTGTAAGCTTCGGACTCTACATACTCACTTGGGCAGCTGGGTTCACTTTTGGGTTGCTTTTAATTTCAACATTTTTCCTCGCAATGCTCTTCGGAATAAAAATATCTGAGAACACTTTTAAGCTTACAATAATCTACTTCCTCTCCGCAACTTTTGTTTATTTGCCATTCGCTTTCAACGCCCCGAATAGTCCCGCGCTCTATTCACCGATGCAGCTGATGATGCTTTTCTTCTACACCGCTGTCACGTTCGCTCTTTGGCAGTTTGATTTAAAATACGAGGCTGTGAAGAAAGTTATAAGGATCGGAAAAGAGACCGTACTCCTTTTGCTCGCGATCGTAGGACTTTTTGCAATTTCAGCAATATTCCCCGAGTTTTCGATCACCATCGGAACTGTAACTGGCTACCTTCAGCCGAAAGGTGGGGCTTTAACGATTGGAGAAGTTTACCCGTTCTTCTTCCTTGGTGGGTCGTTTTCCTTGGCTCCCGCATATACGCATTTCGGAACTGCCTTCTTCTTCGCAATCCCAACGATAGCGTATGTTGCGTTTAGGGTTTACAGACAGAAAGAGCTGAAAGATTTCCTGATACTCCTTTGGGCAATAGCCCTCTTCATAGCTCTCTGGGGGCAGAATAGATTCGCATATTACTTCGCCGGAGTTTGCGCAGTTTTTGCTGGTTTTGCTTTGGACAAGATTTTTGAGAAGTTCCACGTCTATAGGGTTTTTACCAACAGGAGCAAAAAGATGGATTTCAGCGTGTTTAGAGTCGCAATTGCGATTCTTTTGTTAATACTCCTCGTTTATCCGACTTACTCCTTAGCAGAGACGCAAAGCAAAGGTGTTGGAGCGATAAACAAGCAGTGGTTCGACGCAATGGTTTGGCTCAGGGAGAACACTCCTGATGGAGGTTATGAAAGCTACTACTATGAACTCTATCCCTCTAAAACCAGCGAGTACTATCAGTATCCCTTCGAGACCTATGGTGTGATTAGCTGGTGGGATTATGGGCACTGGATTTTGGCAATAGGCAAAAGGATGGCGGTGGCAAATCCGTTCCAACAAGGCATCGGAAATTTCTACAACGAAGTTCCCGGAGCTGCGCCGTTTTTTGTTACGAGAGATGAAGGCTACGCAGAAAAAGTGGCTGAGAACTTGAACATTCGATATGTTGTGAGCGACGTAGAGATGGCTACTGGTAAGTTCTACGCAATGGCAACCTGGGCAGAGGGAGACTTGCCTTTGGTGGAGAAGTATTACAACGGCGTTCTCTACCTGACCCAGCAGGGAACTCTTGGCATAGCATACCAAATTCCGCCCAATGCATATCCGCTCGTAAGATTGCCGAGCAAGCTTTACTACGAAACAATGGAGGCAAGACTACACATCTTCGATGGCTCGGGACTTAGTCGTTACAGGCTTGTCTATGAAAGTGCACCAAGCGACGAGTGGAATCTCTATCTGGCAAACCCACAGCTGTCTCCGGTTGAGATAGCGGTTTACGAAACGATCCAACGTGCACGTTATGGCGTTGGTCCGAGCTTTCCTGCTCAAGAGATATTTATAAAATTTGCATATTTAAATCTCTACAGATCGGATCTTGGAATACCAGTCGATCTCAACGCAACGGGTTACGTAAAGATTTTTGAAAGGGTCAAAGGCGCAACTGTGAAAGGCAAAGCGAGTTCAGAATTCGTGGAAGTGAATGCAACGATAAAAACAAACCAAGGAAGAGTCTTCGAATACTACCAGAAGGTCAAGGTCAACAACGGCGAATTCGAGGTTACGTTGCCCTATTCCCATGACGCAAGGTATGAAACAAAGCCCATAACGCCTTACTACTTCAGATCAGGTGACCTCGTTAAAACGCTTGAAGTGAACGAAGAGCAAGTCCTGAAAGGCAAGGTCATAAACTTGGATCTCGTTTAATTTTCTTACCTTTAAAATATCGGGAGCTCGAAACCATGCACAAAAAGCAAAATCCTTTTCGTTGAGTTCTTGACCAGAGTATTCCAAACATGTCAAAAGTCCTAAGTGAAGATTCGAGCAGTCGGGTGAGGCTTTCGTACTTTGTTTTTACATGTATCGAGAAAACGAGAACCATATCCTCGTGTCCCGCTTTACACGGGTAAGGGTAACGCGCCTGAGGCGCAGAGCTGAACTTGGCAAGAGCTTGAGATGTAGCTCTAAACCTCCCTGGAACTCTCGCACTTTAGGGCGGGGAGGAGGTTAGATTTATTGAGCATTTAAACTTTTCCACATGTTAGCGAGTTTGAATCTACTATTGCCTCGATATCGCTTTCGCTTACTCGTCTGACGATCGTCGAAATTAGATCTCTCGAATTCTTAAGTTTCCAGTCCTTTTTGAACACAACGTACCCATGTTTAACCCCCAGCTTTTCCCCAAAGATCTTATAACCATTTATCGAAGCCCTGAACACTGCAAAGTCGTTCTTAACTACAATCGAAGAGAAATGCATCTCTTCGAGCATCGATGGGTTGAAGAGCATCGCATTGTCTGTGCCGAGCAGCCATTTTTCATAGTCGGACAATTTCCTGTAAACCCTCGGGTTTGCGACGTCGAAGAAGAAGTTCGACCTTATGCAGGAAACGATTGGAATTCCCGCCTCGATGAAACTCCCAAGGAATTTTTCGCACATGTTCATGTGTACAACGAAATCTGGATTGAGTTCAACCGCGATTTCTACGTCTTCGCAATCAACCTCGCCCGCGTGAATAGCAAAGAGTATTCCTTTTTTCTTTGCGATTTTCCTAATCCCAAAAAGTATCTCAAGGTCGTGATCTCTTGCGCTACTCATCGCAAAACCTTTGCACACCATTTTCTCCGCTTCCTCGACGCTTTTTGGTCTTCCAAGCGCTACTACTCCACTTACGCCTTCGACAACCTTTAGTCCATCGATTCCAGATTCCCGAAAGTCCAAGAAAACTGTTGTCCCACTTTTCTTTGCGATTTCCACCTCGTGGATCAAAGCTTTCTTCAAATCTTCAGCAGAATTAGAGCTCAAAACCCTAAACTTGTAGCCCTCTGGACCTACCATCGACTCGAGCTCGAGGTAAGGCGGATCTTTTGCAATCGAGTCTCCAAGATGAGTGTGAGCGTTGAAAAACGTTGGAGTTATTACAAAATCGTCGAACTCCTCTCTGCTCTCTTCGAACACTCCCCCTACTAAGTATCCGTGCTTAACTCCCTCTGAATCGATAAGCATTCCCTTATATCCAGATGAACTTGCACGCCTCTTCATATCCAACTTCCACGACTGTGTCAACAAAAGCGATGTGCTTTCTTATTAACTCAAGCCACTGCTCGTCGCTTATATTCTCTCCGCTCATCTCCCGAAATGCAACCTCGTAAATTTTATCGATAGGTCTCCTAAAATCATATACGGCAACTTTTTTCACTACAAAGTCCTTTTCAAGTGCACTTTCGACTTCCGGCGGAAGATTTAGACATGCGTTCAACTCTCCTGCGTTGTCACGTATTTTCATCTCAGCGAACTCCGCAGAACTTTCTCGAATCGCAATATCTTTGAACACTACCTCTTTCCACTCTTCGACGTCTATACCCTTTAGCTTCGATCTTAAAACGAGCTTAGCGAGTTCTATTTGAATGTCCCTCCGCTCCTGTGAAGTTCTATTGTCCAAATAGCAGCAGATTCTAATCCCATTTTCCCAGCAGTGGTTAATAATTGGTTCACAGGATTTTAAATCCTGAGAGAATCCAAGCTCAGGAGCGGGAACAATCTTGCTTGCGAGATAGGGCTCAAAATGCTCTGGTAAATCCAAGAAAACTACTTCAAAGCTCCTATTTTTCATAAGTTCGACAACTTTCTCCCGATTCCAAGCTGTGTTCACTGAGAGAAAATTCACGATCACAAAAAATGACATTAGAGTCGAGATAAAAGTTTTTGGTCGTATTCCATACAGAAAAATAAAAGTCCCGCCTCCCGGATTTGAACCGGGGACACCGGGATCTCCGCTTGCGCGGAGGCGCAAACTACAGTCCCGCGCTCTCCCAGGCTGAGCTAAGGCGGGTTTAATGTTTCTTCGACTTTTTGCATAAAAGCATTGCGGTCGATGATCGCATTGCTGTGGGTCATTTTCGTTTCAAACTTCCCAGAGAAAAGTTCAGAAATGACTATTTTAAAAAAGCGGGCTCGACGGGATTTGAACCCGCGACCGACGGGTTAAAAGCCCGTCGCTCTACCTGGCTGAGCTACGAGCCCTTTAAATGTTCCAGAGTGCATGGACTTAAATTCTTTTCGTAATAGGATGCAAGGTTAAAGAACCTTCAGACTATCCAAAGCCCTAGCGCAAGTTATGTGTCTACTCGATATGATCAACGACAGTTCTCGCATAAGTCACGACTTTTCTGGATTATTCTTAAGATTTTCACCACAAACGCTGAAGTCCAACGTCACTGCATCGGCTTCTTACCGCCAAGATCACTTCCTCGTCTCGAAACCTCTTCTCTATTCTTAGTAAAACTGCTCTTTTCTCTTTTGCGAATCGCCTCGATCAATCCTGTCACAGGGTTTCTTTATTAAAACGCAATCGGAAAAAGAGTGGTGCAGATCTCCTCCACCAATCTCTATCGCCATTTTTTCTCGAATCCGATTTTTGCAACTTCTGCTCCAGCCAAAACACCGTCGCTTTTTGAAACGATTTCACCTCTTCTTTCTCGGAACAAATGTCACATCCCATAACGGAACATCCTCCTAAAAGAATTCCATTAACTTCTTTTTTATCGATTCCTCAAATTTCTATCGTTGCCCGCAGTAAATCTGAGTTTAAAATCTCTCTTCGATGCAATAGCAAGAGCTGTTGCCACGTTACTCTTGGGAAAAAAGCTTCGAAACCTCAAAAGCGCTGCCTTCGAATTTCAACCCCTACGGTTCTCCCACAAAGTCTGAATTCTTTGCATTTCAAGTCTCTGGTTGTAATGGGCAAGTGTTAGCGCTCCTTTCTCTTTCTTCAACCTTAGAAATTTCTTAGCAATTCATCTTATCGAACGATCGTTCGATTTTTAGCTTTTCTTCTTTCATAGCAAAGTCTAAATCTTTCCACCGCAACTTGGATCGTGCTCGAGGAGTTGTTCTGCCCAAAGTGCAAAAGATTGAAGAAAAGGTGCACTTGTGACCTTGAGACCGAGAAAAATCTAAAGTTGCTGAGAAAAAATTACAAAGAGTTTTTGAGACCGATCTTTGAATGCAAAGACGAGATCGTATACTACGAAGTTTTTAATCCATTTGCAGAGACACCAACAGAGCCCTTGGATTTTCTCCCGAAGCAACTGGCAAACGCCCTAAGAGTGAGAGGTATAGAAAAGCTATATAAATTCCAAAAAGATGCAATAGAACTCCTAATGTCCGGGAAAAACGTTGTAATCACTGCACCAACAGGTTTTGGTAAAACAGAGGCGTTTGCAATTCCAATGCTTGAAAAAGTCAAGGATGGGAAAGCAATCGTCTTTTATCCAACAAAAGCGTTAGCAAAGGATCAGGAATTAAAGATAAAGGAGTATGCTGATTATTTAGGGCTTAAAGCTGTTAGATTTGATGGAGATTCAACTCTCGAAGATAGAATTGCTGTTTTCAATGGAAAAGCCGACATAATACTCACAAATCCAGACATGGTGGACTACCACTTGAGAAACACTCCTGCGTTTAGGGAATTCGTTAAAGATCTCGTTTTTGTCGCAGTAGACGAACTGCACACATACACAGGATTTTTTGGATCGAACATGCACTATCTCATCAAAAGACTTTCGAGATTTTCTGACTTCCAGATTGCATGCGCTTCTGCAACTCTTGCAAACGCAAAGGAGTTTGCGGAGGAGCTATTTGAAAAAGAGTTTGTCCATGTCCACGGAGAACATAGAAAATCCACTTTGAACTTCATTATGAGATACTGCAACAACATATACTCTGCGATCAAGGAAATTGTCTCATCTTACCCAAAAAACAAGATCCTCATCTTTGGAGATAGCTACAAGCTAGTAGAGACAATAAACTGGATTTTAAGGAAATTCGGTGTGAGCTCGGCTGTTCACAAATCTGGGCTCGCTAAAGATCTTAGAGAGAACGTCGAGAAAGCTTTTAGAGATGGAAAGATAAAGGTCGTTGTCTCGACCCCAACGCTTGAGCTGGGAATAGACATTGGAGACGTTGACATTGTGATTTCAGAACTCGTCCCTTATTCGCAGTTCTTGCAAAGAGTTGGGAGAGCTGGGAGAAGGGGACAGGAAAGCATAGGAATACTCCTTTTGAGGTCAGATGATCCAATTTCAGCCTACTACAAGAGAAATCCGAGGGAATACTTTTCAAACCAAGCCAATGCCTATATCGAGAAGAGAAACGAAGAGGTTATGAAGTACCAATACCTCTCGATGGTCTTGGAAAAAGAAACTACTGCTGACGAGCTCGATCCAGAGATCTTGGATTATCTGAGATCGGAAAAACTCCTCAGCGGGAGTAAGGTTTTGGAAGTAACGGAAAAGGGTAGGAAATTCTTAGAGGGATTTTCAATGCGTGGAATCGGGGAAAGGGTAAGAATCTTGCACAATGGAAAAGAAATCGGGGACAGAGCTTTGCCAATCGCAATAAAAGAGCTTTTTCCCGAAGCAGTGATACTCCACAACGGCAAAAGGTACAGATGCAAGGAGATAAACCTCGATCTCCTCTATGCGGTAGTGGAGGAAGACGAAAGCGGTGAGGAAGTAACCGATCCACTTTACACATCGATTCCAAAGATAGTAAAGGTTGAAGAGGAGATCGACGACGTCGTAAATGCTGTTTACGCTACGTTTGAAGTCAAGATGTCTGTTTATGGCTACGTAAAAAGAGGAATCTTTAAAGAGAGAAAGGAAGTCTTTTATTTAGATGAGACGGTGGAATACAAGTTTAGAACGAAGGGCTTTCTTTTCTCCTGCCCATTCCCAGATGGAGATAATTTCGAGTTCGTCGCTGGTAGCTTCCATGCGTTGGAGCACGTTCTGATCGAGTCCAGTAACACGCTCACCGGAGGGGGAAGCAGAGAAATGGGCGGAATTTCAACCGCAGAAGGTGACATTTTTGTCTACGATGCTACCATTGGAGGAAATGGGTTGAGCAAACTTCTATTTAGAAGACTAAGAAATGGTTTTAAAATTTCACACGAGATCCTTAAGAGCTGCGACTGTGGGAGAGAAGATGGTTGCCCTAAGTGCACCTACAGCTACAGATGCGGTAACAACAACAAACCCTTGAGCAAAATTGGAGCAATAGAGATAGTTGAGAAGATCCTAAGCGGGGAAAAAAGAGAGACGGATTGGAAGAAGTATGAAAAAGACGTAGAGATTAAATACTTCCCTTGACATGTGGAGCTGGCAGGAGTTTGAGGAGCAAGTGAGAAGATTGTGCGAGGAGCACGGGTTCAAAACGCTCTTTAGACACTTCTTCAAGGACGAGCTCGGCAGAGCAGAGATTGACGTTGTTGCGGAGCGTGGAATGATCATACTCTGTATGGACGCAAAGCTTTATTCAGGGCATCGTTACAGAGTTTCGCAAATTAAAAGGGAAGCAAAGAAGCACGTCGAGCGATGTAAAAGGTTCTCGAAGATTAAAGGTAAAAAGGCAATCCCGGTACTCATTTCCTTTATCGACGATGCGATTTATTTCCATGAAGGTTGCATAATCGTCCCATTCGAGTCGCTCAACACTTTTCTTGCAGAAATCTACTACTACCTTGCGGAGTTTGGATATTTCCCATAGAAGCGAAAAATTAAAGTTCCTTCGAATCAAAAATCTGTAATGAAACCTCATTGTGTTCACATGGTCAAATATATCCTTCCTGCCATAAGGGCGATGGTGGCAAAAGAGCTAATAGAAAGAGGCTACAAAATAAAAGAAGTAGCGGAAATGCTTGGTTTGACTCAAGCTGCGGTTTCACAGTATTTAGCGAGTAAGAGGGGTAAAAGAGGTTCAGAGTTTTTAGAAAAGAACGATGAAGTGAAGAAAATAGTAGCCGAAATCGCCGATGCTGTTTCGAAGGAGGGGGATGCCAAAAGCGAAGAATACTTGTGCAGAATTTGCAGAGCAATGAGGCTTTAACAAAGACAAAATACTAATACCACTCAACTCTTTTCATGAGAGTTCTTGTCGTCGACGCAGGTGGTAGGGGAAATGCGATCGCACATGCTTTTTCACGGAGCGAAAAAGTGAAAAAAGTCTTTGTCGCCCCGGGGAATGCTGGCAGTGAGTTCTTTGACAAGTGCAGAGTTGCGAAGATCGATGGAAAGCCAATAGCTTCGATAAGGAGCATTGAGGAAATCGTCAAATTTGCGAAAGAAAACGTAGACATCGCGTTCATAGGTCCAGAAGAGCCTTTAAGCCTTGGTATCGTTGATAGACTTGAAGAAGAAGGAATTCCAACAGTTGGACCAAAAAAAGAGCTTTCTTGGCTTGAGGCGAGCAAGTGCAAAACAAAGGATTTTCTCAAAAGCATAGGAGTCCCTATTCCTAAATATAGAAATTTTGATTCAGCAGAAGATGCAAAAGAGTTCATATTGAACAGCTCTGGTAGCATAGTTGTGAAAGCTGACGGTCTTGCTGCTGGAAAGGGCGTTTATGTCTGCGATTCAAAAGAGGAGGCGTTGAGAGCTGTTGACGAGATAATGATTGAAAAGAAGTTCGGTTCTGCTGGTGACAGAATATTGATCGAAGAAAAGCTCATCGGCGTTGAGGTTGCGTTTACAGCGATTTGCGATGGTAAAAGAGCGTTGCCGTTTGGAACTGCAAAGGACTACAAATCGGCGTTTGACAACGACGACTTTGAAGCGATGAGAGACTACTATATAGGAACGAGAAAGAAGTTTTACAGAAAAGAGGAGATTGAAGCTCTTTTCAAACAGGGAAAGCTCGTGAACCCAAACACTGGTGGCATGGGTGCTATAAGCCCACATCCAGAAGTAGGTGAAGAGGTTGAAAAAAGGATTATGAAAAAGGTTGTTGAGCCGATTGTGAGAGCGACTGGTTTCAAGGGCATCCTTTATCCTGTGATAATGCTCGTGGATGGAGAGCCAAAGGTTCTAGAGATAAACATCAGAGAGTGCGACCCTGGAGCACAAGCGAAGTTGCCGAGGTTAGAAAGCGATCTTTTGGAGCTTTCTTTGGCAGTAATCAATGGAGATCTCGACAGCGTAGAGATAAGGTTTAGCAACGATTTCTGCTGCGCAGTTTGCGCAGTAAGCGGAGCTTTGCGTGGTAGAGAAGGTCTGAAACCCGGGTATCCAGCGGAGCATTACACAAGCCAGCCAATTCAGGGAATCGAGTCCGCAAAAGAGATCGCCTTGATATATGCAAACGGAATTGCGAAACAAGATGGCTACGTAACAACAGGTGGAAGAGTTCTCACGGTGGTCGGAAGGGGGGAAACGATTGAGGGAGCAAGGAGAAGGGCCTACGAAGCCATAAAGCTGATAAGCTTTCCGGGAATGCGTTATCGGAAGTCAATCGGCTTGGAGTATTGTCTTCAAAGATCCTAAGTCCCCGAGATAAACGACGTCTCCTTCCACTGCGTAAACTTCTATCTTTTTCGCCCTTCTCAGAATGGGAGACAAGAAGTTCTCCTGCAAAACATCGCTTCCTGCAACGAGCTTGGAGAATGCTGGTAAAACGATTTTACTTCGATCCACAACCAGAAAACACGGGAAAGAGTAACTTGCACCCCTCACACGGATCTTTATCGTTGGATGCTCGTGACCCATGATAATCTTCTCTTCTTCGCAATCTTCGTGACCGTGAACGACTGTATAACCTTCAACGATTACCTTTTCCTTTAGCTCGATCGAATACTCGCTGAGTATCGTAGCTAAAAAGTTGTCGTGATTGCCTCGAACGATCGAGATTTCAACGTCCAAAGAGTTCAGAAAGCTTCTAACATCATCCCACTCGTATGGTAGATTTTCTCCAAACTCGTGCTTAAAGTCTCCGGCAATTATTAGCTTCTCCACATCGTAGCTCTCTACGAGCTCCCGTGCCCTAGTTATTACATCCATCACCTGCATCCTTGGCACCGCTATTCCAGACCTCTGCATAGCATTCTCGATTCCAAAATGTATGTCTGCAATGACGGCGGTCTTCTTCAACAGCACCGCCATCTCCGGGAGCAGTTTGAGCACATAAAGTATGAGCAGAAAAATTTAAATTTCTTTTTGTGAAAAGTCGATGAATGTCATACCTCCTGCTCATCGGGAAACCCACCATCGAGGGGCTCGAATTGCTTAAAGAACTCGTAAACGATTTCGAGGACACAGTGTGGGTTTCCACGGTTTACAGTGCAGAAAAAATAAGAGAAATAATCGGAAAAAAGCCGTGGGTAGTAGATGCGTTTAGTTGGGGAATGAAAAGCGCAGAGGAAAAAGAGTTTGTGGTTGCAAACCCGACGAACTTGAACGAGATAAGTTTGGCAGTCTCAAAAGTTCTTCAAGACGTCCGAGAAGATTACATCTTAATTCTACACTCCATCTCGGGGCTTGCGATTTACCAACCGATTGCAAAGGTCATAAACTTGCTTCGAGTCTTACTAATGAAAATCGAGAACGACAAAGCTAAGGCGATTTTTACGCTAATAGGTGGTGCACAAGAAAGGCAATTTGAAGTGGGAACGATGATGTTTTTCCCGAACGTCGTCGAACTTTCTGAGAGAGAGATCAGGGTTGTAAAGTCATTCAATCCAGACGTCGACAGAGGCGACTACAATGCCAATAGAGCGAAAGAGATATTAATGAGACTCTTAAAGCTATGACATGGACGTGTTCTTCGTCGATTCTCGCGCAAGAGTCGTTGACCCAGACAAATGGTATCAGCCAGAGTTGAGCCTCGTTTCAAAACTAAAAAGACTGATAGACGAAAGTTCTGTTCTCGACAACATAAGTCCTGGAGACGTTGTCGCTGTTAAGACGCATTTTGGAGAAAGGGGGACTACCAAGACTTTGAGATCGACTTTTATAAGGACGGTTGTTGAAAAACTGCTCGAAATCGGCGCAAAACCTTTTGTCACCGAAACAACTGGACTTGGGCTAACAAGACTAAGAAGCTCTGCAATCGGAAGACTGCAAATTGCTGAAGAGAATGGCTACACTCACCAAACTCTCAAAGCACCGATAATTATCGCAGACGGTCTCTTTGGCTTTGATTTCGTGGAAGTTCCGATTGATGGAAAATTCTTGAAAAAAGTTTACGTCGCAAAAGCAATCGCAGAATGCGATGCAGTGGTTTTCTGCACCCACTTCAAGTTGCACATGCAGTCCGGAATCGGGGGGAGCATAAAAAATATCGGCGTTGGCTGTGTTGCAAAGCCATCGAAATACGATGTGCATGTGAACGGGTTTCCGGAGATAAGAGAAGAGAGATGCACAAAATGCGACAAGTGCATTGAAATTTGCCCAGCAGATGCAATAGTTGACTACAGAATTGTGGAAGAGAGATGCCTGAAGTGCACGGGTTGCTATGAGGTTTGCGAATCCAAAGCTGTGCGCTTGCAATGGCTTGAGGGAAAAGACGTGAGCGACAGAATTGTAGAGTGTGCAAAAGGTGTTTCTAAGCTAAACAATAATTTTTCATTCCTAAACTTCCTAATCGACATAACTCCTCACTGCGATTGCCATCCCTACAGCGACAACGCCTTAGTTCCCGATATAGGAATTCTAGCTTCAACAGATGCGGTTTCCATTGATTCAGCGAGCTACGATCTCTACAAAAGTCTCCCTGCTGTAAACGAAATTCTTGAAGGGCACAAATATTGGCAATGGACAGATCCAGAGGGTATGCTGAGCTATGCAGAAAATTTGGGTCTTGGTGAGAGGAAATACAAACTAATAAAGCTCGAATAATTCTCAGAAATAAACCCAAATCGAAAAGCTCGGAAAGATTTAATTTGAGAAAAATATATTATATTTTCCTGAAATGTCGCTAAAATCGGCTTTCTTTTTGTCTTGTTGCGAGAGATTGGATCTTTATCAGCTCCAAAAAACCATACCAGTTTTAATTAAATAAGAATCCGAAAATCATGGTGAATTCGAGAAAAAATGAAAAAGCGTAAGTTTTTTAAACATTGGGAAGAAAAGAGTATCGATGGTTGAATTCGCAGTCGAACTTGACGGAGTTTCTAAAAGATACGGCGATTTTGAAGCAGTGAAAGAAGTAAGCTTCTCGATACGCAAAGGAGAGTTCTTCTCGATCCTTGGACCGAGTGGTTCTGGAAAAACAACGCTTTTAAGATTAATCGCGGGACTCATTTTCCCTGATAAGGGCACAATAAAGCTGATGGGGAAAGACTGCACGTTCCTTCCGCCGTATAAGAGAAACATAGGGATGGTTTTCCAGGATCTCGCTCTCTTTCCGCATTTGAACGTTTTCGATAACGTTGCATATGGGTTAAGGATTAGGAAGATGCCCGAAAACGAGATAAAGCGAAAGGTCTACGAGTGCCTTGAAATTGTGAACCTCGACGCAAGAGTTTTTTCCAAGAGAAAAATAAACCAGCTTTCAGGTGGACAGCAGCAAAGAGTTGCTATCGCAAGAGCGCTCGCAATCGAACCCTCAGTTCTCCTGCTGGACGAACCGCTTGGCTCTTTGGATTTGAAGCTGAGACAACACATGATGCTTGAGCTGAAGAGGATTCAGAGAGATGTCAAGATAACGTTCGTATACGTAACCCACGACCAGTCAGAAGCTCTGATAATGTCAGATAAAGTTGCGGTGATAAACCACGGCAAGATCGAGCAAATAGGAACACCAATGGAAATCTACGAAAAACCCGCAACGAAGTTCGTCGCAGAGTTCATCGGAGAGATGAACTTCATCCCAGCAGAAATCTGCGAAGACTGCGCAATAAGCGAACTCGGAAGAATAAAGGTCTCGGGACTCAACGGTTCAAAGAAGGTCCTCATAGGGATAAGACCGGAAAGGATAAAGGTGGGGGCGATTGGGGATAACACCTTCCGCGGTAAAATCGAGGAGATTGTTTACTTGGGCGGTTTCGTAAAAATCGACGTCAACGTCAACGGAGTTCGAATAAAATGCATAACGAGCGCAAACGGGTTTAGAGAAGGTGAAACAATCGAGATAGGTTGGAGAGCAGAGGAAGCGATCATCTTCGAGGCATGAAGAAACTTGCAATTCCTGGAGTCGTCTATCTTCTAGTTCTGTTTTATCTGCCCTTTTTCATCGTTGTCCTCTACAGCCTTGGGTTTCCAAACTTCACGCTTGAGTTCTACGCAGAAGTCTTAGATCCATGGTTCTTCAAATTCTTCCTAAATTCACTCCTCATCGCAACCATAACTACAGTTCTTTGCCTCGTTCTTGCGTATCCCGTTGCTTACTACATCGCGCTGAGAGCGCAGAGATGGAAAAATCTTCTCCTCGTCCTCATCATTTTGCCGTTCTGGATAAGCCTTTTGCTCAGAACATACGCAGTAATGGTAATCCTAACACCCCTCGGCTTGATGTTCACGTTCACTGCCGTCGTAATAGGAATGGTATACGACTACTTTCCGTTTATGGTTTTGCCGTTGTATGCCTCGCTGGAAAAACTGAAAAGATCACAGTTAGAAGCCTCCTACATCCTCGGCGCAAGCCCGTTAAAGACTTTTCTAAAAGTAACACTCCCACATTCGAAACCCGGAATCGTTGCAGGAATAATGCTTGTTTTTATTCCCTCATTCGGCGAATTCGTTGTTCCATCGATGCTCGGCGGGACCTACGTAACCATTGGAACTCTCACCTGGGATCTTTTCCTACGATACCATGACTGGTGGCGCGGTTCAGCAATTTCTGTGATTTACATGGCTATTGTGCTTATCGCAATTGCAATTTATATGAAAAAAGCAGGGAGAATAGAGCTATGATGAGAGTTTACGTTGCAATCGTTTTCTTTTTCCTGTATGCACCAATTGCTTTCGTAATAGCCTCATCCTTCACAGACGACTCAGGTTTAACGCTTAAGTGGTTTGAAAAGCTAATGCAAGACTCAAAAGTCATCTCCGCTTTTTACAATAGCCTTACCGTAGCAATTCTGTCAACTTTTTTCTCCGTTATTTTGGGAACAAGTTCTGCTTACGCTTTCCTGCGAACGAAAATGAGATTCGAGTCCTTTTTCTATACCCCAATCGTCATCCCTGAAATCACGGAAGCGCTTTCACTCCTTTTGTTCTACAAGCTCCTATCGTTTCCTCTCGGCTTCACATCTGTATTACTTGGTCACATTGCGTTCAACATTGCGTTTGTTTTTGTAATCGTCAAGTCTCGTCTTTCGGGCTACGAAAGATCGATCGAAGAGGCGTCGCTTACTCTTGGAGCAAACGAGATCCAGACTTTCTTAAAAGTGACAATACCATTGGCGATGCCTGGAATCGTTGCTGGAGCGTTGATCGCTTTTACACTTTCTTGGGATAACTTCGTTAAAACTGTCTTTACAACTGGTCCGGGATTTCAGACTCTACCGCTTTTGATCTGGTCACAAGCAGCGAGAGGTGTAGTTAGCCCAACTCTAAGCGCTTTGACGACGCTAATGCTCGTAGTGTCGATGATCTTGGCTTATCTCTACGTTAGAATCTCGACGCAAAGAGGATAAAGCTTTTATTCCCCATTCCCCAAAAACCAACATGGTGGATAAGGGCAGAAGGGATTTTCTAAAAATTGCAGTCGCAGGAGTTGCTGGACTTGCTATCGGTGGTGTTTCAGGCTTTTTCTCTGGTTCTTCAGCATACCAGCGAAGAATTTTGGAGCTGGAGAGTGAGATAGAGAAGCTCAAGTCGCAGACACAGGCAGTGTTGGAGAAAGAGCTTAGGGTATGGAATTGGTCCTACTATATAAACGATGCTCTCCTGGACATCTTTTCCGAGCAAACTGGAATCCCAAGAGACCGGATTATCTACGAGGAGTTTGAGGATCCGAACTACGTTCTCACGAAGCTCGAAGCAGGGGGAAGTGGATACGATGTCGTTATCCTTCCAGACTACTGCGTAGACATAGCCAGAAAAAAGGCGCTTCTTGCTGAGCTCGACAAGAAAATGATTCCGAATGCAAAGTTCATCGACGAAAAGTTTCGGAACCCGCCTTACGATCCAGAGTGGAGGTTCAGCATCGTCTACATGTGGGGCTCAACGGGATTTGCATGGAGAAGTGAAGTCGAAGAGGGTGTTACGACGTTGGAACAGATCTTCAATCCGGATCACGAATTTCTGCAGAAATACAAGAAGAAAATAAGCATGCTTGAGGAAGCTATGGAAGTAATCTGTTTCGCCAAGGCTTATCTAGGCAAAGACGTTAACGACTGGAGCGATTCAACACTTCAAGAGGTGAAGGAAGTTCTCTTAGCCCAAAGACCGTACCTCGCTGGCTACATGGGAACAGAGAAATACTACCCTGGACTCAAAATTGGAACGATATACGTTGCGCAGGCTTACAATGGAGACATAGTGAGGTTGAGAGGAGAATTTGAAAGTGTCAGCTTTGCAGTTCCGGAAGAGGGCGGAACCATCTGGACAGACAACCTCTGCATCCCAAAGGATGCGCCGCATAAGAATTCCGCACATGCGTTCATAAATTTCCTGCTCGACCCCGCAGTTTCAGCGGTAAACTCCGAGTTCATAGGCTACGCAACTCCGGTAAAAGCATCATGGCAGTTCATCGAAGAGATGCTCGAAGATCCTGTGATCTACCCACCGGAAGAAATTCAGAGGAAGATGTGGCTCATACCGTCGGTAAGCGATGAAATTAGACGGAAGATTACCAAGCTGATGCTCGAAGTCAAAGCTGGCTGATAAGGGAATTTAGCAAACTTTATTAAGAAAACATGGACTCTACTCGAAAAACTTCGAAAGGTGACAGAATGAGAGCACTGCTAATTTTGGCAATGGTATTCTTGATCTTAGGCTGTGTTGGAGAAGGGGAGAGATACGGAACATTTACATCTTCGATCGCAGAAAAAAACGCGGTTCTCGATTGCCAGTGCCACGAAAATCCTTGGAGGTATTCAAAACACTACGCAAATGTCACGAGCTGTAAGAGCTGTCATGGAAACGAAATACTTGCGTTCCACAAAAACCTCAGCGAATGGAATTGGAGAGACGTTTCTGAAGTCCAGTGTACATTGTGCCACGATTCTTCGCTGTTGGCGAATCACGATGGAAAGTGCGAAATCTGCCACAAGTCGATTTACGAGACTCACAACGTCTATTTGAGTAAGTTCATCAAGCGAGAGGTGAGATCATGAGGAAAGCTGTGAAAATCATCCCGATTGTTGTTGGCTTGCTCATCTTCTTTTCCCCAATAAGCGCAAAAAATAGCACGACCACTTACTCTTGCGACACTTGCCATAAACACGCAAACCTCTACTTGAGTCATCTCGAAGGCGGTAAATACTGCGCCAGATGCCATGGTGAGATCCATGAGCTTCACACTTTCAGTTGCGAAACTTGCCATGTGAAAAAACCTCTCACGATTCTTTGCCACGCAGCTCCGAGCGATGTCCAGATACTGACACCACCACCAGAGAAAAACGCAGTTTGCGAGAATTGCCATATAAACATCGTTGAAGTGCATAACAGCGATTGTCAGAGTTGTCATGTTGAAGACGTAAACAAGATCCATGCAAAAGCAAATCTGAGGTGATAAAATGCTCGAACTCATATACTACGCTATACTTATCGTCGCCTTAGCGATTTTCGCAATCGGTGTAAAGAAGAACGTAGACTTTGTAAGGTCGGGGCAAAAGAGCTCGGAGCCAAGGCTCGATAATCTAAAAGAGCGGTTCAAAGTGATGCTAAAAGACTCTCTTGCACTCTTTAGGCTTTACCGTAGAGAAAAGAAGATGTCGGTAGCACATCTCTTGGTCTTGTGGGGCTTCATAGTTCTTTTAGTAGACATCTTGCTAATCACGATCTTCTATGCAGTCCCGGATGCGTTCAGGGTTGCGTACTTGTTCTTCAAGATCTCGATGACCATAGGAGGGATAATCTTCACACTCGGACTAATTCTAATGGCTATCAACCGCTACCTTCTAAAGCCATCGAGGTTTGCAAAGAAATACGATGCGAGAGACGACAACCTTGCCATCTTAGTTTTGCTCTTCGCAGCGATTTTTGGATTCGTTCTGAAGGAGTTTCTCAGGTTTTCGCAAGAATTTGCGAACAGCTACGTAGTTCAAGTGTTCTGGTTTGTCCATGCGATTCTAATCTTGGCTTTCGTCGCAATGATTCCATACTCAAAGCTTATGCACATTCTTGTGGCTCCGATTAGCATTCTAACAAAAACAAACCGCCATCCTGGAGTTGTTAGACCTCCGCAAGACAGAGAAGACTACGTGGGGCTTGTTACAAGGGCTGATTTAACGAAAAGAGACTTGCTCTCAAGCTTAGCATGCATGCGTTGCGGTCGTTGTCAAGACGCTTGTCCAGCTTTCAATTCGAGAACTTCGCTGTCTCCGATGTTCCTAATCCAGAATCTGAGAAATATAGACAAGATTGCAAGCGGTAAAATGCAAATGCTGAAACCATACGAAGCTAAAGAGACCGAAGTCGATGGTGGGGAGGGTGAAGCACAAGAAAAGAAGGCGGTAGAAGCTGAAAAGCGGGAAGAAGTTAAGCCAGAAGAAGTTAAACTCGTGGACACACTGTTAGATGCATCCGCAGTCTGGGCTTGCACAACGTGTAGGGCTTGCATGGAGATGTGCCCAGTTTACATAGAGCAGATGGACATAATCCAAGAGATGCGCAGGGGAATCATAGAGAGCGGTGAAGCACCTCCAGACATAAGAGACCTGCTTACGAATGTCCAGAAGCAAAAGAACCCGTGGGGAGAGGCGAAGTTCAAGAGAGACCAGTGGATCAAGAAGTCGGAGGTTCCGGTGAAGTTGGCTAAAGATGGTGATTTCGAATGGCTTTGGTTCGTGGGTTGCGCTCATAGCTTCGACAACCGAAACATCCCAATAACTGCAAAGATTGCAAAGATTTTAAGCGACATCGGCGTAAATTATGCGGTGCTTGGGAGAGACGAGGGCTGTTGCGGAAACGATGTGCGCAGAGTCGGCGAAGAGGGGCTTTTCCAAGTTCTCAAAGAAGAAAACATCGCCCAGTTTGAGAAGTACGATGTTAAGAAAATAATTGCCACTTCTCCACACTGCTACAACACGCTGAAGAATGAATACGAGGGATACGAAGTAAAGTTCATTCTTGAAACGATCTACGATGCGATAAAGAGCGGGAAGCTTAAGCTTAAGAAGGAGATAAAAAAGAAAGTTACTTTCCACGATCCATGCTACCTTGGGAGATACAACGGAATGTATGAGCTACCAAGAGAGATCCTGAAGTCGATCCCAGGAATAGAGCTTGTTGAAATGCCAAGAAATCGCAACAGAAGCTTCTGCTGCGGAGCAGGCGGTGGAAACCTCGTTCGCGAATATCCTGGAGAGTTTAGACCAAACAATCTAAGAGCGAAAGAGGCTGCGGAGACGGGAGCAGAGATATTGGCAGTAGCATGTCCATTCTGCATGATCATGCTCGAAGACGGCGTTAAGACGGAGAAGCTTGACGAGAAGATAAAGGTTCTCGACGTAATAGAGCTCGTTTACGAATCTGCATACGGTTGAACTATTTTTTATCTTCCACCTCAAGGTCTCGCAGGATTTTTCTCGTAAGTATTTTAAGTTGTGTGCAGTCATGGAATCAATGGACCTGAGGTTGATTGTAGAGAAGCTCGGGGCGAAGAGAGTATATAAAGAAGATTGCGAGCTGTGCATCGTAGGATACACTGGAAAGAAGTGCCCCTATCTGCGAAAGATTGGCAAGGAGTTTTTCTGCGTACGAGACGCTGCGAAGAAGGACCCTAGGTTGAGATTTTAAAAAGACTTATATCTTAGCGAGCGTCGTGGTTTCGATGAACTGGAGAAGTTGGAAACATATCACAAAGCTCGACCCAGACAGAGAGAACAGCGAGGAAATGATCAAAGCAGTCGCAGAAAGTGGAACAGACGCAGTAATGGTGTCAGGAACTCAGAACGTGACCTTAGAGAAGGCTAAGAAGCTCTTCAGAGCTGTAAAGGATTACTCGATACCAACAGTGCTTGAACCGTCGTCGCCAGAGAACGTGATCTACGATGCAGATTACTTGTTCGTCCCAATCGTGCTCAACGCAGAGCTTGGTGAGTGGATAACTGGGAAACACGCGGAATGGGTTTGGATGAACTACGAAAGGTTTGAGAGGTTTGAAGAGATCTTTGAAAACGTTGTCTTTGAGGGCTACATAGTCCTAAACTCGAATTCTGCGGTTGCTAAGGTTACGAAGTCGAAGTGCGATTTAAGTAAGGAGCTCGTTGCAAGTTTTGCGTTTGTTGGAGAAAGAATGTTAAAGCTTCCGGTGATCTACATCGAATACAGCGGAACTTATGGAGATCCAGAGATCGTTAAAGAAGTGAAATCAAAGCTGAAAAGCGCAAGACTCTTCTACGGCGGAGGAATAGATTCGAGAAGGAAAGCCAAAGAGATGCTGAGCTTTGCAGACACAATAATCGTCGGAAACGTTATCTACGAGAAGGGCATAAATGCGTTCCTTGAGACGATCCCTTAAAGCACTGTGGCAACTGCTCAGACTCGAGCATGGAATAATGTATGGTATAGGAGTTCTGATTGGGATTTTTCTTGGCGGAGGGGCGGATTTCAAAAACATCTCGCTCGGATTTTTAACTGCAGTGTTTCTTCAGGCATCTGCCTTTGCGCTGAACGACTATTTCGACTACTACGTCGATATGGCGAATCGTAGATTCGATAGACCGCTTGTGAGAGGAGAGCTGAGTAGAAATACAGCCCTTTTCCTTTCGCTCCTACTCTTTCCGATTGGAATCGTTTTTGCGTCCTTAATCTCTCCAATTGCATTCCTTTTCGCAACGCTCGTCACAATTCTCGGCTTTGCCTATGACTACAAGCTGAAAGAGTTGGGCTTTCTTGGGAATATTTACATAGCTTTCACGATGGCTGCACCATTCATTTTCGGCGGTTTAATTGCAGAACTTCGTGGCTCAATTCTGCTCCTCTCACTCATCGCGTTCTTCTGCGGTGTTGGCAGAGAAGTGATGAAGGGCATCGAAGACGTTGAAGGAGACGCGATAAGGAACGTTAAAACGATTGCAAGAGTTCATGGAGTTGAAAAAGCGGTGCGAATTAGCTCTATTTTCTTTTTAATCGCAGTTCTCCTCAGCTTTGCTCCGCCACTTGTGATTGCAGAGTACCTGGATCTCAAATACATAGTTCCAGTAGCGATAACAGATTTCTTGCTTCTAAAAGTGATTCTAGAGCTCCAAAAATCGAAAAACGTATCGAAGGATGTTGCGAAGTTCAGAAAGCGAACACTCTTTGCGATGTTGCTGGGTCTGATCGGATTTCTTGCGGGAGCGTTTTGAGATAAGTTTTTAACCCTTTTGAATTCCTTAACGCTATGTTTGCGGAAATCGAAGAAAAGTGGCAAAAAGCCTGGGAATCTGCAAAGATTTTTGAGGCAGAGCCGAATGAAAAAAAGAAATTTTTCCTCACAGTTCCGTATCCTTATCTCAACGGAAACTTGCACGCAGGGCATACAAGAACGTTCACAATCGGCGATGCTTTTGCGAGATACATGAGAATGAAGGGATACAATGTCCTTTTCCCGCTTGGATTCCATGTAACTGGAACGCCCATCATTGGGCTCGCAGAACTGATCTCAAAACGTGACAAGAAAACACTCGAAGTCTACACGAAGTTCCACGATGTTCCCTTGGAGCATCTTCTGAACTTAACAACTCCAGAGAAGATCGTGGAATACTTCGCAAGAGAAGCTTTGAATGCCCTGCGAAGAATTGGTTACTCGATAGACTGGCGCAGGACTTTTACGACTACGGACGAAGCTTATCAGCGCTTTATCGAGTGGCAGTTCTGGAGACTCAAAGAGCTCGGACTTGTCGAGAAAGGTAGCCACCCCGTCCGCTACTGTCCGAACGACCAAAATCCCGTAGAGGATCACGATCTATTGCAGGGCGAAGAAGCTAGCATCGTGGAGTTCACTGTGATCAAGTTCAAGCTCGAGAATTCGGATCTCATCTTCCCATGCGCTACTCTCCGCCCAGAGACAGTTTTCGGTGTTACGAACATCTGGCTCAAGCCTACGAAATACGTTGTTGCAAGTGTAAACGGAGAGAAATGGGTTGTGAGCAAGGAAGCGTTTGAAAAACTCGGACACATGGATAAGAAACTCGAGCTTCTTGGCGAAGTGGACGCGAAGGAGTTTTTCGGGAAGAAAGTCGTCGTTCCACTTGTTGATAGAATCGTTCCAATACTACCTGCGAATTTCGTAGACACGGATAACGCGACTGGCGTTGTTATGAGCGTTCCCGCACATGCTCCTTACGATTACGTTGCACTAAGAGAAATCGACGCAGAAATCGAGCCAATCGTTATAATCGGGACCGATTCTAAAGGAATTCCTGCAAAAGAGATAGTTGAAGAGCTTGGAATAAAGTCGCAAACCGATCCCGAGCTCGAAAAGGCGACGAAGATCCTGTACAAGAAAGAGTTCCACAAAGGTGTGATGCTCGAAAACACGGGAAAATTTGCGGGAATGAAGGTATCGGAAGCGAAGGATCTCGTTGAAAAAGAACTGCTCAGATTAAACCTTGCAGACATATTTTACGAGTTCAGCGAGAAGCCAGTTGTTTGCAGATGCGGAACTAAGTGCGTTGTAAAGGTTGTAAAGGATCAATGGTTCTTGAAGTACTCCGACGAGACTTGGAAAAGGAAAGTGCTCGAGCATCTTGAAACCATGACGATAATCCCCGATTACTACAAGGAAGAGTTCAGGAACAAGATAGAGTGGCTGAAAGACAAGGCTTGCGCGAGGAGAAAGGGTTTGGGGACAAGAATTCCGTGGGACAGAGAGTGGTTGATCGAAAGCCTCTCGGATTCGACGATATACATGTGCTACTACATCCTTGCGAAGTTCGTTAACCTTGGACTGATAAAACCAGAAAACTTAACAATGGAATTTTTAGACTACGTCTTCCTGAACCGTGGAAGCATCGAAGACGCGAAGAGATCTGGGCTGAGCGAGGAAGTGATAAAAAAGGTGAAAGAGGAATTCGAATACTGGTATCCCGTAGATCTCAGGAGCAGTGGAAAAGATCTTGTCGCAAACCATCTGCTCTTCTACCTTTTCCACCACGTCGCCTTGTTTGAATCACGTTGGTATCCAAGGGCAATAGCTGTCAACGGTTACGTAAGCCTTGAAGGGCAGAAGATGAGCAAGAGTAAAGGTCCCTTGTTAACGATGAAGAAAGCTCTGGAAAAATATGGAGCAGACGTTACGAGGCTTTACATTCTCCATTCAGCAGAATACGACAGCGATGCGGACTGGAGAGCAAGAGAGATCGAGGGACTTGCAGCTAACTTGGAGCGGTTTTTCAACCTAGTAAAAGAGCACTATCTAAAAGAAGCTGGAGAGATAACGATTCTTGACAGATGGCTCGTTAGCAAGTTTAATAGGGCTGTGAAAGAAGTTAGGGAAGCGATGGACAAACTGCAGACAAGAAGAGCAGTTAACTTTGCGTTCTTCGAAATCATGGACGATGTTCGATGGTATCTACGGAGAGGGGGTAAAAACTTGGCTTTGATCTTAGATGACTGGATAAAACTGCTCGCCCCATTTGCTCCGCATATTTGCGAAGAGCTTTGGCATCTAAAGCATGAAAGCTTTGTTAGTCTTGAAAACTACCCAGAGTTTGAGGAGAGCAAGATCGACGAAAAAGCTGAGAAAGCGGAGGAGTTCATAGCAAGGCTTTTGGAAGACATAAAAGAGGTCAAAAAGTTTGTGGAAAATGCAAAAGAAGTCAGGATTTACGTTGCTGAAGATTGGAAATACGAAGCGCTTAAGATTGCGCTTGAAAGAGGGTTAAGCGAGGCGTTAAAAGAAATGTCAAAGCGTGGAGTAGAGAAGTCAGAGATTGCAAACTTCGCGAAGAGATTCAGGAGTGCGGAGCTCATAGAGAACGAGAGAGAGCTCATTAAGGAGAGCATCGAGTTCTTTGAAAGGGAGACACAGCTCAAGATATCTCTGAGCTCAGACGTACCGGAGGAGAAAAAGAAATCCGCAATGCCCGGAAAACCGGCGATCTACGTTTGCTAAATGCGAGAAGCTAGGTAAATCGCCTCGTAGATTGCTTCACGCAAGTTCCTCGGACGAACGCAGTCGCCAATGAAATACTGTGGAACCTTAGCTTTCAATTCGATTTTTCTCGGACGCATTCCGGTTGCGATCACAATGCTTTCGCACACAACTTCGAATTTCTCTCCATCCTTAATACCAACGATCTTTCCGTCTTCGATCTTCTCGACTTTAAAGCTCGTCAAGATCTTCACATTCTTATTCCTAAGCTCCCTTATAAGGGTGAAGGCATAATTTCTCTCGAGATCTGAAGCTATCGCCGGCAAAATCTCGATGATCGTCACATCTTTTCCTTTTTCAGCTAAGTGGAGCGCTGTTTCGCAACCAACTCTACCACCACCGATGATCGCAACTTTCTTCCCAACCTCTACTTTCCCCGTTAGCACTTCGATTGCTTTGACTGCTCTCTCGACCCCCGGAATCTCAGGAATGCTGTGCTCGGAGCCGATTGCAACCACTATGAGATCTGGGTTCAGTTCCTCAATTTTTGCTTCGACGTTTTCGCAGTTCAGGTAGACTTCAACACCTTTTATCTGTTTCTTCAACCACTCAAGGTATTGCCTGAGATCTGATTTGAAGCTGGATGCAGTTGCAGGTATCAGATTTCCGCCAAGCTCAGAGCTTCTTTCAAGAATTACAACCTCATGTCCCCTCAGCTTTGCAGTCCTCGCAAACTCCATTCCTGCTGGTCCACCACCGATGACTACAATTCTTTTCTTTTTATCCGCTTTTTCAATCTTTATCTCTGGATTGAGCGAGCACTTAGCCCTTAGCTGTCTCAGACTGAAAAGTCTATCTATGCAATCGTTACATCTCGTGCAAGGGCGGATGTCTTCGATTCTTCCTTCTTTCAACTTTACCACGAGTTCCGGATCCGCAAGTAAAGCCCTTCCAAGGGCTACGAAATCGAGCTTGCTCTCTTCGATTATTCTTACCGCCATTTCTGCAGAAATCCCACCAACGCCTATGACGGGAATATTAACGGCAGATTTAACTCTGAAAGCTCCTTCGAGTAAGATTCCTCTTTTAACGATCATTGGTGTGATTGCAAACCCTCCACTCACATGAAGGCAATCCGCACCAGCTTTTTCCAGCTCCATGGCGTATTTAAGAATTTCCTGATCAGAAACACCACCGTACGATACAAAAGAGGCGTCAATTCTGAAGATAACCGGGATCCCAACGCTTTTAACTGCTTCGAGGACTTCTAAAGCAAATCTAATCCTGTTCTCGAAAGGTCCTCCATATTCATCGCTTCTCTTGTTCGTGTTCGGCGAAAGGAACTGGCTAAAGATCCAACCATGCGCTCCGTTTATTTCAACAACATCAAACCCACAATCCTTCGCCCTTCCCGCAGCTTCACCAAAGAGCTCCACTATTTTCTTTATCTCTTCTTTGCTCAACTCCCTTGCCATCGCCTTAAAGCTGTGCCTTCCGTGCATGAACATCGAATACTCAACAGCGCTAGGGGCAATTGGTTCGTTGCCCTCTATCTTCGGAGACGCGCAACCTCCTGGATGCAGAAGCTGAACTCCAGCAACAGATCCGTTGAACTTTATTTCCTCCGCAAGCTCGTTCAGCCCAATGCAGAACTTATCAGAGTAGATCGCAAGCCCACCATGTAGATCTGTCCCCCTTCGATCGACACTCGCACCTTCAACGATCACAAGCCCAATCGAGTTCTTGGCGAATTTCGTGTAGTGTTCGATCATCTTCTCTGTTACATAGCCCTCTCTCGCCAGATTCATTGCCATCGCGGGGAGAACGACTCGATTCGGAACCATTAAATCCGCTATCTTAGCAGGTTCCAAAATCCTCATAGAAAAAGTTAATAATTGGGATTTAAGCGTTTCGATTCTACTACTTCTTGAGATCTATCCCGTAGCGTTTTGCGTTCTCATCCGCGATCTTCTGAATCTCTGCAATTACCTTCTTACCTTCTGGGCTCGTGAACAAATGCCTAAACCTACGCTGAAGCTTGAGATACTCCTCGACTGGCTTTCTGTCCTTCACTTTTCTAACGGTAACGAGCTTCCCTCTCTCAAACTCAACAATCGGATACAAAGCAGTTTCTATTGCCAGTGTTCCTACTCTAACAACGTCTTTCCCGTCTATTCCCCAGCCAGTAACGCAAGGACAGTGTATCTGAATATACTTAGCCCCTTCAATGCTCGCAGCCTTCTTGACTTTCCTTCTTATGTCTGCTGGCAAAACCGCGCTCGAAGTTGCAACGTAAGGCGATCCGTGAGCCAAAGCTATTGCGACCATGTCTTTCTTCCTTCCCATTTTTCCTAACGAAAGTTTTCCCGCTGGTGTCGTCGTTGTCGCCTCCCCAAATGGTGTCAAAGCGCTTTGCTGGTGACCAGTGTTCTGGTAGGCTTCGTTGTCAAGGCAAATGTAGATGACATCGTGATTTCTGTCAAACATTCCATGCAGAGTTAATCCTATGTCCGCAGTTGCACCATCGCCAGCTAAAACAACGACTTTCCCTTCATCCTCTCTGCCCAGTGCTTTCAACGCTTCCGCGATTCCGCTTGCAACCGCAGCTGCGTTGTCGAAGAGTGAATGAATGTAGGGCACGTTCCAAGCGTTTCTTCCATACTGCGAGCTTATTATCTCGAGGCAGCCTGTTGGGTTCACGACAAAGCACTTTCCTTCGAGAGCGTCGAGCACGTTTCTGACTGCGATCACTAAACCGCAACCTGGACAAGCACCATGACCTCTGCCGAAGAATCTCATGGTATCACCTCCTCAAATTCCCTGTATCCCTTGAATCCTCCCTTCTCCCTTCCTAAGACCGCATCCCTGAGCAGTTTTTCCAAGAAGTCCTTTGGAACGTCTCGACCTCCAAGTCCGAGGATCATCGGAATTATCTCTGCCGAAAAGCCGTAAAGCGCAGATTTTAGCTCAATCGACAAATTTCCCTCATATCCAAAACTTACAGATCTGTCTATGACGATTATTTTCTCCGCATTGCCGAGTGCTTTTCTCAACTCTTCAACTGGGAACGGTCGGAAAGTTCTGAGCTTCACAAGTCCCAAGCTAAGCCCTTCTTTTCTAAGCTCGTCAACAACTTTCCTCAAGAGTCCTACGAGCGAGCCCATTGCGACCACGAAGTTCTTCGCATCTGGATAAACGACTTCTACATGCCCTCCCCAGTCCCTTCCGAAGACTTCGGCCCACTCTTTGAACACATCCGCCATCACGTCCTTCGCCCTTTCCATTGCGTTCTGCATCGCAACTCTGAACTCCATGTATATGTGCGGTGGAGCGTAGCAGCCAAAGGCAAGCGGTCTCTTGGTGGTTAAATAAGCCTGTGGCGTGTAGGGTGGCAAAAAGTTGTCCACAAGCTCTTGATCGAGCAAGTCGATCGGCTCATACGCATGGGTCAGCTTAAAACCATCGAGACATAGCATGAACGGCAACATGACCCTCTTGTTCTCCGCAATCTTGTAAGCCTGTGGAATCATATCATGCGCCTCTTGATTGCTCTCGACGTAAACCTGAATGATGCCAGCATCCCTGAGAGCCATACTGTCTTGCAAATCGTTCCAGATGCTCAAAGGTGCAGACAAAGCACGATTCGGGTTCGCTATGACTATCGGCAGTCGCATTCCTGCTGCGTTGTAGAGAACTTCGCTCATCAAGATAAGTCCTTGACTACAAGTGGCGGTAAACGTTCTCGCCCCCGCAGCAGATGCGCCGACGAGAATACTCGCAGCAGCGAACTCAGATTCTGCGGTTATGTATCTACAGTTTCCAAGCTCACCATTCGCATACATCTCTGCGAGATTCTCGACTATCTCGGTTTGAGGGGTGATTGGATAAGCGCAGATAACGTTTGGCTTGCAGAGTTTTACAGCGTAAGCTATAGAGTAAAAGCCACGCACGACTTTTTTCATCCTCTCACCTCAACACACTTCGATCTTGAATAGCTCCTTCAGCTCCATTCTTATCGCTTCAAACTTGCAAACCGAAGCACAAACTCCGCAACCCTTGCAGTAGTTGTAATCAACAACTGCGAACTTCTCTTCGTTGAGCTCTACAACCTCTATGCATCCCTCTGGGCAATATTGCTCACAAACCTTGCATGCGGTGCACTTTTCCTTGTCTACGACCGCCCATTCTGTTCCCCAGTCGCCAGTTTTGAAGTTCTCAGACTGCAAAGGCTCTGAAATTGCGCCAATGTTCAGATTTATCTTCATCTGCACACCTCCCTCATGAACTTATAAGCCTCCTCTATTGCGAGCTTGTTCTTCTCAGCCAATGAGCCTTCGAACACTTCTTCTACAGTTTCCATCAGCGTTTCGAGCTTGAAAAGATTCGTAGCTCCCGCAAAAGCTCCGACCATTGTCGTGTTTGTTATCGGTCTTCCCAAGATCTTCATTGCGATCTTCGTCGCATTTATTGTCGCGACTTTGGCGTTTGTTTTTACAACAGCTTTCAGATCCTCTACACCCTTTGGGTAGTTTGCAATCAGCATCCCGGTTTCTTTCAAACCCGAGACTACGTTCACAGACTCAAGAACGCTCGGATCTAAGACCACGACGTAGTCTGGATAGTAGATTTCATCTCTAACCACGATTGGCTCATCAGAAATTCTGAGAAACGATGCAACTGGAGTTCCTCTTTTTTCCGCCCCGAATGTGGGAAATGAGAGTGTGTAGTAGCCTTCCTTGAATCCCGCGATCGCTAAAAAGTCTGCAGCAGTGACAACTCCTTGTCCTCCACGTCCATGGAAGCGAACTTCGATTAGCATAGAAAATGAAATCATGGAGAAGTTAAAAAGATTGCGAAAATAAAGCCTAAAGCAAAAAAGTTTAAACTTCCACAGACATTCTTCATGCACAAGCTTCGAGGGCATCATTTGATTTGCCTACACTTCTTCAAGGGGCAGGGATACGATGAAAAGTTTGTAAAAAACCTGCAAAGGATTCTCGCCACCGTTGACGTCATCGAAATCGTGGATGGTATTGATGAAGTTTGCAAATTTTGCCCGCACAATGCTGGCTTTTGCAACTACTCCGAAAACTCCGAAAAAGAAGTTAGAGAACTCGATGAGTTTGCACTAAGTCTTTTAAGGCTTAAAATTGGCGAAAAGATTAATTGGAGTGATTTAAAAGAAAGAATTCCCAAAATCTTGGGGGAATGGAGAGCTTTTGCATGCAAAAACTGCGATTGGAGAGGTGTTTGCGATGCTTGATGTCATTGCAAGAACGATTTGGCTTTTGCTCCCAGCATACCTTCCGAACAACTTCGCAGTCGTCTTAGGGGGCGTTAAGCCGATGGACTTCGGGAAAAACTTCTTCGACGGAAAAAGGATTCTTGGTGAGGGAAAAACGTTCTCAGGATTCTTTGGGGGGATTCTTGGTGGTATTTTCATTGCAAATTTGCAAAGAATTCTCGAAAACGTCTTTGGAGTCTTTATTTTCAGCTCAATAAACTACTTCGAGTTCTTCACACTCGCACTCGCATTGGCTTTCGGCGCCATGTTCGGCGATTTGGTGGGTAGCTTTGTCAAGCGTCGCTTCAATTTCAAACGTGGCGAGAGTTTTCCGGTTCTGGATCAGATTTCTTTCCTCGTATTCGCAATTGCGATCGCCTCGCTTACACCTGCGTTCTGGAAGCTTTTCAGTATCGTAGAGATTGCGATTGCGTTCATAATCACGCCACCGCTTCACGTTGTGGTGAATTTTATGGCTTTCAAGCTAAAACTCAAGGAGGTGCCGTGGTGAAGTTCTGCATCCAAGAACATTTTGCAAAACGCCACCACTTCGATCTTCGCTTAGAAATGGACGGAGTTGCGAAAAGTTGGGCCATCCCGAAGGGATTTCCAGAAGAGGGCGAAAAAAGGCTTGCAATCCAAGTCGAGGATCATAGCATCGAATACATGGACTTCGAAGGAGTTATCGAAGAGGGCTACGGGAAAGGAGTTGTTAAAATCTGGGACAAAGGAGAATACGAGCTCCTCAAAAAAACTGAGAACGAGATAAAGTTCAAAGCCCACGGAACCAAGTTGCGAGGAGTTTACGTTTTGCTTAAATTCGAGAAACTCGGAGAAAATTCCTGGCTTCTCATGAAAGCGAAGGAAAAGTAATCACAAAAGTTTTAAACAAAGCGTTAAGCTTTTGCCATGAAAGAAATCCCGCTTCCCGAAGTCAACATCGGAATCGTTGGTCACGTTGATCACGGAAAAACTACTCTTGTCGCTGCGCTCAGCGGTGTTTGGACGGATAGACACAGTGAGGAGATAAAGAAAGGGATTTCGATAAAGCTTGGCTATGCGGATGCAACGTTTAGAAAATGCCCGGAGTGCAAAGGGGTCGAAGCGTTCACAACCGAAGCGGTTTGCCCAATACATGGCGTTGAAACCGAAATTCTTCGCACGGTCAGCTTCGTCGACAGCCCCGGGCATGAGATGCTGATGGCTACCATGCTAAGCGGTGCTGCGCTAATGGATGGTGCAATTCTCGTAATTGCGGCGAACGAGAAATGTCCAAGACCCCAGACAAGAGAACATCTCTCCGCCTTAGAAGTCATCGGAATAAAGAGGGTCGTGATCGTGCAGAACAAAATCGACATCGTTCCGAGAGAAAGAGTTTTGGAGAACTTCCGGGAGATAAAAGAATTCGTTCGTGGAACTATTGCTGAAAATGCACCGATAATTCCGATTTCCGCACAGCAAAAGGTAAACATAGATGCGCTGATCAAAACAATCGAGGAAACAATCCCAACTCCGCCAAGAGATCTAAAGTCGCCACCACTTATGCAAGTTGCAAGGAGCTTCGATGTTAACAAACCAAAAACGAAGCCTGAGAACTTGCTCGGCGGCGTTCTTGGCGGAAGCTTGATGAGAGGCAAGCTAAGAGTGGGCGAAGAGATCGAGATAAGGCCAGGCATAAAAGGGGAAAGAGACTGGACCCCTATCACAACTACAGTTGAGAGCATAATGGCTTCAGGAAAGTTTATCGAAGAAGCGACACCCGGTGGGCTTATAGGGGTTGCAACAAAGCTCGATCCATTCTTAACCAAGGCGGACAACATGGTCGGAAACGTTTTGGGGCATCCAAACGAGCTACCACCAGTGCTCAGAGAGTTCACAATGGAAGTCCAGCTGTTTGAAAACGTCGTTGGTCTTGAGGAGAGCTTAAAAGTTGAGAAGATAAAAACAAACGAACCTTTGATGCTCGCAATCGGAACTGCTATCACCTTAGGGGACGTGAAGTCTGTGAGGAACGAGATCGTGGAAGTCAACCTAAGGCGCCCCGTCTGCGCAGAGGGAGGATGGAGAGTTGCGATCAGCAGAAGAGTTGGAGGGAGATGGAGGTTAATAGGTTCAGGAGTAATTGCGTAGTGTTTGACACAAACGCGCTCATATATGCTGTGAAGAACAAAGTTGACATGAGCGAGTTCAAAATCGTGCTACCGAAAGTAGTGATCGATGAGCTGAAGAGTCTTGAAAAAAGGCTGAGCGGAGAAGACAAAATCGCAGTTAGGGTTGCTTTGAAGATTGTCGAAAAAGCAGAGATCGTCGAGAGCGAAAGCGGTGACGTTGGGATCCTCGAAGTTGCGAGGAAGATGCGATCTCCAATAGTAACGAACGACAAAGAGCTCAGAAAAAAGGCTGAAAAACTCGGAATCCCAACTGCATACGTGAAGCTCGGAAAAATTGTAGTTAACCTATGATTTCGTAGTCTTCGAGTTTCGATTCCGCCTCGTCCACTTTTTCCTTATACTCCTTGAGGAATTCAAGCAAAAGGCCTTCTGCGTATTTCTTGCATTCCCCGCATAGTATTTTGCCACTTCTGCAGTCTTCTCTAATTCTCTCGAGCTCTTTGTCATCTTCGACTAAGTGGAAGGAGTAAAACTCAAAAACAACGCAGTTCTCTGGAATTCCACCAAACTTCCTTTGCTCCTCCACTGTCGCTCTACCGCCAGTAAAAGCACTTCTAAGCTTTTTAACCGCAATTTCTGGCTTCTCAAAAAGTGAAATGTAGCTATCTGGTTTGCTTGAGCTCATCTTTCCCCCCATTAGCCCAGTCGTGAATCTGTGATACGTTGAACTCGGGGGAATAAAAGCGTATCCGCCTAACTCGACTTCAAGCTTTCTAACTTCTCTCTCAATCTCTTCCTCGCTTCCAAAAACATCAACGTGTCCTGAGAACTTCTTTGTTTCAAACCCAAGCCTTGCAACTTTCTCAAGAAGATCGTTCTTTTTGCATCGCACTCTGACACCTTTTTCAATTTTTTCGATCGAGAACAAGTTCATCCTCGAAGCCAAATCCCTCGTCAGCCGGAGATGCGGGTCTTGATCTGCGCCAACTGGAACGACAACAGCTTTAGGACCTCCGAACTCCTCAAGTTGAGGATGAAGAATGTCCGCAGACTGTATTAGCGAAACTATCGCTTTTGAAACGCTCGTATCACCAGCGAATCCGTAAATAGACTTCATTTCGTTGAAGTTCACCTTAGAAGAGAGCTCGTAGGCGAGATCTTTCACAAGATTATTCCTTGACTGGAAGTAGATCGTAGCGTTCTTTTCAAGCCCGAGCGCGATTATGCTCTTCACGTATTTCATCCCGATTTCCTTCGTCTTATCCCAGGTTATTCCTCGAACCAAGTGCGCCTCCATGTCTGCGATCGCCACAAAGGCTTTTGCACCCATTTTTTGGTGCCAGACTATTTCGTCCATCGTCATCTTGTGCCCAAAGTGAATCTCTCCCGAAGGCATGAAGCCTGACATAACTGCGAACGTCTCTTTTCTCTTCATCGCTTCCAGTATTCTCTCGTAGTCTCTGTGAGCAAATATAACACCACGGCGCATTAGTTTGTGTGCATTCGGAATTGAGTTGCGCAATTCCGAGAAATCAGAGAGCCCAAAGTCCTCGATTAGCCTTCGATAATCGACAACTCCCTCAACTTCCCAAGGCGTGATCACAACTCTGCGTTTGCATTAGATTAATATTTCTTGTGCAAAAAATCGCTCGATGATCCAGATAATGGGGGCAGGAGCGTTAGGGTCTCTAATCGGTGGATTACTGCAGATGTCTGGAAAGGATGTCGTTTTCGTTGCAAGAGGTAAACAGCTCGAAGCTTTAAGAAAAAAACTTGTGATAACCGGGCTTATCCATGCAGAACTGAGCGTTAAAGCTGTTGAAAAACCTGTGAACGCAGACGTCACTTTTTTCACAGTCAAAGCATACGATAGCAACGTTGCAGCAAAAGCTTTGAGCGAAGTTGACCCCGGGATCGTTTGCACGCTTCAGAATGGAATAGGAGTTGAGGATATCCTAAGAAAACACGTTAAAAGAGTTGTTCGTGGAGTAACGAGTTACGGTGCAAACTTGGCAGACTATGGAAAAGTCGTTTACGCTGGAAAAGGTGTCGTTTACCTCCCAAAGCAAAACGATGCAGAGATCGTGGCAAACGTCTTAAGAGATGCGGGTTTCAGCGTTGAAATCGTTGACGACATCGAATTTCGAGTCTGGGCTAAAGCTATCGTGAACTCGGTTATAAATCCATTAACTGCAATATGCAGAGTTAGCAACGGCTTCGTAGTTGAGAACGAGAATCTGCGAAAAATCGCGGAGAGAGTTGCGAAAGAAGGCGAGATGCTAATGAGAAAACTCGGCTACGAGTTCAACGCATTTGATGAAGTCTTAAAGGTCGCAAAGATGACTGCAAAGAACAAATCGTCGATGCTCCAAGACGTGCTTCGTGGAAAAAGGACGGAAGTGGATTTTATAAACGGTGCGATCGTTGAAAAATGCAAAGAGATGGGGGTTGATTGCATCTACAACGAAATTCTCTGGAAAATCGTGAAGGGGATAGAAGATGGAATCGCTTTATGTGATCCTGATCTCCGCACTACCGATTTTTGAGCTTCGAGCTGGGATACCTGTTGCGATATACTATGGTTTCAAGCCGTGGGAAGCTTACACACTAGCGATTTTCGGCAATTTCTTGCCTGTACCGTTTCTATTGCTCCTTCTAAACAAACTGCTCGAAATTGCAAAAAGGTTCAGAACGCTTTGGGCAATCTACGAATTTATCCATATCCGAGTTGAGAGAAGGCGTGAAATCGTTGAAAAATACGGATACCTCGGCTTAACGTTATTCGTCGCAATTCCTCTTCCAATGACAGGTGCTTGGACTGCTTCGCTTTTAGCTTTTCTCCTTGGGCTGAACAATCTAAAGGCTTCGATTGCGATTCTTCTCGGAATACTGATCGCAGGGATCATCGTTCTGATCCCGACCGTTGGTGTAGCGAAGCTACTATGAAAGTATATAAGCCCAAAAATCGAAAGATATTGTGCTAAAAGCGGAGCTCCATGTGCATTCTCGCTATAGCGACGGCTTGGATAGCGTGGAAAAGCTCGTGAGAGAGGCTATAAAAAAAGGGATCGAAATCATCTCGATCACAGACCACGACACCTTAAACGGCTCTCTTAGTGCTATAGAACTTGTTGAAGCGGAAAAACTTGAGATCATTGTAATTCCAGGAATTGAGGTTTCCACGCGCTCAGGGCATCTTCTTGCCTATGGAATTTTCCAAGAAATCGAAGCAAATCTTTCGATGAAGGAGACTTGTAAAAGAGTCAAAGAAATTGGAGGAATTTCAGTATTGGCACATCCCTTCGACCTTTTGAGAAATGGAACGATAAGGGTTAGTGATTTCAAGTTTGCTGACTGCATAGAAGTTTTCAACGCAAAGAACTACTTCAACTTCCTTGCGAACTTTTTCGCAAAGAGATTCAAAAAACACGGTATCGGCGGAAGCGATGCACATTGCGCAAAGCATTTGGGGCTCGTTATCAATTACCTCGAATCCGCGGATAAAAGCGCAATCCTAAATGCCCTGTTCGACGGAAAAAGGCAAGGGTTCATCGAAAGAGTGTCATTTCTGCTATCTCGGATAAATCGTAAACTTTGATCCTTTTTCCGCCAACTCTTGTGAAATTGTATTCGCAAAATGGGCAAGAAGTTATCATAACATTTGCTCCAGTTGAAAGAGCTTCTTTTATCCTCTCCTCGCAGATCGAAATCGAGATCTCTCTAAACTGACTCCTAAGCCCTCCGCCAGCGCCACAGCATAGTGAATACTCCCTGTTTCTCTCCATCTCCACGAGATCGATTCCTGCTCTCCTTATGACTTTCCTCGGCTCCTCGTAAACGTTCATATGCCTCCCAAGATGACATGGATCATGGTAAGTTGCTCTAATGCCAAGGTCTCCTTTTATATTATCAGCCAGAATCATTGAGATGTGCTTCACTTCTATCTCAAACTCATATCCAAGCTCTCTTGCGAGCTTCGGATAGTCGTGGGAGATTGTCTTGAAACATCCGGGACAGGATGTGATAACTTCTTCAATTCCAGCTCTCTGCCAAGCTCTGAAGTTTTTCTCGAAGAGAAGCCTACCAACGTTCTTTTGACCAGTCCTCAAAAAAGGAGAACCACAACAAAACTCTGAAAAGCCAAGAATCGTGAATTCCACTCCAAGTTCTCTAAGCACTCTTGCAGAAGATCTCGCAATGTTCTGCAGCTTATAGCTCGCTGTGCATCCAGCAAAGTATAGGGTTTTTGAGTTTCCAACGCTAAAATCGAGCCAGCTTGCTCTTTTCTCCGGTTGCCCACTGTATGGATTGAAGTATTTTAACGTAATCTCTTGGAGCTTTTTGTGAATTGGGAGTGGTGCAAATTTTTTCTCCACAAACTCTTCTCTCTTCTTCTCCCAAAGCTCAACAAGCTTCAGATTTACAGGACAAACAACCTCGCAAAGCCCGCAGACTGTGCACTTAAAGAAATCTCGCACGATCCTTTCATCGATTTTTCCTCGCTTAGAAAGAATAATTTTGCCTCTTGGTGACGTTGACTCGATTTTCTCAACTGCAAAAGTTGGACAGACGTTGCAGAGTCCACAATTTATGCACTCGTTCATAAAAATCTCTCCAAAACTCCAATAATCCTCGAAAAGATGTTTGGCTCAAGTTTCTTCGGATTGAGAAGATCTTTGGGATCGACTTCCCTTTTGAAGTCTCGGAGTTCCTTGCAGGACTTGTGAGAGAACAGCATTCCGGTTGCGTAGACTTTTCCTTCGAGTTTTTCTGCAATTCTGACAAACTTCAACGCTTTGATCATGTTTTTGTAGTCAGCACTAAAGCTTCCAAGAAATACAACGCAATCCTTTGAGAAAATTGCTTCAATTCCTTCTGCAATCCTTTTTGCATTTTCGTAGAAATCCGTAGCCTTTTCGTATGGCACAACTACTTCGGAGAGCACTCTTTTTCCTTTGCTCGCAACCCTCAATGGCGTAAGTCTTCTCGCCCACATCCTTGCGCCGAGCTCGTTGCCTTCGATGTCCTCGGAACAAAGCAACAGCGTGTCTTGCGCATCGTAACCCTCCATCTGCATTAGTCTTGAATCTTTGAAGGTTGCGTGGTAAGCGTTTTCAAGCCTCGAAATTGCGTCGCTGAACTTACAAGCAATAGCTTTAGCTCTAATTTCACTGTTTTCTCTCAGTCTTATGCAAGCTCTTGCGATTAGGCCTGTGGTTCCGAATGCACCAACGTAACGCCTCAAGTCTCTCCCTTTCACAATTCTTAGCCCCTCAAAATCAACGACTTCTATCCACTCCAAATTATCCCCAATCCCACCGTATCTAAGACTCCCAATTCCGTAACCACTTTGTGCAATCCAGCCCCCGACTGTCGAAACCAAAGCACTTGTCGGATAAACTCGCAAAGCTTTCCCAATCTTATTTGCATGTCTCTCTATTTCCATCCAAATCGCTCCGCCTTCCGCAACTACTGCATTTTCCCGAAACTCAAAGTTCGAAATTCGCTTGAAATCTATGACGACGCACTCCTTAAGCGGGACACAGCCTCCATAAGCAGAAGTTGCGGAACCTCGCGGTACGATCGATAACCCAAATCTCTCACAGATCTCAAGAATTCGAACCAAATCATCGATCTTGTTCGGCTGAACAACGATCAAAGGCTTTTTTACAAACTTCAAAAGTGGCTTTGGTATGAGAGAAAAGTCATAGCGATAAATCTCCAAAATTTCGGGATGGATTTCGATCTTCGTGAATTTCGAAAAGGCTGTTTGGACGTCCACAAATCAACTGTATTGCTAACATAAATAGCTTTTTGTATAACTATAAATGTTTATTTAACAATCATCCAAGATGAAAACAAAAGAAAAAGTTTATATTGCTACTTTGAAACTAACTGACATGATTGGGAAGAAGATAAGGCTGGAACGCATCATCGACAGGAACACAAAGAACACCGTGATAGTTCCAATGGACCACGGTGTCTCGATGGGACCAATAGAGGGGCTCGTAAACCTGGCAAAAACGATAAATGCAGTTGCAGAGGGTGGAGCAAACGCAGTTGTTGTGCATAAGGGTATTGTTGCCTACGGACATCGTGGCTACGGAAAAGATGTTGGACTTATAATCCACCTCAGCGCTTCGACAACACTTTCGCCGGATCCGAACGAAAAAGTGCTTGTTTGCACTGTTGAGGAGGCGATTAAGCTTGGTGCAGACGCTGTGAGCGTTCACGTAAACGTGGGAAGCAAAACAGAAGCGGAACAGCTTAAAAGCTTGGGAGAAATTGCGAGGATTTGCTCAGAGTGGGGAATGCCCCTGCTCGCGATGATGTATCCGCGTGGAGAAAAAGTGAATCAATTTGATGCGAAAGCAGTGGCGCTCGCTGCAAGGGTTGGCGCTGAGCTCGGTGCAGATATAGTCAAGACAAACTTCACCGGAGATGTTGAGAGCTTCAAAAAGGTCGTTGAGGGTTGTCCGGTGCCAGTTGTGATCGCAGGTGGGCCAAGGATGAGTAGCGATGAAGAACTTTTGCAGATGGTGCGCATGGCTATGGACGCCGGAGCGAGGGGGGTTGCGATAGGGAGAAACATATTCCAAGCCGAGAATCCAACGAAAATGACAAGAGCGATCGCGATGATAGTCCATGAGAACGTAGACGTTAAGACAGCGCTCGAGTATCTGCGAAGCTAATCAATCTCATCCACTTTTACTCTCCAAAGCGAATTTATCTGCGTCGCAAATCTCGGATTCTTAAACCTCGAAATAAGTGAGAGATCCTTCGGATATCCGATGAATGGGTCGACGCTCATTTTATCTGGGTTCACGACCCATATCTTTGCGTTCGCTCTTTTTACTTTCTCAGAATGAGCCTTAAAAAACTTCAAAAACTCGTCGAGCTTATCTTCGACTTTTACAACCACCACGTATTCTCCCTCGTAGCTCTTGGCAATTTCTGTGTGAACTTCGACGTCCTCATAGCAATCTCTTATTGTCGTAAAGAAGACTGCGTATCGATTTCTTTTCGAGTAAACCCTCAAGTATTGCCCCTGTTTCGAGTAATCAACAAAGAACTTGTCCATCGTTTCGAACATTTTTTCGAGTTTGCCGAGGAAATCCTTAGCACGGACGTATTCTTCGTAGGCAAATGCAACTTCTTCCCTACTCGGCACTTTTGTGTGGAGATGATAAAATTCGATGCCGTTAAATTCGACTTTCTCGGAGAAGTGCATACTTTTCAAGCTCAAGGGGCAATCGACAAAACTGCAAGCAATCTCATCAAGACCCTCCTTTTCAAGATTCACGACCCCAAGCCCAAGGGCTTTCAAAGATGCACGTATAGCCTTAACCTTCAGCTCCTCAAGTGTTACAACGCTCCTCTGGGAAAGCATTTCCGACAATTTTTCGATTACCTTTTCTTCCACACAGTCGCTTTGGCTAAAGCTTTTAATCTTTTTCCCCAACTTTATTCATGCGAGTTAAAACTGGAGCGAGAATCCACGTTACACTCATCGATCTAAACGGAACCATTGGAAGAGTCGATGGAGGCGTTGGATTTGCAATAGATGAGCCCTCCGTCGAGATTACTGCCAAGGAAAGCGATGAAATCAAAATAGTTGGGAAAACCAAGAATTTCGAAAGATTCGAAAAAGTTTCCAAGAAGTTGAAAGATAGTTTTGGACGAGGAATCGAAATTGAAGTTCTTTCAGACTATCGAGCCCACGTAGGGCTTGGAAGTGGGACCCAGATATCTCTGGCTGTTGGAAAAGCGTATTCGGAGATCTACGATCTCGAGTTGAGTATCAGAGAGATTGCAACGATTGTTGAGAGAGGTGGTACTTCTGGAATCGGTGTTGCGGTTTTTGAGCACGGCGGATTCATCGTAGATGGCGGGCATCGTTGGGAGGAGAAAAAGGGTTTCCTGCCATCCTCTGTATCGAAGGCAAAACCCGCACCTATTATTTCGCATCTCGAATTTCCGGATTGGAAAGTAGTCGTAGCAATTCCAGAGCTGAGCGGAGCTTATGGCAAGGGGGAAGTTGACCTCTTCAAGAGTAGCTGTCCCATTCCCCTAAACGAGGTTCGCGAGCTCTGTCACCTAATACTGATGAAACTCCTCCCAGCAGTCGTTGAAAAAGATCTCGACTCTTTTAACGAAGTCATTGGGAGAATCCAAAAGATTGGATTTAAAAAGGCTGAAGTCGACAGATATGGCACTCTAATTCGAGATTTACTCGAAGTGCTACCTGTTGGTATGAGCTCTACAGGGCCATCGGTTTATGCGGTAACCGACACAAATGCGAGGCAGATGTCAAAAGAGATCGAAAACTACTTCGCCGAAAAGGGCATCAAAACCGAAACTTTAGTAACAAGAGGAAAGAACAGAGGTGCGGAAATTGTATAAGCTCTGGTTTGGAGTGTTTGAAAACGAATTAAAACTTGCAGCAGATTTCAAAGATAGCTTCCTAAGCGCGGTGAACAAGGATCCGATTCCGTTCAACGTAGCCGAGATTGGAACAAAAGTGCTTGGAAAAGATTACTACCGAATCCTTCGTCGTGTCGCAATTGAAGTTGCGGAGAAAAAGGTTCGGGAGGAGATTAGTAGCGATGAACGAAGTCTCGTAGCCCTTGTAAAGGCGCTTGATAGCGTTGAGGAAATTATAAACGTTCTCAAGGAGAAAAAAGAGGACCTAATCGATGATGCGATCAGCGAGAAGTTCGACGAGGCGATCGAGCAAATCAAGAAGCTAAGGGGAGAGATCGAAAAAGAGATCGACGCTTTTATGGCAAAGGTTGCGCCAAATCTCTGCGAAGTGGCGGGAGCAAAGCTCGGGGCGAAGCTGATTGAGAAATTTGGCAGTCTCAAAAAGCTTGCATTTGCTTCTTCAAATAAGATACAGATTGTTGGAGCTGAAAAAAGTCTTTACAGGGCTATTGCGAGAATGAAGCGTGGAAAAGAGGCGAAGATGCCAAAGCATGGAATAATATTTCTGCATGGATTCGTGAGAAATCTGCCGAAGAAGAAACGAGGAAAAATGGCGAGGTTCTTAGCTTCCAAGATTTCAATCGCAGCGAAGATTGACTATTTCCGTGGAGAGCTCGAGGAGGAGCTTGCGGAGTCTGTTAGAAAAAGATACGAAGAGCTGAGGAGGGAGAAATGAGGAACGTTCGAATCATAAACGGAATCCCTGCAACCAAAAGCAAATACGGAAGCCATTACGGAGAAAAGATAATCGAGATCGGTGGGGAAAGATACAGGGAATGGATTCCATGGAGGAGCAAGCTTTCGGCGCTAATCTTAAAGGGCTACGAAATCGAATTCAGAGGGGACGAAAAGGTTCTTTACTTGGGAGCTTCGAGTGGGACGACTCTAAGCCATTTGGCTGACATCATCGACGAAGGAGTAATCTACGCCGTCGAATATTCTGCAAAGCCGTTTATAAAGCTCCTAAAGCTTGCAAGAGAAAGAGAAAATGTAATACCACTTCTCTGCGATGCGAGCAAGCCTTGGCTCTACAGCGGAATCGTGGAAAAAGTGGACTTCATTTACCAAGATGTTGCCCAGAGGAATCAAGTTGATATCCTAAAGGCAAACGCAGACTTCTTTCTAAGAAATGACGGTTCATTTTTGCTCATGGTGAAAGCTAAGAGTATAGATTCGACCGCAGAGCCAAAGGAAGTCTTTGATAAGGTAATTGAAAGGATCTCCAAGGATTTCTTGATCTTAGAAACAGGAACGTTGGAGCCGTATCACAAGGATCACATCTTCATCTTGGGAGCAAAGATTTAAACAACTTGAAATAGGACGCAACTCTGAGATCAAAAAGGCAAGGGGGTGGATCAATGTTCTGGAATCCGAGCATAGAAAGAATGCCAAAAAAGGATCTCGAGAAAATACAGGAAAAGAAACTACGAGCATTGGTCAGCAATGCCTACAATTACTCGCGTTTCTACAGGAAGAGGTTCGATGAACTCGGAATAAAGCCGGAAGACGTTAAAAGCTTGGACGATGTTCAAAAGCTGCCCTTCACAAAAAAGAGTGATTTGAGGGAGAATTACCCATTTGGGATGTTTGCGGTTCCCTTGTCTCAAATAGTTAGATTTCACGCCTCCAGCGGAACTACTGGGAAGCCTACGCTCGTCGGCTATACGGAGAACGACGTAAAAGTTTGGGCTGAAAGTCTTTGCAGGGGCCTTGTAAGCTGCGGGGTAACGCATGAAGACATAATACAGATAGCCTACGGTTACGGACTCTTTACTGGAGGACTTGGATTCCACTACGCAGCCGAGATGATCGGAGCAACAGCTTTGCCGATTTCTGCGGGAAACACAGCGAGACAGATAGAGCTGATGAAAGACCTCGGTGTGACAGTGATAGCGTGCACACCTTCTTATATGCTCTACATGGCTGAGTTCGCAGAGAAGATGAGAACAAGCATAAGAGAGACGAAGCTAAGAATCGGAATTTTTGGTGCAGAACCTTGGAGCGAGGAAACGAGAAGGAGAATCGAGGAGAAAACTGGAATCGTTGCCTACGATGTCTACGGAACTTCCGAACTCAGCGGACCACTTTTCACAGAGTGTGTTGAAAGAAACGGACTCCATATCTGGGCTGACCATTTCTTGATCGAGGTCATAGACCCAAAGACCGGTGAAAGAGTTGGAGAAGGTGAAAAAGGGGAGCTCGTTGTTACGACGTTGAGCAAGGAAGCGATGCCCTTGTTGAGATGGAGAACAGGCGATATAACGGTAATGGAAACCGAAAAGTGCAACTGTGGAAGAACGCATCCAAGGATCATGCGCATCCTTGGAAGGAGTGACGACATGCTGATTGTTCGAGGTGTGAACGTGTTCCCAAGTCAAGTGGAGCACGTGTTGATGCAAATACCCGAGCTGGGGGAGCACTACATGATCATACTCGACAGAGTGGAGAACTTAGATGAGATGACGATCCAAGTCGAGCTCAGTGAAAAAGTTCAGATCGACAAACCAGCGGAAATTCTGAACCTCAAAAAGAAGGTTGAAGAAAAGTTGAAGAGCGTCCTTGGAGTTCATGCCAATGTTGAGCTCGTAAACCCAGGGACGATTCAAAGGTTTGAAGGTAAGGCGAAGAGGATAATCGACAGGAGGAAGATATGAGGTGATCACATGATAAAGCAGATTTCGGTTTTCGTTGAGAACAAGCCAGGAAGACTTTCCGCAGTAACTCAAGTGTTGTTCGAGAGGGGAATAAACCTGAGAGCATTCACGATCGCAGATGCGGGAGACTTTGGGGTAATCAGGATGGTCGTCGACAGGACCGAGGAAGCTTACAAGGCTCTGAAAGAAGCTGGATTCACCGTTACTGTGAATGAAGTTCTTGCGGTGGAAGTCGAGGACAAACCCGGGGAGCTCTTCAAGATCTCCAAAGCCCTTGGCGATGCTGGTGTGAACATAGAGTACGTCTACGCTTTCACATCAAAAAAGCACAAAGCTCTCATAATCTTCCGTGTGAGTGACAGCGAAAAAGCGAAGCAAATACTTGAAAAGATGGGTGTGCTCTTCAAGGGCGAAATAGAGTGATCTTACTTTTTTAAAGCAAGCTTACAGGAACATCTTTCTTATAATTTCTTCCCCCTCATCCTTGCTTCCCGAGAACGCAACCTTTCCGCCAACGAGAACGTAAACCGAGTCGGCAATGCTAAGGATCTCTTCTATCTCATCGTGCGTAACTATCGCCACGGCGCAAAGGTTTGAGAGCTCTTCTATCTTCTCAACGACTCTCTTCCTAAGCTCGGAATGCAATCCTTGAAAGGGTTCATCCAAGAGCAAATACCTAGCGTTCGTTGAAAAAGCTCTTGCAAGAACGAGCATCTGCCTTTCTCCACCACTCAGATCTTTGCCTTTTCTTTTCTCAAGCTTTCTAAGCTCTGGAAAGATCTCGTAAGCTTTTTGCACGTTCGCAAATCTGAGGTTGTCTTCAACGCTCAAACTAAGCGCAACTTTCATTCTCTCGGGTGCCAAAACCACGCCAAGCTTCAACCTTGTGCTTGGAGGAAGATTCGTTATGTCTTTTCCATCGAGCAAAACTTTCCCGCTTTTCGGCTTGTAAAGCCCTGCAAGCACTTTGAGCAGTGAGCTTTTCCCACTTGCGTTCGGGCCAACGATGAGCGTTATGCCTTTTTCAAGCTTGAAGTCCACGAGATCTAAGATTCTCCGTGAATTTTTCTCAAAAAGGATTTTCGTAGCTTCCAGCAATTTTTCCACCTCGCAACTCAAAGAACTTATCCGCAATTCCGCGCAAAAGCTTAGGTCTATGTGAGGTTATAATCATCGACCTTTTACCCTTGAGCTCTCTTAGGATTTCGAGCATAGCTCTCACGTTTTCCGCATCGAGTCCAGCGAACGGCTCGTCGAGCAGCAGAAGCTTTGCTTTTGTAGCAAAAGCCATTGCAACCTGAAGAAGCTTTATCTTTCCCTGAGAAAGTTTTTTCACTTCTAATTCGATCTCTTCGCCGAGCATAAACAGATTCGCTACATCTCTTGCCTCTTTCTTGTTTTTCGATGCTAAGAAAAGATTTTTCTCGACGCTCAAATTCCAGAAAACCCTCGGAAGTTGGAAGGCCATTGCAATTCCCATCTTAGCTATCTTCTCCGCAGGGTAACAAGTTATCTCCCTTCCCTCAAAGAAGATCCTGCCACACGTCGGTTTCTCAAAACCGGCGATCGTTTTGAGCAAAGTCGTTTTACCGCTTCCATTTGGTCCAAAAAGGCAGTAAGTTCCCTCCTTGAGCTCGAGGTTTAGCCCACGAAGAACCGCGGTTCTTCCGTAAAGTTTCGAGAGATCACAGATTCTCAGCATTCTTTCTCACCACCGCAAAGAGCATTAGGACAGTTGCGTAGATTACGTAGTGAACCTCCGGAATCATTGCCGAAAAAGCGTGGCTCAGTGCTACGATCACGTAACTTGAAACTATGCAAGCCCATCTTTTGTTGAGAGCGAGCGTTGAAGCTATAAACGGGAACAAAGCATAGAATGGGGAGAAAACCTCCGGAGATACGTGTCCAAAAGTCAAAGCATAAAGAATTCCAGAGATCACAGCTAAAATAGTCGAGACAGCGAAGGAGAAAGCTCTAAGATGAATCGGATTTATCCCGATACTCTTCGATGCGATTTCATCGTCACGGGTTGCGTTTATCTGCAAACCCATGCTCGAACGAGAAAGAAGTTCAACGAAGAAAAGGCTGAGCATGAAAAGAAGTGCTGCGATGGCGTAAACGATTTCCAGCGGAATTGAAACGAGAACACTAAAACCTTCCTCACCACCTTTTCCATCGAGAATCAAGTAGTGCGAGATTTGCCAGAAAGCGATGGAGGTTATGAATGTTGCGAATGGAAAAAGGGCTCTGCTCGTTAGCGAAAGGGCTAAGAACAAGAGAAAGCAAAGCGTAGACAATATTACGAGGCTTGGGTTCAGGGCAAATATATAAGCTGAGATTCCAAAGGGGATCGAGTGTCCTAGGCTTGCCCAACCAGCTTCTTTTTCCATAAAGTGCCAAGAAACCGTGAGAATTGCAAGCAACACCGCAATTAATGCTATGAACGTCGCAAAATATCCGAAGAGTGGTGGTATGAATAAAAGAATGGCGATCAAAACAGCCTTGTAAGCCATGAGACCACCGAAGCGAAAAGAATACAGGCAGGATAAGGCTTGGGAGTAAGATTTGCGATCGTCGCTACAATTACTGCGAAGATCAAAAAGTGCCAGCCTATTGTTGGATACACGATTCCCGAATGCTGAAAACTGCCGAGAAGGCAGACAATTGAAGATGTCACTGTTAACACGATGGCTCGAATTCTTTCAGTCCTCACACCATATATCTCGGAGATCTCGTAGTCTTCTTCGACTATTCTCAAAACAGCCGATCTTTGGCTGAAAAAGAAGGTAAAGAAGGCTGCGAGAAAAGTGATCGAGATGATTCCGGAGAGCAAATGCTCTTCAAGTATACTTTCCTCAAGAAATACAACTCTTTGCATCGGGATCAATAGATACTGCGTCTTGAAGAAGATTCTAAGCATCTCTTCAATTGCAATCGCAAACCCAAGGGAAAACATCGTTGAGTTTGCAACGTTCAGCTTTCTTGTTGCCAAGTGCAAGAAGTAACCAACCAGAGCTCCGGTGGGGAGCGATAGAAGAGCGTTGAAGGTACTCAGATAAGCTCCAAGCGTTAAAAAGGATGCGAAGGACAAGTTCAGGATCTTTCCGGCCCTGTAGCAAAGAAGCACGGAAATCGAGAGAACTGAGTAAAAAAACGCAGTTAGAAGTTCTGAAATCATGTTAAAATCTCGATTTTGCCATCACGGTAAATACCTATGCTACCCCTCAACTTCTCGCTTCCCCAATTTGCCTGATGATTCTCATTGAAGCTGTAGATACCAGCAGCACCGACGAAAGACCCTTTTTCGAGTTGTTCGATCAAATCTTTCCCTTTCGAAGCTTGAGCAACGATCAGGATTGCATCGTATGTAAGAACGCCGGCGTAGTTGTTCGCATCCTCGCCAAACGTGGCTTTATAATCTTCGAAGTATTTCCTCGTTAGATTTGTCTTTTCCTGTCCTTCGAGCACCGCAGCTTGGAAAGCAACGTTGCTGACGTTCAAAGTCTTCAGCACTTGAGGCAGAGCCAATGTTCCGCCCACGGAATAGATCGTAGCATTACCTCTTCTCATTGCAAACTCTCTCACAAAGCTTACGCTCGTCGGTCCTGGATCGCCGAGGACGACAACTTCAGCTCTACTCTCTATCGCTTTTTCAACGACCCTCTTGTAATCTTCTGGCGCCACGCTTGGTGACTTGATCCAGTCCTCGCCCTTCAGCTCGGATTTTGTCGAGTTCTTTATCAAATTGAACATCGCTGCGTTGAAAGTGCGAAGCGGATCGTAGCCAGCTAAGAAGTAGCTCTTTGCGTTCATAATCTCAAGGAATTCAACGGCAAGAACTCCCCAATAGCTTGTGTTGTAAGCGTTTCTGAAAACGAACCTGTTTCCAGCTTTAACTTTACTTTCAAGATCCGCCGAAGCGACGCTCGCTATGTAAACCTTCTTAAGCTCCATCGCAGAATCTGCAACCGCTAAGGCTTGGGAGCTTGAATAAGCGCCAACCACCGCAACAACGTTCTGCTGGGAAAGATATGCGAACGCAGTCTTTGCAGTCTCGGGCTTATCTCCGCAATCTGCGAAGATCAGCTTCACATTGATCCCAAAGACTTCCTTTGCGTGTTTTTCTGCAAGTTTTGCTGAATTTTCCATCACAACTCCTGCAGAAGAGAACTCTCCAGTCTTGGGAATTAAAACTCCAATCCTTATCTCCTCCTTTTGCTCAGCACAGCCAGAGAACAAAAAGATTGCGAGAACCAAAAAAATAAACATCCTCCTCATTCTCTCTCTCCGAACTTCGGAGCCCTTTTCTCAACAAACGCCCTTATACCTTCTTCCGCATCTTTGCTCGTAAAGGAGAGGGCAAAGAGGTCACGTTCGTATTTCAAGCCATTTCCAAGATCGGATTTGAAGCCACGGTTAACAGCTTGTTTAACAAGCATTAAAGCCTTAGGAGATTTCGCCTTAAGTTTCTCTGCAAATTTCTTTACTTCCTCGATCAGTTTATCGTGCTCCACAACTTTGTTCACAAGTCCAAGTTTTTCTGCAGTCTTTGCATCAATTCTGTTACCAGTTAAGCAGAGCTCCATCGCTTTCTTCCATCCAACAATCCTCGCTAATCTCTGCGTCCCTCCTGCCCCAGGAATTATCCCGAGATTTATCTCCGGTTGCCCGAAAACTGCGTTTTCACTCGCGATCACGACGTCGCAAGCCATCGCAATTTCACAACCTCCACCAAGTGCAAGCCCATTAACGGCGGCGATCACCGGGATCGAGAGATCTTCGAGCTCCTCGAGAGCTTTGCCGAGCTCTTCAATCACCTCTCTTGCCTTAAAAGCGCTGAGCCTCGAGAACATTTTCACATCTGCCCCAGCGCAAAAAGCTCTTCCCTCACCTGTCAATACCATAACACGAATTTCTTTGTCTAACTTTGCGATTTCTATTGCCTTCTTAAGCTCCGTGACGAATTCCTCGTTTATCGCGTTTAACGCCTCTGGGCGATTGAATCTGAGCCAAAGAATTCCGTCTTCCTTCTTTATTTCGATCGCCATACTCATCGATAACTCTTTGGAAATCCGAGAACATGTTCAGCGATGTAATTCAGAGCCATCTGCTGCGTCACAGGAGCCAGACGAATCAAGTTGATCTCTCTCCACCATCTCTCTACATCGTATTCTCTCGCATAACCATAACCGCCAAAGACTTGCATAGCCCAGTAAACAGCTTTGATTCCCGCTTCCACTGCAACTGCTTTTGCGATGTTCGCAACTGCTCCAACTTCTCTATAGCTTGCGCCTTTGTCAAAGAGCCATGCAGCCTTGAAATTCATCAGCTTCGCACATTCAAGAGTTGCAAACGCCTCAGCGATTGGAAACTGTAATCCCTGATAACTTCCAATCGGATCCGCAAAGACTTTTCTCTGTTTAGAGTATTCTACGGCTTTCTTTACTGCTAACCTGCTTATACCGATCGCAGCAGTTGTAAAGCTCATTCTCTCCGGATTCAGCGTGTCGAGCAACAGATACCAGCCCTCATCGATCGGAGGTATCAAAGCATTTTCAGGCAACCTTAGATCGTTAAAGCTGACTTCACAGCTCTTAGAGTAATTTATTCCATGCTTTGGTATCGGGTTAACCTTTACTGCCTTGTTGGGCAAATCTGCGAGGAAAAGACTTATACCAAATGTTTTTTTCGGCGCTTTTTCCAGAGGTGTAGTTCTTGCTATGATAAGCATTCCCTTCGCTCTGTCAGCACCGCTTATCCATATTTTGTTCCCGTTGATCACCCATTCGTCGCCATCTTTGACTGCCCTTGTCTTTATCGCTAACGTGTTCGTTCCCGCATCTGGTTCAGTCAAAGCCATGCAAAACTCAAGCTCACCTTTTGCGATCTTCGGCAAATACTTCTCCTTCTGCTCCTCTGTTCCGTGTCTAACAATCGTAAGCGCTCCGAAGCACTCGGTGAGAACGAGATACCAAACTCCCGCCATCCCGCAGCCATTTGCGGCCAACTCTTCCATTGCAATCAACAGTTCCGTAACTCCGTAGCCTGAACCGCCATAGTTTTCTGGAATCACAATGCCGAAGAAGCCAGCTTTTGCAATTGCTTTAAAAAACTCCTCCGCAAACTCACCTTTTGCATCCTTTTCCCTCCAGTACTCTGGCGGAAAGTCTTCCGCGATTTCTTTAGCTGAGTTTGCAATCATCTTCTGCTCTTCCGTAAGCTCGAATTCCATCTAACTCACCTCAACTTCTTAAAATTTTAAAATTTAAAAATTATGCTGGTTTGTAGTATAGGATGTCGCAAATGTTCCCCTGCATATCCTCCGCTTTTTTCAGCACTGGCCTAACTCGCATCCCTATGCAAACATCCTTCGCTTCTTTGATGAGGTGCAAGATTCGTCCATCTGTCCCGTCGAGCTTTATCAGTGCAATTACTTCTTCCATTGGCTCTTCGTTGAGATCGAGTTTCGCAATCGTGAACGCTTCGACACATCCTTCGCCACTTATCTCGTAGAACTCTGTTTCAGCGAAATCAAACTCGCAATAAATCCTTGGCGGGAAGTAGCGATGCCCACATTTTTTACATTTTGATGCTATGAACTTACCTTCTCTAAGTTTCCTGAAGAACTCCTCTCCGGCTTTTCCACTCGTGTAAATCCAGTAAAGCTCTATTTTTCCTCCTCCTAGCGGAAAATGACGGAGCTTTTCGGGATCCACGATTTTTTCGATCATCTTCATCCCTCCAAAGGTCTCCAATATTTTATATCTGTGATCGCTCCTTCTCTTTCGTTCTCAGGCTTCCAAACCGCTTTGACTTTCATCCCGATGTAAACTCTCTCCGGCTCAACTTCTCCAAGAACGTGCATGATCCCCATGTTGGGCGAAGCTCCATCAACTGCGATCACCGCAACCACTACGGGCTTATCCAGCGGCTTTGCGTCTGGGTCGATGTAAGAGATGGAGAAAGTCTGCACAGTGCCTGTGTCTTTAACGTAAACCCATCCATCGATTGGCTTGTAGCAAAGCTCGCAGTATATGCGTGGCGGGAAAATAATTCGCCCACACTTATTGCACTTTGTTGCGATCAATCTTCCATTCTTCAGCTCCTCCAAAAATCTGCTCAGTGCTTGTCCAGTAGTCCAAGAGTAAACAAGATTTGGATGATCCTCAAAAAACGTAACCCTCTTTTCGCTTATGTCCTTCTCGCTCAGAGGTGTTCCTTCAGCGTAGGGCGGACATTCTATTTTCTTTTTCCCGACAGCCATTTTCTCACCTCTTGTTTGACATCACCATAACAGTCCCGACCTGCATGAGATCTCCCCATGCTTGGCAAACTCCTGTTGTGACTTCTTTTGCAACTTGCCTCTTTCCAGCTCTGTAAGCTAATTGCCAGTAAATTTCGCAAGCTTTTACGCCCATCGTTGCAGCTATTGGATTTCCTACTCCAAGCAATCCGCCAGATGGACAAACTGGAAGATCGCCATCCCTCGCAGTTACACCTTCTCTTGTGAGAATTGGTGCCTCGCCTTTCCTCGCGAGCCCAAGCCCTTCCATGTGGTGCAGTTCTTTGTAATCGAACGGATCGTAGGGCTCGGCGACATCGATTTGTTTCCTCGGATCTGTTATGTGAGCCATTCTGTAAGCCATTCTCGCAGCTTCTGCAACGTATCTCGGGAAGTAAAGATCACGGTTTGTCCAGTGCGTTGTGTCCAAGCACCAACCAACGCCAGTAACCCAGACCGGTTCATCCGTCAGTTGCCTTGCAATGTGGGGTGCGACCATGACAAGCGCAGCAGCGCCATCGCTTGGTGGAGAAACATCAAGTCTGCGAACAGGTAAAGCCATTGGCTCACTTTTTAGCACATCTTCGACCGTGATCTTCTCGGCAACTTGTGCACATGGATGATCGAGCGCGTTGGCTTTGTTCTTAACCGAAACCAACGCAATGTCCTCGTGCTTAACGTTGTTAACGTGCATATAGCGACGCATCTCCAATGCAAAGATCCAGATCAAATTCGGCTTTAGCGGTCTTTCAAGGATCGGATCCCAGATGTATTTGAACGCGGATTGCGGATGGGGGTAGCAAGATGACATCTTCTCCTCGCAGACCACAAGGCACACATCCGCTAAACCGCTTGCCACATGCCAGTAGCCAGCGATTGGAGCGAATACTCCAGTCCCTCCGCCGACGAAAACCCTCATATAAGGGCGATCGCTACCGCCAGAACCGTCGAGCAAGTATTCGCCCTTTAAAGCAACACCATCAAACGCATCCGGAGCTGAGCCCATTACGACCATTTCGATGTCGCTTATGTCCAAACCAGCTTCTTCCAACGCTTGTTTGACTGCGAAATACGAAAGCTCCTTGCCAGTTTCAAGTAACCTTCGCTTAAAAGTCGTCATTCCTGCGCCAACAATTGCGACATCTTGCTTCTTGTGGAACTTTAAACCCTTCACAAGCTCAACTTCCATACATCACACCCCAAAAACCACAACAGCACCACTTGCAGTTGGTATGTAACGCCAAGACTGCGCTAAACCGAGCTCGCAATCTACTTGTCTCTTTCCAGCATCTCCACGTAACTGCAAAACAATTTCAAGCGCCTTTTGTCCACCGGTTGCTTCAAGCAAATTGCCAACTCCCAAGCTACCGCCGGAGACGTTCACAGGCAAAGAACCGTTTCTCGAGAAGTGTCCTTCGAGCATAAGATCGCCGACAGTATACTTGTTCGCAAGTTGAAGTGCCACTAGGTGCTGAAGTTCTTTGAACGCAAATCTGTCGTCAACTTCTGCGATGTCAATCTCGTTTGCAGGAACTTCAATTCCAGCCATCTTGTAAGCCATCTTTCCCGCTTTGTAAGCGTAAAGCGCTTCAAAACTCATCGTGTCGTAGTTGCTCGTTTCACTCCACCATCCAAGACCTTTGATCCATATCGGCGAATCCGTGATCTTCCTTGCGATTTCGTCGCTCGCAACAACAAAAACAACTGCTCCATCGGCGCGTTCGGCGATCTCGATTTTCCTCATTGGGTAAAACACAAATGGGCTGTTCAAAACGTCTTCAACCGTTAGCTTCGCACCATATGGAGCGGAGTCGTTCAGAATTGCATTTTTCCTGTTTTTAACAACAACTTCGGCGATTGCTTCATCGTTCACACAATATTTTTTCACGTAATAACTCATTTCAAGCGCTGCGAAATAGTAAGGATGAGCCCTTGTTACACCTTTGAGCCAAATTGGGTCCATCGCATGCCGTAGTATTTCGCCAAAGGTCTTAATATCACTCGCTTTGCTGTGCGCCTCTACAACTACGATGTCCGCAAGTCCACTTTCAATCTGCATGTAAGCAGTTGCAAGCCCGTAGAGGAAGTCTGCACATACTGTGCACGTCGGCTTCAAAACAGCGCCCAGCTGATCAGGGACGAACTCATCGAAGATCGCAAATCCTTCGTAGAAGTCTTCTGCACAAGTTACAAAGCTGTCCACGTCTTTTCTAGGATCTATGCCCGCATCTTCGTATGCTCGAACTGCAGCTTCAAACATTATTTCTTTCCAGCTTAAATCTGGGGTGTTTGCGTTAAAACCACTGTAACCGACGCCAACAACCGCAGGCATTCAATCACCAATAAGCATAGATTTCTCTTCTTATTTAACTTTTACTTTTTTGAATCATCTAAGAAGCGATTTGAAAAAGCTTTTATTTGAACGACTTCGATAAGTATTGATGAATGTCGAATACGAAGCAAGCGGAGGAATTGGCAGAATTACCCTCAACAAACCCGAAAAGATAAACCCGCTTTCCTACGAAACGCTGCGCGAGCTTGAGCGAGTGATAAACGAGACTTCGAGTGAGAGAAAAGTCAAAGTCATTATTCTCGCTGGAAAAGGAAAGAACTTCTCTGCAGGACATGACTTGCGTGAAATCTTGGAAATGGACGGAATTGGAGTTGAAAAACTGTTTTTGCAGTGCTTTAGAGTTATGCAAGCTATCCGCAACGCTCCTCAAATCTTTGTAGCGATGGTTCGTGGAGTTGCTTATGCGGCGGGCTGTCAACTTGTCGCTGCGTGCGATCTTGCAATCGCTTCTGAGAACGCGAAGTTTGCAACCCCTGGTGTGAACGTGGGTCTGTTTTGCTTCACACCAATAGCTTTCGTCAGCAGAAACGTGAATAGAAAAAAGGCTTTTGAGCTCGGAATTACTGGTGAGCCAATCGATGCGTGGGAAGCGTTAAAAGTTGGACTTGTGAATAAGGTGGTGAGAGATGATGAACTTGAAGCTGAGACGCAGAAAATTGCGGAAAAAATTGCAAGATTTCCGCTCGAGGTTCTTGAAGCGGGGAAGAGGTTTTTCTACACCCAGATATTCATGGAGGACTTTTCTGCGCTGAAGTTCGCAACAGAAACTATTGCTTTGCATTCGACTTCAAACTTCGCAAAAGAGGGAATTAAGGCGTTTTTTGAAAAAAGAAAACCAAACTGGGGGTGATTGAATGATAAAGGGTGAGGAATATGTTGAAAGGTTGAAAGAGTATAAAAGGACGATTTACGTTGCTGGGAAAAAGATCGAGAACTGGGTGGAACATCCAAACGTGAAGCCTGTGATTAACGCAATCGCAACCACTTATGAAATTGGACAGAATTACGCAGTTTATTCGAATTTAGTGGGAGAGAACGTGAACGTTCTCAACGCAGTCATAAAAAGCGCAGAAGATTTGATAAAGAGATACGACTACCAAAGAGAGCTCAGCCTAAGACTTGCAACTTGCAACTATCGTTGCACGGGTTGCGATGCGATAAACGCACTGTATCCAGTGACCAAGATGATCGACGAGAGAAATGGGACGGATTACCACAAGAGGTTTGTGAATCTCCTAAAGGAGATACAAAAGAAAGATCTTGCATGCACCTCTGCGCTCACGGATGTGAAAGGTGATCGCAGCAAAAGACCGCTGGAACAAGAGGACATGTTTGTGAGAGTTGTTAAGAAGGATGAGAATGGAATTTACGTGAGTGGAGCAAAGATTCACCAGAGCGGAGCCTTCGCTGCAGACGTCAACTTTGTCTTGCCAACCCAGACGTTCAAAGAAAAAGAGGAGAGATTTGCAATTGCGTTCGCTTCTCTGCCAGGGGATGACGTGAAGTTCGTTCTGCAGAACACAGGAGTTCAAGCGAAGTTCAGAGAGGGTGGAAAATTCGAAATGGGGAATCCGAAGTTCGGAGATAGAACGACTTGTATGGTGATTTTCAAAGAAACATTTATCCCGTGGGAAAGGGTTTTCGTTTTCGAAGATTTGAAGGCTACGAGGGACCTGCTAACACTCTTCGCATGTTCACATCGTTGTGTTGGTGCAGCCTGTAAAGCTGGGTTCATAGATTCGATTGCAGGAGTTGCGAGCATGTTGCTAAAAGTCAACGGGCTTGAGAACGTTTCAGCGCTGAGACAGAAAGTTGCAGAGATCGTTGCCTTCAGCGAAGCGGCGCATGCAATTGCAGTTGGTGGAGCTGTTAAAGGTTACAGCATTGCGGATTCATGGCAACCATGCAGAGAAATTGCGAACTCTGCAAAAGTCGTAGGAGTTGAGGCGTTCACAAAGTCGATAGCAAACCTCATCGACATCGCAGGCGGAATTCCCGCCACAGCTCCTTCTGAGTTCGATTTAAGTAGCGAAATAGGAGAAATTGTCAAGAACTTCATGAAGGGTAGCGAGAGGTTCTCCGCAGAGGATAGAATGAAGGTGATAAAGCTTGCGGAGTTCTGGATCATGAGCTCACATCTCGTTGGCGCTTTTCACGGTGGTGGATCGCCGAGCGCTGCGCTTGTCTTTCTGCAGTTCCTCGCCGACTTAGCGAAGAGAGAGAAGGCAGTCTGCGATTTGCTAGATATAAAGAGTTAAATTTTTTAATTTTTGAGAGAAGTGGTTCTATGCTCGAGACGAGGAAGATAAGAATCCTCATAGCCAAACCCGGACTAGACGGGCACGATCGTGGAGCAAAAGTCGTTGCCCGCGGATTAAGGGATGCAGGCTTTGAAGTGATCTACACCGGCATAAGAAGAACTCCAGCAGAGATCGCTGAGACAGCAATGCAAGAAGACGTTCAAGTTTTAGGGCTGAGTATTTTAAGCGGAGCACACCTCGAGTTAATTCCAATCGTAATTGAAGAACTCAAGAAGCGTGGACTCGAGCCTGGAAAAGATCTAATGGTTTTGGTTGGCGGAATCGTTCCGGCAAGCGATGTGGAGACACTCAAAAAACTCGGAGTTTCTGCAGTTTTTGGTCCGGGGACAAGGATTAGCGAGATTGCAGATTTCATAAGAAAGGAAGTTGCAAAATTGGAGAGGTGAGTTCCATGAGAATAGACCATATTGGAATCGCTGTTAAGAACCTCGAAGACGCAATTAAGACTTTCGAAGCTCTCGGCTTCAAAGTCAAGGGGATAGAAGAAGTGAAGGAGCAAAAGGTGAAGGTTGCGATGCTTCCAGTTGGGGAAAGCAAGATAGAGCTACTCGAGGCTACCGCTGAAGATTCTGCGATTGCGAAGTTCATAGCTTCCCGTGGAGAAGGAATTCATCACATCGCAATAAACGTCGAGAGCATCGAGAAATCTTTGGAGGTTGCAAAGAATTCGGGAATAAAGCTGATCGACGAGAAGCCAAGAATTGGTGCTGGTGGAAAAAAGGTTGCGTTTCTGCATCCAAAGAGTACGCATGGCGTCCTTTTAGAATTCGTAGAGGGTTGATATGGAGACGTTGAAGGAGCTTTACGCTAAAAGGGATAAAATACTGAAAATGGGTGGCGACGAAAGAATACAGAAACAGCACGAACAAGGTAAGCTCACAGCAAGAGAAAGAATCGAGCTCTTGCTCGATCCTGGTAGCTTCGTCGAAATAAACCAATTCGTCGAGAAACGCAACACAGACTTTGGGCTTGACAAAATGGATCTTCCCGCAGACGGTGTGATCACAGGCTATGGAACTGTCGACGGAAGGCCAGTTGCGGTGTTTGCTCAAGACTTCACGGTAATGGGAGGCAGTCTCGGGGAGATGCATGGGTTCAAAATCGCATACCTGCTCGACTTTGCGATGAAAGTCGGAATTCCAGTCGTTGGCTTGAACGACAGCGGAGGAGCAAGGATTCAGGAAGGCGTGGATGCGTTGAAGGGCTATGGCGATATTTTCTACAGAAACACGCTTGCAAGTGGGGTGATTCCGCAAATAAGCGTAATCCTTGGTCCTTGCGCTGGTGGCGCAGTCTACAGCCCAGCGATTGGCGATTTCATAGTGATGACAAAGAATCCAAATTGCTACATGTTCATCACCGGTCCTGCAGTCGTTAAAGCTGTCACAGGCGAAGACGTGAGCGCCTTCGAGCTTGGTGGTTGGGAAGCGCATGCGATGAAGAGCGGAAACTGTCATCTCGTAGCTGAGAACGATGAAGATGCGATGAAACTCGTGAGAAAACTTCTGAGCTATTTACCGCTCAACAACATGGAGGATCCGCCAAGAGTTCAAAGCAACGACAGTGCTTCACGTTTAACTCCTGAGATCTACGAAGTCTTACCCGAGGATCCGCAGAAACCCTACGACATGCACGCAATCGTAAATGCAGTTGTTGACAACAACGAGTTCTTCGAGATCCACAAATACTACGCAACGAATGCAATCGTTGGATTTGCAAGGATCGATGGTTACAGCGTTGGAATTGTTGCAAACAATCCTGCGCACTTGGCTGGTTGTCTCGACATCGACAGTAGCGATAAGATTGCAAGATTCGTTCGCTTCTGTGACTGCTTCAACATCCCAATCATAACCTTTGTCGACGTCCCCGGCTATTTGCCGGGAGTTGAGCAAGAGTATGGAGGAATAATAAGACATGGGGCAAAAATACTCTTCGCCTACAGCGAAGCAACTGTGCCGATGATTACCGTAATTGTCAGAAAAGCGTATGGAGGAGCTTACTTAGCAATGGGGAGCAAACATCTCGGTGCAGACATAGTTTTCGCGTATCCAAATGCGGAGATCGCTGTCATGGGTCCGGAGGGTGCTGCAGAGATCGTTTTCAGGAAGGAGATCTCGAGCGCAAAGGATCCGAAGGCGATGAGGGAGGCAAAGATTAAAGAATATAGGGAGAAGTTTGCGAATCCCTACAGAGCTGCGGCACGTGGATACATCGACGACGTAATCGACCCAAAGTATACAAGGGTGAAGATAATATCTGCGCTCAGAATCTTGGAGAGCAAGCGTGAAAAGTTACCGCCGAAAAAGCACGACAACATACCGGTGTAACTATGAGCCCAGAAGAGTTTGTGGTTGCGGTTGTTGCAATTCATAAGTATCTAAGGGAAAAGGAAAAGCCAATTGAAATCAAAGAAGTGCCAAAGATCTGGAAACTCTCAGCGAGGGTGATGCCATGATCTACAAAGTCGAGTTCCAAGGCAGAGTTTACGAAGTGGAAGTGGAGGACGTTGGAGCGAATGTTTTCAAGGTAAGGGTCAATGGAAAGACTGCAATTCTTGAAGTGAAGCCAAAGCTTGAAGTAAAGAGCACAGTGGCTGAAACTGCAACTGTGAAGAGAGTTGAGAAGGTCGAAGTTGCTAAGGTTGAGGGTAAAGTGATTAGGGCTCCGATGAATGGAATGATCACACAGATCCTTGTCAAACCCGGCGATGAAGTGAAAGAAGGCGATATCGTCGCGGTGATCGAAGCGATGAAGATGGAAAACCCGATAAAAGCGACGATGAGCGGAAAAGTGGTTGAGATCCTTGTCAAGGTTGGTGATAAAGTTGTTAAGGAAGCCCCGCTGATAAAGTTGGGGTGATCGTATGGAGATGAGCAAGAAAGAATGGGAGGAAAAAATTGTTGCACCCTTCGTTAAGAAAGCTCCGGAAAGAAAGAAAGAGTTCAAGGTAAGCTCGAGGATAGTTGTCGATCGCCTTTACACTCCAGAGGATATCGAAATAGATTACAAAAAGCTCGGATTTCCTGGCGTTTATCCCTTTACCCGCGGAATCTATCCGACAATGTATCGTGGCAGACTTTGGACAATGCGTCAATATGCTGGCTTCGGAACAGCGGAAGAGACGAACAAGAGATACAAGTTCCTCCTCTCGCAAGGACAGACTGGTTTAAGCGTGGCTTTCGACTTGCCAACACAGATTGGTTATGACAGCGACCATCCGATGGCCCTTGGCGAGGTTGGAAAAGTTGGTGTTGCGATATCTACGATCGAAGATATGGCTACGCTTTTCGACGGCATTCCGCTTGCAAAGGTTTCGACCTCGATGACGATAAACTCGACCTGTGCGCAAATCCTCGCAATGTATGCGCTTGTTGCTCAATCGCAAGGAGCAAACATTGCTGAACTTCGTGGCACTGTACAGAACGACATGCTAAAGGAGTTCATCGCAAGGGGAACCTACATTTACCCGCCCGAACCCTCTCTCAGGCTCGCAACTGACATAATCGTCTTCTGTGCAAAAGAAATGCCAAATTGGAACTCCATAAGCATTTCTGGCTACCACATGGAAGAAGCTGGTGCAACACCTGTGCAAGAAGTTGCCTTCACACTCGCGAATGGTATAACTTACGTCGAGAAGGTCCTTGAACGCGGGATCAATGTCGACGACTTCGCTCCACAGCTCAGCTTTTTCTTCTCTGCTGGAAACAACTTGTTCGAAGAAGTTGCGAAGTTCAGAGCTGCGAGAAGATTGTGGGCGAAGATTATGAAAGAGCGCTTTAATGCAAAGAAACCGCAGTCGATGATGCTTCGTTTCCATGTGCAAACTGCTGGCTGCACGTTAACGGCGCAACAGCCTGAGCTGAACATTGTTAGAGTTGCAATGCAGGCTTTGGCAGCGGTGCTTGGAGGTTGCCAAAGCTTGCATACAAACAGCTTCGACGAGGCGCTTTGTCTGCCAACGGAGAAGGCGGTAAGAATTGCTCTAAGAACTCAGCAGTTGATCGCAGAAGAATTTGGCGTCGCAGATGTCATCGATCCCCTTGGCGGGAGTTACTACGTAGAATGGCTCACGGACAGAATCGAGGAGGAGGCGATGAAGTACATCGAAAAGATCGATGAGATGGGAGGAATGATAAAGGCAATCGAAAGCGGCTTTGTGCAGAGAGAAATCCAGAAGTCTGCTTACGAGAAGCAGAAAGCAATTGAAAGCGGCGAAATAACTGTCGTTGGTGTGAACAAGTATCAAATCGAGGAAGAAATTCAAATAGAGCTTCTCCGGGTTCCCAAGGAGGTTGTTGAGAAGCAGGTATCAAGGGTTAAGAGGTTCAAGGAGAATAGGAACAAAGCAGAAGTCGAGAGAGCTTTGGAAAAGCTCAAAAAAGTCGCAGAGAGTGAAGAGAATCTGATGCCTTACGTTTTTGACTGCGTTAAAGCCAAAGCGACACTCGGTGAGATAGCAGATGCGCTCAGAGATGTTTTTGGGGAATACAGAGCACCAGAAATCTTCTAATTTTTTAATGGAACATGAAGCAAAGGCTTTGCTCGAAAGCTATGGAATAAGGACTGCAAAGTGTGTTTTTGTAAAAAACGAGAAGGAACTTCTTCAAGCCCTTAAAGTTGTTGGCTTTCCAGCTGTTTTGAAGGTTGCTTCACGTAGAATTTCGCACAAAAGCGAGGTTGGAGGAGTTAGATTTGTAAACTCTGAAAAAGAGGCAGTTGAGAACTTCAAAGAGCTTATCTCAATTAGATTTGCAGAAGGTGTCAACGTTCAGCCAATGCTCGAAAAAGGGCTAGAGATCTTCATCGGAGTTGCAGAAGATTCGCAGTTTGGAAGCTTTTTAGCCTTGGGTCTTGGCGGTTTTTACGTTGAGGCTTTAAAAGACTACAGCATTCGCTTAATACCAGTGAACGAAAATGACGTTGAAGAAATGCTCAACGAGCTCAGGTCGAAGGATATCTTTAGCTACCGAAGAAAGAAGTTCGATAAAGAAGCGATTATAGAGCTTGCGGTTAAGGTAAGCGAGATCGTAGAGAAAGAGAACATCTTAGAAATGGATCTCAACCCAGTCTTTGTTTACGAAAAAGGCTATGCGGTAGCAGATGCGAGAATCGTGATCGGAAAGAGAAGAGACTTCGAAACAAAGATCCGAGAAGTGAGTTTCAATGCAAAGAAGATTGCAGTGGTTGGAGCTTCAAGCAATCCCCTGAAAGTCGGCTACGCAGTTTTGCAAAGCCTGAAAACAAGCAAAGCGGAAATCTATCCTGTGAATCCAAATCTGTCGGAAATCGACGGTTTGAAGGTTTTGAACTCAATTGAAGATCTTCCTGAGGTAGATCTCGCGATAATAGCCTTGCCGGCAGAAAAGGTAGTTGAGGCGGTTGAGAAACTAATCGGGAAGGCTAAAGAAGCTCTAATAATCTCTGCAGGATTTAAAGAAGCGGAGATCGAAGAAGGGAAGGAAAAAGAGAAAAGACTGAGAGAATTAAGTAAGAGGATAAGAATCATGGGTCCAAACGTTTTTGGCTTTGTAAACGTGCTCGAGAACTTAAACGCAAGCTTCACACCAGAGTTCAGCAAGTTAAAGCCCGGAAAAATTGCTTTGGTTTCCCAAAGCGGTGGCATTTGTCACTACGTTTTGCACAAGTTCAGCGACGTCGGTTTTAGTTATGTGATCCATTTAGGCAATCGTTGCGACGTCGATTTTCCAGACGTGCTCGAGTTCCTTGCAAAAGACAAGAGCACGAAAGTCGTTGCAGTTTACGTTGAAGGACTCGAAAATGGGAGAGCTTTCTTCGATGCACTGAAAAAGCTCAATGAAGCGGGGAAAATTGCAGTTGTTTTAAAAGCTGGGAGAAGCGAAGTTGCAGATAAAGCTTCCTTGAGTCACACGGGAAGTTTAGCGGGGAATTATAAGATCTTCACTTCAGCCGTGAAGCAGGCGAAGGGAATTATTGTTGAATCTCCGACAGAGCTCATAGATGTTGCAGTACTTGCGGAGAAATTCGGGCGAATTAGAAGCGTTGCAGTAGTGACAATACAAGCTGGTCTCGGAATTGTTTTCGCAGACATCCTCGAGAGCAACGGTGGAAGACTTTCGAAGTTAAGCGGAGAAACGCTCGAAGAACTCAGAAAAATTTTACCGCCGATAACACACAGAGACAATCCCGTTGACGTTTCTTTCAGTGGTCTCGACACTTCAAAGCTCAAAAGAATCCTAGATTTGCTCAAAAAAGATGAAAACGTGAGTGCAGTAGTTTTTTGTTACGCAGTCGCTCCACCGAGCTGGGTTATACCGGAGGAGATTATGAAGGAGCTCTTTCATGATGAGATCGTCGTTTATGTGACAAATCCGGAAGATTTCCAAAAAAAGAAGAAAAATCTTGACTGTATTCTTTTCGATTCAATCGAAAGATGCGCCTTAGCTCTCGCGAGGCTTTCTCATAGATTCAACTGACTTCTTGTAACTCTCTATCATTGGTAAAGGAACACGAAGAGCTGTGTTCGGAACTGGATAGCGAATTCCCCGCTTGTGTGTCTCTTCAAGACCTTTCGCAATCTCTTCCGCGATTTCAAACGGAAAAGCCACCGCCATTTCGTGATCTTGCGTTAAGCCAAAAAGTCTATCGCCGTAGCATGGAATCACGATCCTTAGCTTCTTGTGTATGAACGCATCAAGGAACTCGGCACACGCGCCTCTGCCGAGGATTGAAGTTTCAACTTTCCCGCCCTTGTTGTAAAGGTAAGCGTGAACAAAGCGAAGAATTTGCGCTGGAGTTGCGTAAACAACAACGAAGTCTGGATTTGGGATGAAGTCCTCTCTTTCCAATGGCGCAACGAGGCAAGAACTGTAACCTTTGAGCTTTGGCACAGCTTCTTCGAATTTCTTTCCAATTTCTTCGTTCATAGCATATCCAGCTTCGTAGGCAAGCTTTCCTGATTTGTAAAGCTCATCTGGCTCGGCGAATCCATAAGCGATGATTCCTAAAGGGCAAGTGGTTTCCACGTCGAACTTCAAAAACCATCCGTATTTTCGGGAAATGTTGTAAACTTGACAGATCGTTAAATCCTTCAACTTCCTAGCCCTCGCATCGTCGCCAAATTTGAAAGCTAAGGGAAAAGTCTGAGGCCGAATAAAGCGATCAATCGCTTTAGCTAATTCCTTCGGTCCCATATTCCTCACCCCACAAGCTTGAATCAAAAATTCAATCTAAAAAATTCAAAAAAATTTATATTTAAACTTCCTTCGTTAGTTCAACGCAGTACTTCTGGATTCTCTCTTCCTCAGGTGGTTTTGTCAACAGCGAGACTATTATGAAGACTATGAAACCAAGCGGTATTAACCAAGTCTGATGCGGAGTAATCAGAACGTTTGGATTACCGAAGAGCACATCGTTTAAGAAGAACCTCGCGTGATGTCCAAGCACTAAGTGCGCTCTCATCCATGCAAACATGCTGAGGAAGAACATTACGATCGCTGTTATCCACATCGCAGCCCTTGTTGCACGCTTCCACCACAGTCCAAGGATTAAGCCTGGAGCGAGACTGCAGATGACAACTACGAATGCCCAACCGCTTAAGTCAAGAACCAATGCTGGCGGTGAAATCGCGATGAAGAAGCTCACCAGAAGGAATATGAAGGCGATAATTCTTCCATATAACACTGGTTTCTCCTCAGCTCTCTTCCACTTCAAGAGCTTTACCATCCAATCTCTTGCGATGATCGTGTTCACAGTCACTGCCCAACCAGCGGCGGTCGACATTGCAATCGCTAAACCACCTGCGCAAAGTATTCCAAGGATTACTGGATTGCCCAAAGCTTCGACTGCTGCAATCATCGAGTAATCCGTTACAGTCCCGATTCCATAGGTTTTCTGAATTACTCCAAGCACTTGGGTTGCTGTCATGTTTCCTCCTGCTGCGACTGCGATCGGGTGGCTTTTTTCAATCATATACTTCGCTGTGATACCGATGAGTTCCAGTGAAACATAGAATGCACCGCCGATCAAAGAGCACCAGAATATGCTCCTTCTCGCAGTCTTTATGTCCATAACTGTAAAGAATCGAACAACCGTGTAAGGCATTGTTGCAAAGCCGTAGTGCCAGACGAAGTACCAGCCGAGAATCGCTATCCATGAGCTACTAAAGAGGTGTGGAACGTCCGGAGCATTTGCGGGCGAGTTCCAGATTTTTGCATACGATTGCTCAGCTGCAAAGTAAACTCCTTCAAACCCACCAAGTTGCCATACAATTGCGGCTGCAGCGATTATTGCAGCAAAGCTCATAACTATCGCTTGCATCGCAGCGTTCCAGGTTGTTGCAATCATTCCACCGTATACAACGTAGAACATCACGATAATAGTTCCGATTACCAATGCAATTACATATGGCATTTTCAGGATTGCGACCATGAACAAAGCCATGCCCACGAGCGAAAGTGTAATGTACAGAATTGAGCCTACAATCACTATTATTCCTATCCACCATCTTAGTTTTTCGTCACCAAAGCGATCCGCGTAATAATCTGCAAAGCTGACCGGAGCATATTTTCTAAGGGCTGAAGCTGTTAAAAGCGCTGCTATTGGCATTCCACAAATGATTGCAACCATCGCCCACCAGAATGGGTAGCCAATCAGGAATACGTAAGCCGGCAAACCGAGCATCGATGCTGGGCTGAGATAAGTTGATTCCAAAGCCAAACCATTGACGACGCTACCAATTCTTCTGCCCGCAACGTAGTAATCCATTGCGCTCTTAAGCCTTATTCGCGAATAGTAACCGATTACGACAACTGCAATCAAATAAATCGCAACAATGGCTATAACGACTGGATCCACAACTTCGGCCATTCACTACACCTCCTTCTTCTCAGCCTTTTCTCTTGCCCTCTTCTCCTCAGCCTTCTCTGGGAAGTAGAAGTACAGAATCGAAACTATCACTGGAACCAAGAAGGTTCCCCAGATCGCTGTATACCATATGGGTGCCGTCGGTATCTTGTTCATTTTAACTACTATTTCCAACAACCAACCAAGAACTGCGGTCCCATAGATCAGTACTAATCCCACCCAAAACACCTTTGGTGGCCAAGGCATTCTATATCACCAATAATGACGGACATTTCTCAATATTTAAATTTTTCTGTTTTTTACATTGACTATGATGAGGAAAAATTTAATTTACTATTTTACAATAATTGATTCGTGCTACCCACAAAGGAATTTTTGAGGATGATCAAGCCCTTTGACCTTCTTTCGGATAGCGAAATCGATGAAATAGCAAGTAAAATGGACGTTGAAGCTTACGAAGAGGGAGAAATTATATTCTCTGGAAAACCAAAAAAGCTCTACGTCGTTTTTTCTGGAAATGTCGGGCTTTACAGTAACGGAGAGCTCGTTGAAGAGTTTGAAAGAGGGGATATCTTTGGTCTTGGAGTTTACGAGAATGCGAAAGCAATCGCAAACTCGGATGCTGTGTGCTTAACGATAAAGCACGAAGTGATAAAGAAGGTAAGCGCAACGAACAAAGATTTCAAGCTCTTCTTCGATAAAATCCTCGAAAAAGACTTGAAAGGACTGATTTCACTGATCGAGGGGGAAAGAGTTGGAGATGTGTTGATGAAAAAAATCGGAGACTATGTGACGAAGAAACCAGTTTTCTGCGACCCGTACACAACGATCAGAGATGCAGTGGTAAGAATGGAGCTAAATGGAGTTGGATCGATCGTGGTTGTTAGGAGCGATATGAGTCCCATAGGGATACTAACGAATCGCGATATTCGAAAATTCGTAATCCATGGTGAAAGCAAGGATGAAAAAGTTTCCGCCTACATGAGCAGTCCTGTGCTGAGTTTAGAGTTCGATCGCCCACTATTCGAGGCCTACCAGATCTTCACGTCCAAAAGAGTTAACCACATTGTTGTCACAAGGTTTGGAAAGTTATACGGCGTAGTATCGGTTAGGGACATAATGTCCGAGCTTGAGCCTTATACTTCGATTTCGATACTACATCGAAGACTTTCAAAGGCTACGAGTCTTGAAGAGATTAAAGCGATACATGAGAAGGTAATAGAAACGATAAAAGCCCTCGCAAAACGAGGACTGGGGTTTTATGAGTTATCTCTCCTGATCTCAAGCTTCTACGACTTGCTGACTGAAAAGGTAATTGAGCTCACAGAAAAAAACCTAGGAAAAAGTCTTCCAAGCTACGTTTGGGTGCACATGGGAAGTTCGTCGAGAAAAGAGCAGATCTTGGCAACAGACCAAGACAACATGATAATCTATGAGAACGAAGCGGGAGAACTTAGAGAATTTGCAAAACACATCAACGAATCCCTCGACTTCGTAGGAATTCCAAAGTGCAGCGGAGGCTACATGGCAATGAACTGGTGTCTCAGCATCGATGAATGGAAGGAAAGATTCAAGGAATGGATGACAAAGCTCACGCCTGAGAACATCAGGTTTTTGACTGTTTTCCTTGACCTAAGAGCAATATACGGCAAGACAAAGCTCCTTGAAGAGTTGGAAGAGTTTATAAAAAACAACGTAAACGCACAGGTTCTGCGGTATCTTGCGAACGATGCCGTTGCGCTCGAACCGCCAAAGATTGCTGGGATTCGCAGCGTTACTGAATTCGACATAAAGAAGTTCGGAATTTATCCAATAGTGAACGGCACAAGAGTCCTCGTTTTGGAGAGCGGAATTTTGGAAACAACAAACACAAGGGACAGAATTCTGAAACTTATGGAGCTCGGAGTTCTCCAAGAAAGTTTCGGAAAAACTCTGCTCGAAGGATATGAAGTGCTACAGAACATCAGACTTAAAAACCAAGTGGAGGGGAAGGGCAACTTGATAAAGCTGAGAGAACTGAGCAGAGTGAACCAGTTTGTGTTGAGAGACATCTTTAGGGTTATCCGTGACTATCTAGGACTTTTGAAAGGCAGATTCTTCGTGGAGCGTGGCATATGAATCTGCGGGAAGCAAAGTTCGCATCGATTGATCTCGAAACCACTGGTCTTAATGTAGAAAAGGATGAGATCATAGCCATTGGGATCGTTCCAATCCAAGGGCTCACAATCTTGGCAAGCCAATCTTTTTACTCGCTCGTTAAATCAAAGAGAAGCACCTTAAAGGCTATGAAAATCCATGGGATAAGCGATGACATCCTCAAAAATGCTCCAAGCTTTGAAGAGATCTCGGAAAAGGTTTATGAAATGCTTAGAGATAGAATACTCGTCGGTTTTTGCATCAAATTGGATTACGATTTTCTTAAAAAAGCCCTAAAGAGGTTTGAAGCTAAAACGATCGACGTTCTTAGAGTTGACAGGATTCTTGGCAAATTTCTTGGAGAGAAGTACGCTGAATCGCCGAGTTTGGATGCTTTAGCTAAAAAATATGGGATCAAAACAACATACAGACACAACGCACTCGCAGATGCGTTTATAACCGCTCAAATATTCCAATTCCAGCTGATAAGGATGCTTAAAACCGGAACAAACACGGTTGAAAAACTACTCGCAATGATAGAGAAAGAAAGCGAAGAACACCCGATAATATGATTACCCTAATTTTGTCCCCGTCTCCTCCGCAACTCTTTCCTCGATCATTCTCAGCAGTTCTTCGACTTTGTTCCAAGGAACAATAGTTGCAAATTTGCCTACAGCCTTCTTTATCTGGGGATACTTTTGAATTAGATCCGACCAATCCTCGAGCTCATCTAAAATTTCTCGCAACTCTCTGCTACCAATGACTTTATCAAACTTCGAGATTAGCTCTTTCTTGAAGTTTTCGAATTCATCGCTCTCCTTTATCTCGAGCGTCTCCTTTCTTTTTAAGGCTTCGAGAATTCGATCAATCTCACTTTTAACTCTCGCCACCTTTTCCTTGGGTAGAAACGTTGTTGTCGAATTCAAAAAATCAAACACTCGATTTCTCGCTTCAAAGAGTTCATCCAAGCTATTCGCAGACTCTACGATCTTCACGTATTTCCTTGCGATTTTTCCAAGCTCAGAATCGAGAATTTTCGCTATCTCAAGTTTTCTCCTATCAAAGTCTGAGAGTTCTTCCAAAGTTGCTGCCCTGATATCTTCACTAGGCTTCATCTCAACCTCTGCAAATTCAAGGAGTTTACCCAAATCCAAACTCGACCCGACGCCGAAACTCAACAAATAACTTTTGATGTCTGCTAAATAAAACTCCGCAACGCAGTTTTCAGCGTTTATAAAATCCTGAAAAGCTTCGTTTCCCATTAATATTCGTCCAGTTCTTATCTTTTTCGTTTTCATCGCGATTGGAACACCATTTTCAACGATCAACTCTGACTTGCTTATTTCATCGGTTTTAAAGGATACCCTAAGCAAACCCGTGAAATTCTGCTCTTTTAATTTTTCAATTATCTCGTAGCTCTTTCCACGTTCGATCTTCGTTGGCTCCTTCACCGGAGGCATACTATCACCATAATGCATAGAGGTAACATATAAATTTTTCGTAAATTTTTGATCAATCATAAAATATTTTTCCAAAAGTTTTTAAAACGCACACACGCGCTTTGCAGTGTCGGAAATTGCATTGGCGATGTTTTATCTGATTACGAACTTTCTTGAACTACTAGGCAATGTTATTCGTGCTTTACTTCATCCATCGGTGAATCCAAAGGACGTGTGGAACCTCTTTTATTCTGCAGGAAGCTTCCACTTTTGGGTTGCGAAGACTTTCTTCGGCGAAGGTGGAGCGTTTGATATCGCAAAGGAAAATACAACCGCAATGAAGCACTTCGCAGAACTCGTGAACTATGCTGGGAGAAATGCAACAAAAATCTTCGGAACCACCGAAACTACCGCCGGGCTTTCCAAGGTTTTAAGCTATACGGAGTCAATGATCGATGAAAACTTTGTTGCAAAACTACTCGAAGTTTTACGTGGAACTACAGCTCTTGCGTTAAAAATGCTCAGAAACCTTGATTCGGTGCTTGGGTGATACGATGCCAATAGCACCGGTAAGCGACTTCGTGTGGAATGGAATCCTAAGCCAGATAAATGATTCCTTTATCCTAATTGCAGGCTTAATAGAGCCGACAATTGATCTGCTAACCCCGGATCACCCGAACTTCATTTACGCTATTCTTAGTGTCTTGAGCTGGATAATAAAACTTCTAAGCTCAATTTTAAGCGTCACAACTTCAAACGATTCTTTGATGCAGAACTTTAGCACTTTCGTTTCCACTTACTCGACAAACTATGAGAACTTCACGGGAAACGTCGGAGGAACGCAAGGAATGAGCTATATTGCGAAACATGCTTATCTCGAGCTGACAAACACAAGCAAAAGAGATAGAACAACGGAAATTGCAGTGAACTTTATGCGTGCTCTCAAGAACTCTTTAGAGTTTTTCCTAAAGGCTTTGGAGATGGCGTAATGCGCTCCGCAATTGAGCTCGCAGATGTGATGCTCCAAGCTCTAAAGTCTTTCTTCGACTTTCTAAGCAAGTTCTTCCTTTACCTTCGCTACACGGGGAACAACGAGACAATTGTAAACACTTCACGGGGAGCTTATCAAAGCTTCTGGGAGGTATGGTATTACTCGGGAGCTATGATCGCCTGGGTTAGAAAGATGTTAACCGGAGAAAACGGTTTTATCGATCTCATAAACAAGAATGAAACTCTAAAAGGAAAGCTGAGCGAAGTTGTCGCAATTGCCTCAAAGAATGCGACTCTAATCATGGGAGATACCGCAGGGAACAACGGACTATCCTTTTTACTGAAAATAGCTTCAGAAAGAGTTTTCGAAAACCCGTTGTTTGTGAACAGCTTCTGGAACTTGTTGACCGAAACTGTTAAACTTGTGTCCGATGCACTAAGCTACTTCCCCTACTATTTCCCGGGGTGAAAAGATGCCGTTGAACGTTGATATAGCGACGAGCTACATTCTTGAGTTCGTTCACGGACTATTCATAATCACAGCCGAGTTCTTCAAAATTTTGTCGAAAAATGATGTCGCGACGAGTGTAGGAGAAGACTTATACTTCTTCTTTGGATTTCTCAACTGGTTTTCGCAATTTTTAAGCGATTTCATCGACGTTGTTATGGGCAACGAGACTATGATGCGCTATAGTGTGAGCATTTGGCAGAAAGTAGCAACAAATGCGTCAATCTTCTTCGGCGATTACAATGGGGACTGGGGAATTGCCTACATTTGGAAAAGAGGCTACCTCTGCATTCAGCCCACCGCATACTGCGAAAGTTACGGCAGTGCAATAACTTACACCGCGCTCGAAATGATAAAGTGGTTTCTCATCGCGACGGGCGAAATTGGGGCAAAGCTTTCGAGTGTTTTCATGTAGGCGAATTTGAGATCCAACTCCAGCTCCAGCCTGGGCTGTAGCTTGTGTTGTAGTATTCCATCATCGGGACGTGTTTGACTATCGTAACAAGAAAACTCGCGATTTGATCCAAGAGCTTCATGAAGTGGTAAGCGGTATCTGTTTTCTCGCTAAGAGGGATTCGTTCAGTTCTGTGCTTCAAAATGTAATTAACACCACTGTTTGCACTCGGATCCCCTACGAGATCCGGAAATCGACTGATAAAGGTTTTTGTAACGTTTGCAAACTCATCTTTAAGGGTTTCGTTGCTTGCGATAAACTTCATCATTCTGCCGAGATCGTAAAACTGTGTGAAGATTGCAACGATGAACGGTTTTATGGTGTTATTACCGCTTACCTCTAGAAGCCATATCGTCTCCTCGAGGTAGGGCAGAAAATCGACTACAAAGCTTGTTATTACTCGATTCGCAAGAACCACATTATCTTCTCCACTTTCAGGGTATCGAAGGTTTAGATTTGCGAATTCATCTGCAGTGATTGCGATTCCATACGCGAGATTTTTAAGCAGGTGATACAGCCATACCTGCATAAACTGCAAGTTCCACTCACTGGGCTGATCGTCAGAGGGGTAACTTCCGGACGGCATGGATGTGACGATTGCAACGAACGGATGAATTCCAAAGCGGTGCCCCAAAAGAATCGCAACAACGTGCTCGTTGTCTGGCCAGAGACCGACAAGACTGATTAAGCCAAGTCCTCCATGTGGATGGCGTCGAACGATGTCGCCACCGAGAAAAGAGTATGTAGTGTAAAAAAGCCCCTCTGTGGAGTTTGGTTGTTGTTGAACTTCAATGATCCGAAATACACGTACAGTACACGTAATTCTACCGGGTCCCTCATGCCCAGTGTAGGGAGTGGAGCTTAGTAGTCCCGAAAGTGTGCTGTATTCCTCGCAAAGAAAGATTGCAGCTTTTCCTGGTTCGCCAAGATTGTGGTCGGGAACGTTGAACTGAACAAGCGTGCTAAACCTATACCCGCTCATGAATCTCCCGCAGTCTCCAGCGAATACCTTGCCTTCCCTTTCTCTAACGCAACAACCGGATGGATACGTGCCAACGTATACTGGGACAAGAAAATAAACGTATACATTCCTACCGTCCCTACAGTTTCCTGCCCACTGGCCGCAAAACCCGGATCTGTTTGCATCTGGTCCGATGCATGCTGGATAGCTTTCGCTACCGAAATCGTTCACGTTGTGGTTCACGCCCTCAAAGTGGAAGTCGTTATCATTGTTTGGTTCAACAGCACCGATTTTCCAGAGAAAGAAGTCCCATGTCTTGAACCTTGCGGAAACAGGGATTTCGTAACCATCAAAAACGACGTGATCAACGTCAGAGCTTTCAGCAACCCACCGAATCCTTACCCAGTCCGCACCACCAACATCGTAGTAGCGACCGGACGAGAACGATGTCGTAACTTCCTGGGGTTACTGCAACGTTCCTCGCAACGCCTTTCTCCGAGCAAGTTTCCTGCGCCCTATACGCAATCCCATCGATCAACTCGTTTTGAATAAAAATACTAAAATTAACACGCCATCTATCGCCTGCATTCTTTGGAATGGTAAAGATGTTTGCGTATCCGCTAACGTTCGTAACTCCTGAGCCGAGAATCACGGAGTTACCACTGTATTCCGCTTTTAAGTAAACTGTGTAGTACGCAATGGGTTGATCGTCAACAGCCTTTGCAACTCTCGCAACAACGCCAACGGCATCGTCATCGAAGATCCCATCCCAATCCCTGAGTTGCGATGAAATTAACCGCACACAACTCGAAACCATGGCACTTTCGGGAACGTCTATTAAGAGCTCAATGTAATCCGCCCTCGGTCTCCCGTAGGTTTCACCATGCAAATCCGCCACCGCGGCGATGTGAACATATCCATTCGGGCTGATAAAATCGGAAGGAGAAGGGAGTGTGAAATTTATCCATGTTAATGAAGTCCCCCGCATGAACCATCCAACACTTTCCCCTCCGTACCAGCTCGAAGTACTCCAGCTGTAAATAAAGAGCTCGACGTCATCTTCCGCTTCATACGCATGTCCTCTCCAGCTAACGATGATGCGTGATGTGTGGACAGGAATTTTGAAAACGTAATACTGCATCTCGTCATCGTATGTGTCTGGTCCAAGGGCGACGCTTCCATCAGGGTAGTAGAGGTTTGGATACCCGCTGCTTCCGCTGTCGTCGAACTCATCCGCATTTCTGTTGGGTGGAGGGGAGAACTCGTTTGCAGGACTTCCTGGATTAAATGTCCCGCCCTGATACTCGTAATGTAAAAAGTATGCTTTGGCTTTGAAATATGGTGGCAAAGTCGTGTTTACACCCTCGAAAGTTATTTTGAACTCCACCCCGCTTGCAACACCTATAAGCAGTGGGATGAACAAAAAAACAATAAGCTTGCCAAAAAATTTCGGAAAAACTTGCTCTGAGTTCATCTCAGAAGCATTGGTGCAATCGTGACCAGCATTAAGAGAAAAAGGAGTAATACAAAAACAACGCTCCCACAGATATACCAAAGCCGAGCTTTATTGCGTCCGTAGTTCGCATTTTGACTTCGATCCTAATCACTTCTGCTTTTTCCACTTTTTGCCCCTCCACCTTTGTGGGTTCTTTAATCTCTTTGCCCTCCATCTGGATCCCTCAAGATTGGCTAAATGCGCTCTTCGTCGCCTTACCGAGCTCGATCATGAATAGCACAGTCGATTGGATTTGATCAGCAATCGTGCCCACGTAAGCGGTGAGTAAAGGTGTAGTACCATCGTAAGTCCTGCTAACATTTTTCAATGCATCGTATTGTCCCTTGATCAGCAAAGCAATACCCTGAGTTCCTGCTGAGTCTCCAAAAACGACACTTGCATTCCTGCCGAGATAGTTGATCGCAAGTCCGAGTTTTGTTAGGTTTGTCTTCCGTTAAATTGTCGAGCACAAGTGCTGTGATCTTGTTGTTCCAACTCGAAAGCACAAGGCCTCCGTAGATCACGCCCCACATGTTCTGGAACATGTAACCATCTGCTTCCACGGTATTGTTTGCCAGAGCCAAAGCCTTCAAAAACGCCTGGCCAAGTTTGAGATTTGCAATTGTGTTACTCACCATTGCAGCACCGAATTCTTCTGCTGAGATCGTGAAGTCCTGATCAGCACCAACGGGAATCACGAGCAACGCAATCGCCACTACCAGCACACACCACAGCATAGACTGCCCAAAAAATTGGGCGATATTTAAAATTTTTCTTTTTTGATCATCTCAATTTTTGTGTGTGAAAAACTTTTGCATTTAAATCTTTCGCATATAAGTTACTTTCATTACAAATTGCCCAGAGAAGGGATTGAAGCTCCTAGCATGAATGTTTGTGGAATGCTCTTCGCCATTTCAACGAGTAGTTTGGCAATCGAAAGTATCAAGTTCGCAAAGTTTCCAGTAATTTGTCTAAGCTCATCGGGATTTGAAAGCAATCTCTCGTAAACCTTACGCTGAATAAAAGCAATCCCTTTCGTCCCCTCTGTGTCGCCAAAGATCGTGATAGCGTTCTTACCAAGCTCATTGACGAAGTTCGCAAATTCTGACATCACAGTTTCGTTCGTCGAAATTATGTAGAGAGTTCTGTTCACGAGTTCGCTCATCTCTTTGCCCACGACGAAAGAACCGTACAAAACACCCCAGAGATTCGAAAAGTTTAAATTGATGCCTTGAGAAACAAGGGTTTGATTGGTTCCCGCTTCAACGCACAGCTCGACCAAATCAACGATCGTTTCAAGCAGAAGGTTTGCGATAGCCAAAACGAGCTGTGCGACTTCCGCTACAACTACCACACCCATGCAAATTCTACGAGTTCTTAAGCTTTTTGCAATTCAGAGCACAAACCTCCAATCTCGACGGATTTCCGGAAAATCCGCAAATGCGTTTCTCTTCATCAAGAAAACTTCTTCAACGCTGAAATGACTTAGCACTTTTTTCAAATTGAGTAAAAAGCATCCGGGAATTCGAACTTCTGAAATTTCGCTCAGTTCTTCGGCAATTTTCAAAAATTCGCCTATGCTTTCTGCCCTTTCCACATCAAGCCTTTCAAGAAGTTCTGAATTCTCCCTGTAGATCGAGATCGGTTGCAGAAAAAGCTCTTCTGCGTGATTCGCAATCTCTGCGATTTTTCTCAACTCGAAATCATTTACTCCGGGCATGAAAACTGTTCTAACCCCAGTGTAGGTTATTTTTGAGCTCTTTTTTATGTTCTCGACAACTCTTTCAAAGAAATCACGCTTTGTTATTTTCAAATAGTTTTCCCTACTTCCAGCGTCAAGGCTTATCATGACCAAATCGAACTCCTCGCAAACTTTGGGAGTTAAAAGCACACCATTTGTCTGTAAATCAAGTCTAACGTTGCCAAAAATGTCTCTCAGAGCTTTCACGATCCTTATGACTTCTTTTTCACCCGCAAGAAGAGGTTCACCGAATTGAGAAATCGTTATTGCCTTTGGGTTCATTTCTCCATAGTAACCCGGCTTTATCGGTTTTTTCTTCGCAATTCTTGAGTAGCAAAATACGCAATCGAGGTTGCAGTCCATCGTTATCTCGTAGCTTGGATGGTGCTTCGGATTCTCTATCTCGCCTATCCCTTCGCAATGTTCGCAGTGCTTTGAAAACTTTAAGCTCATGATCATATTTTGTCAAAGAGTTTCAAAACAAACTCAGAAAGTCTTATTGCATCTTCCTTCGACTTCATTATCGTTTTCGTGGCGAAAATTCTTCCCTCCTTAAGACTCGAGTCCGATTCATCGACTACCAGTGCATCGATGATGTCTTCGTAAAATTTTAGAACACCAATTGGAGATACCTCGTAGCCTTTGGCTTTCATGAACTTCCCCGCTGGTCCGCTCACAGGATTTTCGCCAATGATTGGCGAAATTGCAACAACTTTCTTGTTCTTCAGCATTCCACGCATGTTCTCGACGCTCAGTATTGGCAGGATGCTCGAAACAGGGTTGCTTGGACCTATGATTACCTCTTTCTCCTTTTTTATCAGAGTTTTTATCTCTTCAGGGATCTTAGCGTTCTCAATTCCCCGGAAATAAATGTCAACAACCTCCGGAATTCCTTTTTTTCTAACCCAGAAATCCTGGAAGTGCATTTCTCCCTCTGCAGTCACAATGATCGTTGCAACTTCCTCGTTGCACATCGGGTAAATTTCTTGCTTCACTCCATAGGCTTTGGCAACTTCTTTCGTTGCGTGGACTAAAGAAAAGCCTTTTCTCAAGAGCTCGCTACGCAGAATGTGCGTCGCCCTATCAAGGTCGCCGATCGCCATGAACTCGTCGACCCCGAGCTTTTTCAAGGCTTCATGCGTTCTAAAGCTGTCTCCCCTTATCCCCCACCACTTTTCTTCATCTATAATCTCCGCCAAGGCGTAGATCACGGAGTCTATGTCTGGGCAGATCTTGTTTCCAGAGATCCAGATATCCTCGGCCGTGTTCACAATCACGCTGAACTCAGCGACTTCTTTAAGCCCGACGAGCAACTTCGGCGTTCCAGTCCCACCAGAGAGAACGATCATCTGAAGATCTCTCCAAACTCCTCAATTGGTCTCTCAGAGATCATCAACTCTCTGATTGTCGAGGCTAGATCCGCAATCTTGACTCTAATCTGTTTCGTCGTATCTCTGTCACGAATTGTAACCGTTTCATCCTCGAAGGTCTGATGATCCACGGTTACGCAAAAAGGCGTTCCAATTTCGTCGAATCTGCGATATCTTCTCCCTATGCTCCCTGAATCGTCGTACTCTGTGTAGAAACCACTTCTTCTCAAAACAGAGACTATTTCCATCGCCTTGCTCGTAAATGGCTCACGGGAGAGTAAAGGCAAAACAGCAACCTCTATTGGAGCAATACGCCTTTTAAGTCTCAGAACTCTTCTTTCTTCTCCCTCAACGATGTCCTTGTCGTAGCAGTGCTCGAGAACCGTGTAGCTTATTCTATCAAGCCCAAAGGATGGCTCGATGACGTGTGGCACGATTCTTTCCCCAGTTATCTCCTCCTCAACCTCCTTAATCTCGAAAAACTCCTTGGTGAGCCTTATCTTCTTGCCATCAACTTCGAGCTCGATCTCGTTGCTGTTCACTTCCATCTCCTCAAGAGCTTTCGCTATCTTCCTTGCCTTCTCTTTAAAAACTGGCCCAAGAACGCTCATCTTTGGAATTGCTTTTCTCCTCTTTACCTTTACTGGAGTCTCGTAAGGAATAAAAACGCTCAAATCTTCTCGGCTGAACTTTGAATGCCTCGACAAGTCGTAATCTGTTCTGTCAGCGATTCCAACGATCTCTATCCAACCAAAGTTCGTGAGAGCTTCCGCATCCCAGCAATCCGTTGCATAATGAGCTCTTTCGTCGTCTTTGTGCTGTCTAAAGCGAAGCTTTTCATCCTTTACACCTATTGCAAGTAAAAACCTCCTCGTTTTCCCGATGAAATACGCAAGGATTTCGTTCGCTATTATTCCCCTCTTAACCGCATCTTCCAAAGAGATCTCGTGTTCCTTATCAAACTTGTCCACGAGTCTAACGACGTCTTTCGCAACTTCTCCAAAATTTGGGTGCCTTTTTTCCTTGGGGTGCACAAAGAATTCGAGCTCAGCTTGATTGAATTCTCTCAGCCTTATTACGCCCTGTCTCGGACTTATCTCGTTTCTAAAAGCTCTACCGATCTGCGCAACGCCGAAGGGGAGCTTATCGCGGAAGTAGTTCGAAAGCCTTTTGAAGTCTATGAAGATTCCCTGCGCGGTCTCAGGGCGGAGATACGCATTCTTTCCCTTTCCCGCACCAATCTTTGTTGAAAACATAAGGTTCATCGGAAATGGCTCGCCAAACTCGCCACCACATTCGCAACGGATTTCGTATGTTTCTAAAACCTCCTTAATCGCGTCCATCGACGCCTCTATTTCGAGGTTGAGCTTCTCCTTTATGTAGTGATCAGCCCTGTAAACTCTCTCACATTCTTTGCACTGAATCGCCGTGTCAACAAAAGACGTTGCATGCCCGGAGGCTATGAAGACTTCTTCGATTCCGATGAGCGGAGTATCGATCTCTGCAACCCTCTCGTTAATCACAAAGAATTCACGCCATATGTTCTCGATTTTCCTTCTTAAGTTGTTACCAAGAGGAGCATAATCTATAAAACCAGCCATTCCGCCGTATATCTCGAACGATTGCCAGAGAAACCCTCTCCTAATGAGCATTTCCATAAGGTCGCTCATGCAAAGGAAAAGATGGTTCAACTTAAAAGTTTTAAGGTTTAATCCGCACTCACTTCCGCCCACTTGTCGAAGTTTTCCGCAACCCTAACTTTAACTACGTTCAAGCCTTTGTTGCGAAGTTCGTTGAAAATGAAGATTGCGATATTCTCCGAAGTTGGATTTGCGATGACTTCGTTGAGCAAGGAATGGTCGAGCTTTTCATGGATTTCCTTGAGCATTTTTTTGAGATCAAAGAAGTCAATAACCATGCCGCTTCTAAGCTCTCCTTCCACTTCAACGCTAACTTCAAAGTTGTGCCCGTGGACTTTTCCGCATTTCCTATGCCCAGGAATCGCGTGCGCTGCGCTGAACACTTCCTTTACACCAACTCTGAACTTCATCACTTCACCCCCATCAGCTTGTGGACTTGAGGAATCACGCGAACGTCTGCGAACTCAAGCATCGCTTTCTGCAGTTTAAAAACGTTGCCGGTATCTTCGCCGAAAACAGGTTGAAGGACGAAGCAGTAAACATAGTCCTTGATCTGCATCGCCGAGTTTAGAACTTCCTCTTGGTTGAACTTCGCTGGCAGAACGATCTTGCAGAACGTTAGCCTTTTGCGAGTATTTCTAAGTATCTTGAAGCATCTAAAAGTCTTTTCCAAGATCTCTTCATAGTTCGCAATCCCGGCTTCTCTGACTTTCAGATCGCCGGCGACGTAATCAACAAATCTGAGCTTTTCCGCTTTTTCAGGCAGAGTCATGTTCGTTTCTAAGTAGAAGGGCTTTGTCTTTTTCAAAGAGCCTATAAAATCTGCGTGAAGCAACGGCTCCCCTCCGGTGAAGCTAACGGAGTGAACCCTTATCGAGTCCACAACCCTTTGCACGTATTCAAGGCTTACCGGATTTTTCAAAACTTCGTTGTTCACGTAATTTCTGCAAAACTCGGAATCCTTGAGCGTATCGCAGTAGTAGCAGTTCAGATTGCATCCACAAAAGCGGATGAAAAGCTGTAAAGCACCAACAAACACACCCTCGCCTTGAATCGATTCAAATATCTCGCTTATTCTTGCGTTCATAGCTCTATCATTTCACCCGTCCTTTCGTAAACTCTAAGTCCGCCAACTTCTTCAAGTTTTCTCGCGAATTCCTCACTTTTAAGAACTTCGAGAAACTTCTTCACACTCCACTTATCCAGCTTATCCCTCGGAATCAGGAAGTCGTATTCCTCGCTTCTCAACGGTATGAAGTCAAGGTGGTATAGGTTTGCAACCGTCTTTATTCCGAGCCCCACGTCTGCTTTTTGCGTTGCAACCGCAATCGCAACAGCGTCGTGCGTCTTTGCTTCGATCTCGTAACCCTTTATCTTACGCTTAATTTCATCGAAATCTTCGCCACTTTCTTCTGCAAGCTTTTTCAAGTGCATGTCTAAAAGAGTTCTCGTCCCGGAGCCCTTGTTCCTGTTTATCAACCTAACATCATCCCTGAGCAAATCCTCGAAACCTTTTATCCCCTTCGGATTTCCCTTCGCAACTATGAAGCCCTGCTCCCTAAGATAACCTTTCACGAGAACCGCATTCTTGACCCCGAGCTTTTTCGCAATTCGCTCGTTGTAAACTCCACTTTCGTCGAGCAAGTGCGTCCCAGCGATGTCTGCTTCTCCCCTTTTAACCGCCAAAATCCCTCCTGTAGAGCCGACGTTTATGACTTTCGCACTTCCCTTCAATTCCCTCAGGATCAAATCCACTCCTATACAATGGCTTCCGATGAAAACGAGATCCGGTGGACTAATTTCGCTGAAGAGCTTGACTTCTACGATTTCGTTTTCCTCGAGCATCACAACCTCTTCCGGAATTTCAACGATTCCATCAGTGAACGCAAGCGCTGTAATCGCTCCACTATAGCTACCAGTCACCGGATAAGCCGAGAATCCCTCTTTTCCCGAGACTACGTGAACAGGCAGGAATTCTCTCCTTCCAATCTCGGAAAAAACCCTTGCTGCAAGTATTGCGTTTATCTTTTTCGACTTGATTCTTAAACCTGCCAACTCGCGAATGATGGGTGCAACGATCAGCTCGAAGATCGTCAAAGCTGAAACAGGATATCCAGGAAGACCAAATATAGGCTTTTCGTTGTGAATCGCTATTATCGTCGGCTTTCCCGGTTTTACAGCGATTCCATGCGCCAAAATCTCTGACACTTCTTCAAGAACTCGATACATTTTGTCGCCAAAGCCAGAAGATGTGCTACCAGAGGTTATCACTAAGTCTGCAATGCTCAGCGCCTTTAGAATTGCCCTTTTCATTTCTTCTTCGTCGTCTCGGACTATTCCGAGTCTAATCGCAATTCCGCCGTTCTCTTCAACCGCAGAACAAATTGCAAACGAGTTCACATCGTAAATTTTCCCACTTCCCAGCTCCTCGTGCAAATCTGCAAGCTCGTTCCCGGTCGAGATAACCGCAACCTTGGGTTTTTTAAAGACCCTGACTTTCCTTATCCCGCAGGCAGAAAGGACACCTATTTCTCTGTGCGTAAGCCTTGTTCCCTTCCTCAGTATCAGCTCTCCAGCCATTATGTCGCTCCCTGCGAACATCACGTTCTCCCCTGGAGCGACAGCTTTGTAGACTTCAACGAATTCTCCAACTTCTCTCGTGAACTCTACCATAACAACTGCATTTGCCCCCTTTGGAATCATTGATCCAGTAGAGACTTCAAATGCTTCCCCTTCTCTTAACTCCGCATCAACCCAGTCTCCAGCTTCGATTTTTCCCAAAACTTTGAGCTTCACGGGATTGTTTTCTTCCGCCAAAAACGTGTCCTCGGCTTTAACTGCAAAGCCATCCATTGTAGCCCTGTCGAACGGCGGAACGCTAATCGCTGAATAAACATCCTCCGCAAGAACTCTTCCCGTTGCGGAAAGCAAATCTACTTCCTCAACTTTTGGAATTGGCTTGTATCGGGAGAAGAGAATCTTTCTCGCTTCCTCAATCGTTAAAATTTGCCTAAAAACCTTCCTCATTCCAATACCTCCGTTATGTCCCTAAGCAAAATCACTTCAACTTCTTCGCCCTCCTCGTAACCCTCAACGTCTTCTGGAACCACGAGAAGAGCATTCGATTTCACTATGGAACTCAATACGCTCGAACCCGAAACCCTCATCGGATAGACTTTTCCATTCTCCCAGAGAACTCTGACATAGCTCCTTATTCCTATCTCCGACGCAATCCTCGCTTGAAGAACTCCTCTCTTTCGGCTTCCCTTTCTCTCCAAAACCCTTACACCCATCATCCTGTAAAGCGCTGGGATCACGAAGGTGTTGAAGGCAAGAAAACAAGCAGTCGGAGAGCCGGGGAGCATAAAAACTGGTTTCCCTTCAACTAAACCAAAAGCACTTGGCATTCCTGGACGCATTGCAACGCCGTGGAAAACGATTTCTCCATGCTTGGAAACGACTTCTGGAACGAGATCGTAGCTACCGACTGAAGTCCCGCCTGTGAAAATGATTGCGTCGAAGTTCAACGCTTCAAAAAGCTTTCTCTCCACATTCTCAGCATTGTCCTTTGCGATCCCCAACGGAAAAGCTTCGAACCCAAGCTCTGCGAGGGCGTTGCAGATCATTGGACTGTTCGAGTTGTAGATCTTCCCAGCTTCCTTTTTCTCTTCCAAAGCTATGAGTTCGTTTCCAGTCGAGATAACCGCAACCCTGGGCTTTTTAAAGACTTCAACGCTTCTTAAGCCGAGAGATGCAAGGATTCCAGCGTCTTGCGGTTGCAAAATCTCGCCTTTTCTAAGCACGATTTCCCCCTTCTTCAAGTCCTCTCCCTTTCTTACAACGTTCTTATATGGAGAGACACCTTTGAACACTTGGACGAAACCGTTTTCTTCCTTTGTGTGCTCGATCATGACAACTGCGTTCGCTTTTGCTGGGATTGCAGAGCCGGTGTATACTCTAACTGCTTCGCCACTCTTTATCCTTAAATTCGGGATTTTTCCGACTTCAATTTTTCCGACAAGCTTCAAGATCACCGGATTACTCTGCGAAGCCCCAAAAGTGTCTTCCGCGATAACAGCGTAACCATCCATCGCAGATTTGTCAAATTCTGGAACGTCACAATCAGCAACTACGTCTTTTGCGAGAACTCTACCTTGGCAACCGTAAACGCTAACTTCTTCAACCCCAATGGTGCGAAGCTTTTCGAACATCTTCTTAACCGCGATCTCCACAGCTTCGAGGGCTTTGAATCCACGATCCCTTACCATCGCAAATCCTCGTCTTTGGCTTTAAAAACGTCTATGTTAAACCAAGAACGTCGAGCATCGAGTAAATCCCGGGCTTTTCAACCTTTGAAATCCATTTAACAGCCAATATCGCCCCTTTTGCAAAGCAATCTCTGCTCGTTGCCCTATGAACAATCTCAACTCTCTCTCCTTCGCTGAAGAACATCACCACGTGCTCCCCAACGACATCCCCTCCACGGATTCCAAAAATTCCGATTTCTTCGCCTTTTTTCCCATCTCTGCAGAACTTAAGCTCAAGCTTTCTTCCTTTTTCCAAAAGAACGTTCCTTATGATTTCCGCAACCCTTATCGCTGTTCCACTTGGTGCATCTTTTTTGTGCTTGTGGTGAATCTCGAAGATCTCGACGTCGTAATCCTTAAGGAGCGAAGAGGCGAATTCCACAATCTTGAAAAAAGCGTTCACTCCAATGCTGAAGTTCGGAGAGACAACTGAAGGGACTCTACTGCAAATCCTTTCCAGCTCCCTCCTTTGCTCCTCGCTAAAGCCAGTTGTTCCTATGACAAGCTTCACACCCTTTTTTGATGCTACCCTTGCGTTTTCCAAGCATGCTGAAGGGTTCGTGAAGTCAATGAGCACATCTGCATCCAAATTTTCTATGTCGCTCTCTATCGCAACATCAATTCTCCCAATTCCCGCAACTTCTCCCGCGTCTCTGCCAACTTCGACGATGTCGAAAGCTTGCACAACTTTCAAACCCTCAGCGATCGCATGCTTAACTACGAGCCTCCCCATTCTTCCCGCAGAGCCAGCAACTGCGAGTCGCATGAAGCAATTTTTCACGAAGTTTAAAAAGTGTTTGGTGAGTTCTTTTCCCACTTCTTCAGACTTTCTATGGTCGCTTTGAAAACAGTCTCCCATATTCTCTTGCCCAATCTGCTTGCTGGTCCGGAGAACGTTTCATAACTTCCCTTCATCGTGCTTAAAACCACGACCGCATCCGTGTTTGTTCCCGTGAATCGATAACCGAGTTTGAAAAGAGCCGAGCTCTTAGCTTCTGTAGCAGTTATGATTGCGTTCAGCAACGCAGATCTGCTGAGCTTTGATTCGGCAACGAGAATTGCGTTTATAGTCATCTTGTTCGGGTTGTTCACACCGGCGGTTACAAAGGCTGTC
>JAVZNF010000001.1:0-145879 GCA_038882935.1 Archaeoglobaceae archaeon | reverse complement strand
AGGGCAGGGAGGAGGGGCTTTCAAAGGAGGAATTCGAAATCCTTCTGAAGGCAAGCGGGGTGGAGATATCCCGGATGACGCAGATGGATGAAGAGCTGCATGAAAAGGTTCTCGAGAGGGAAAGGAGAAGGGAAAAACTTATCCGCTCATGATCCTGGACACTTCCTCGGCCATAAGGAGGGTTAGGGAAAACGAGGAAATCACGGGAAATCTCACCATTTTGACACTTATCGAATTTCCCCCGATAGCCGCATACGGGAAGATCCCCTAGGGTGATGTTTCTTGAACACCCCTGTACCTATCAAATCTATAAAATTTCTCCTCTCTAATTTTAGCCATATTTCGTAGCCTGCTTTATGTTATATGCTAAGCTGATATGGGCTCCTTAACACCTATAGAGTTCACCCGCTTGCTACGTCTTCTAAAATAACTTCATACCCTTTTGATTGGTGTAATTCAGTAAACTTTGGTTTCGCCTCTAAATCCCCTTTCTGTTCTGGTCTTGAGAAAAACTCTAACATAAATCAGTGCCTTTTGGATACGTCGCATGCCTCGCTGAGCGTTAGCTCAATAATTCCCAAATCGATCTGAGCATGTGATCTTTGCATAGGCCAAATCTACTCACGCAACAACCAGAATAGGCGAGCTGGTAATTTTAGGAATTGAGCTCCAATTAGTTTTTAAGACGTTCTGAACTTTGTTTTGTATGAAAACCAAACTCATAGCATCTCTTGGTCCATCTTCGAGTTCCGAGGAAGCCATAGCATCGATGCTGAACGAGGGCATCTTTGGTTTCAGGATAAACTTGGCTCACGGAAGTGTCGAGAATTGGCTTAGTTTGATCGAAAAAATTAGAGAGGCTGAATCGAAGCTCGGCAAACTGGCATCGATCGTGATCGACATCATAGGACCGTCACTGAGACTCGGAGACTTTCCGGAAACGCTTAGAGTTTCAGCGGGGTCGATCGTGGAGTTTTGTTTTTCCGATTGCTGCTGGGAGAAATTAAAGATTCCTTTTCCTCGCCCTGAAATCTTTGGCAATGTATCCATCGGAGACATAATGCTCTTGGACGACGGAAGGTCGAGGTTTAAAGTGGTCGATGTGTCGGAAGAGCGCATTAAGGCAGAAGCTTTGACGAACTGCGAGTTAAAATCGAGAAAAAGCGTGGTATTTCAAGGGAAGTCGTTTGATTTGCCCTATCTGAACGCTGAAGACGCTGAAAATCTCAGAGTGCTTAAAAAATTCGCAGACTACGTAGGGGCGAGTTTGGTTAGAAGTTCTGAAGACATTAAAGCGCTTCGACGCTTTTTGAAAGACATTGGGTGCGATGCAATGATCATGTGTAAGATAGAAACAAGGGAGGCGATCGAGAATCTAAACAAAATCATCGATGCATCAGACGCAGTTTTAGTAGCCAGAGGAGATTTGGGAATGAACTTTGGATTGGAAGAGGTTCCGAGGTTGCAGAAGACCATAGTCGAGAAATCCCTTGAAATTGGGAAACCTGTCGTGATTGCGACGCAGATTCTTGAATCGATGATCGACAATCCAGTACCCACAAGAGCGGAAGTTTCAGATGTGGCGAATGCAGTTATGGAAGGTGTTGACGCTTTGATGTTGACAGGAGAAACAGCAGTTGGTAAGTATCCGGTCGAGGCTGTTAGATGGCTAAGGAGAATTGTTGAAAGAACCGAATTTTACTACACTCCGCTCGTTAACAGGGAGCAAATGGCAAAATCACTGAAAAAGAGATACGCTAAAGGTGTTGTTGAACTGGCGGAAGATATAAACGGAGCACTTGCTATTTACTCGATGAAGGGAACAACTGTTTTCTCAATCGCATCTCTGCGTCCGAGAATAAATTGTTATGTTGCAGTTCCCAGCGAGGAGGTTGCAAGAAAACTCCTGATACTTTGGGGGATAAATCCAAAGGTTTTAAAAGCCGATAGCTACATGGAAGGACTCGAAAAACTTTATGCTTATCTTATGAGCTCGGGTAGCTTAGGTAAGGGAAACATAGTCGTGTTGACGTATGGGCTGAAGGATAGGGAGCAGATCGTGAAAATAAGGGTCGTTGAGGATGTTAGCGACTCTTAACCAAAACTTTGATAAATCTAAACATGAACTTCTTTGGAAGCCCCGTGGGGTAGTGGTCAATCCTGCCGGCCTTTGGAGCCGGTGACGCCGGTTCGAATCCGGCCGGGGCTATTCTTTTAATGAACTTCTTATAAAGAACGGCACGTGTGAACAAAAAAGCTGACATTACAGTAATTTTGGTCGTTTGAGTTTTGCGAGTCTCGAGAAAAAGATTGAAAAATATCGCTGAGAATCTTAGAGACACTTGGTGAACCCGCAAAATCTGCAGGTTGCACAGCCTTCACCATATTCAAGAACGTTGCCGCACTCTGGGCAAACTCCACCGATCATCTTCGTTCTTTCTTCCTTTTCTGTGCTTTCTTCTTTTTCTGCAAACTCTGTCAGTGGTTTGATCCCCTCGATCTCGAACTTTATCCTCTTGTATTCTCCCTTGAGCCATTTTTCAAGCACTTTCGCAACACCATCTGCGCAACTCGTGATTATCTCGCCGTTGTCGAAGCCTACACTTGGACAACGAATTCCTTTGAGCTGTTTTATCAACACTTCTGGATTCACCCAGCTTCGCAAAGCTATGCTCAGCAATCTTCCAATTGCCTCGGTTTGCGATGCTGCGCATCCACCACTTTTGCCAAGCTGAACAAATACCTCTGCAATCCCCTCGTTGTCCTCGTTTATTGTCACATAAAGCGAACCGCATCCAGTCTTTGTTTCGATTGTTCTACCAACCGTCACCCTTGGTCTCGGTCTTGGTTCGATGAACTTAGCGGGTCTCCTTAACTTCTCTTTCTCCTTCTCTGCCTTCTTTGTCATCAGAACTTGTTCCTCTCTACTTCCATCTCTGTAGACCGTTATTCCCTTGCATTTCAGCTCGTAGGCAAGCATAAATGCCTTCTCAACGTCAGCCCTTGTTGCTGAATTTGGCAAGTTGATGGTCTTGCTCACTGCGTTGTCTGTGAACTTTTGGAAAGCTGCTTGCATTTTGACATGCCATTCTGGTGCAATCTCCAACGCTGTTTTGAAGACACGCTTGATGCTCGAAGGCAGATCGAGGTTTTGAACGCTTCCAGTTTCAGCAATCTTCGCGATGAGCTCTCCGTTGTAAAGCCCTTTTTCCCTTAGCACTTTTTCGAGAATCGGGTTTATCTCAAAGAACTCTTCTCCATCGAGAATGTTTGCTCTCTTGTAAGCCAAAGCGAAGACCGGCTCGATTCCACTGCTACAATTTGCGATTATGCTTATCGTTCCTGTTGGCGCGATTGTTGTCGTTGTAGCGTTTCTCATCTTTAACCCCTTCTTCTCCCAAACACTACCCTTCCAGTTCGGGAATACGCCACGCTCCTCAGCTAAGAGTTGCGAAGCCTTGTGAGATTCCTCTTGTATGAATTTCATGACTTTTTCAGCCAATTTTATAGCTTCTTCACTGTCGTAGGGAATTTCGAGCAAAAACAATGCATCCGCCCACCCCATAACGCCAAGACCGATCTTTCTGTTTGCCTTCGTCATATCCTCGATCTCTGGAATCGGGTAAGCGTTCACGTCGATGACGTTGTCTAAGAATCTGACAGCAATATGCACGATTTCTCTTAGTCTTTCCCAGTCGAAATCTTTGCCATCAACGAACTTTGCAAGGTTTATGCTTCCAAGATTGCAGGATTCGTAGGGCAGCAACGGCTGTTCGCCACAGGGATTCGTCGCCTCGATTTCGCCAACATGTGGCGTTGGATTGTGGCGATTTATTTCGTCGATGAAAACCAATCCCGGTTCTCCATTTCTCCAAGCTCCTTCGACGATGAGGTTGAAGATCTTCCTCGCAGATATCTTTTTAACAACTACCCCTGTCCTTGGATTTATCAGCTCGTAATCCTCGTCTCTCTTCACAGCTTCCATGAATCTGTCTGTTACAGCGACGCTTATGTTGAAGTTTCTCAGCGTGCCTTCCTCCCACTTCGCCTTTATGAATTCCTCGATATCTGGGTGGTCGCAACGAAGAATACCCATGTTTGCACCCCTTCGCTTGCCGCCTTGTTTTATCTGTTCTGTTGCGGAGTCAAAGATTTTCATGAAACTCACCGGTCCACTTGCAACGCCCATCGTGCTTTTTACAATGTCTCCCTTTGGGCGAATTCGGGAAAAGCTAAACCCAGTTCCTCCACCGCTTTTTTGAACTCTTGCCATGTCCCAAAGCGCTTTGAATATGCCATCGATACTGTCTTCAACGGGAATGACAAAGCAAGCTGAAAGCTGTCCTAAAGGGGTCCCTGCGTTCATCAAGGTTGGTGAATTGGGCATAAATTCTTGGTTCCACATTATCCTGAAGAATTTCTCTGCCCATGGCTTGGGATTGTTTCCGTAATTCTCTTCTGCACTCGCAATTGCGTTTGCAACCCTCCAGAACATCTGCTCTGGAGTCTCAACTACCTCGCCACGGTCGTTTTTCAGCAAATACCTTTTCTTGAGCACCGTTTCTGCAGTTTTGCTTAGGATCATCAGATCACCTAAAATTCGTTACTATCCCTCTATAAAAGGTTCTCGAACAAGTTGCAAATGCTTCTCTTGAAAATTTTGGACTATATCAAAAATTTTTTATTACGGGTAAAAGCAATTTGACAGTTAATAATTATTATTAATATCATAATCGAAAAATTTAAATCTTTATTGTTCGCCAATTTTTATGCGCTTAGTTGTATTTGGGCTGATTCTATTCTGCATAGCTCCAGCCTTGGCGCTCGGAGAATACGATGTGCTCGTCGAGAAGTACGCGGATCCGTTCGCCATAGAAGTATCCTCGATACGTCCAATCGAATCGTTGCCAATCGACAATCCAAACGACGGCATAGATTGGATAAAAGTTCCCCTACCAAAGCCGTGCGTTAATGGCATTGGAAAAGAAACGTTCGTAATGGTTAGGAGGGGCACTGAGAACAATTTGCTCGTATTCTTCGAGGGCGGTGGAGCTTGCGCTGATTATGCTACATGTAAACCATTGCTCTGCACGAACTTCGAGACTTGCAAACCATTTCTTGGTATCGGAAGTGTTGTGGCACTCGAATCAAAGTTCTGGTTCCTCTCTACATACTACCGTGGTGGGATATTCGACGTAAAGAATCCAAAGAATCCATTCCGAAACTGGACAATCCTTTTCATTCCATACAACACTGGAGACCTCCACATGGGGAACAGAGTTGTGAAATACTACGATGACGACGGGAATTCCAAGACGATTTACCACGTTGGATATGTTAACGCAATCGTTGCACTCAGATACATTGCTCAAAAAGACTGGGATAGAGTTGTTGTTGCTGGTTCGAGCGCTGGTGGTTACGGAACTTTACTCCACGCCTACAGAGCATGGGAAATCTTTGGAAAGCCCATAACTGCAATCAACGACGCTGGTCCGGGAATAATGCCGAGCGCCAGAAGTAACTTCCAGACGGGCGAAGTCATGAAGAGATGGGGAACTCTGCAAAACTTTCCAGAAGGGGCAATCCCGTATTTCGAGGGTAGGGATCCAATCTATGCGCTGGAGTTTGGACTCACACAGTGCAACGAATGTCTTTACGCACTATTCGAAGATCAGAAGGATCTCGTGATTGGAACAATCTTTAGCGGTTACTCACCCTCGGAATACAGGGACAGACTGCTCAGAGTTACGAGCGAAATACACGTGAATTTTAGCGATCGATTCTGCAGGTTTATGCCCCTCGAATATCAGCACACCACGCTCACTGGCGGACTGCTTTATCCGCTACAAAAGGATCGCTTCTACAACGAAGAGATCGATGGCTACAAAGTCTATCAGTGGGTGAACGAAACTCTGCGAGGGAATTGCTTAGATCTGATCGAATAACTTCTTTTTTTATCGCAGAAATCCATCGATTCTTTAGAATCGATACGCGTAGCGATCATAGTTGATATAGTGGGGCCGCCGAGATTTGAACTCGGGTCACCGGCGCCCCAGGCCGAGAGGATAACCAGGCTACCCCACGGCCCCTTAGTAAAGGTGTAGAATGTGCTTATAAACCTTGACACTCTAGCTTGGTGAAAAGCTTTCAAAATTGCAATTACCCAAGAGGAATTCAATAAGTGTGGGGAAAAGTTTTAAAGCTTTTTATAAACCTATTTTTTGTGAAGACAAGGGAAAAGGTTCTCTTGACCGTGATTTCAATCTCGCTAATCTTACTTCTCACGCTAACGTTCATAGTGGTAGCGATTGAAAAGAGCTCGTTGGAATCGTTTTCGATGAAATATGCGAAAGAGAAGTCTGATGCCTTCCAGAAAATTTTCTATTCAGAGCTAAAAAGCCTTGAAATTCTTTGTATAGATTGGGCGTTCTGGGATGATACCTACGAGTTCATAGAAGATCGAAACGAAAGATATATAGCCTCAAATTTGGTCGAAAGCACGTTTATTGATGCGAAAATAAATATGATTCTCTTCATAAATAAAAATGATGAGGTCGTGTTTTCAAAGTTCTATGACAGGAATTGGAACGAAAAAGAGTTACCTGAGATTTTCCTTTATCCGGAGATTCGAGGAAAAACGGGTTTTCTAAAACTCGATGGCGAAATAATTTTATTGTCGTCAAAACCAATTCTCCCCTCTTCACCAAGCGATTTCACTGAGAGCAGAGGATACCTCACAATGGGGAGGATTTTAAGCGATGATTGGTTTTATGATGTTTCGGAAGTTTTGAACGCAGAAGTCTTCATCGACGCTAAGCACCAAAACTCGGAAAAATCAATTGCAGAAATTGCGCTAAAAGACATCTTTGGACGAGATACGATCTTTGTTATTGAGTCTGAGAATCCATATTATCCGGAGCATTTAAGAAATATTCTACTCTCTTTCTTTTCCTTCATAGCAATAATTCTCGCGTTCTCGGCTTCGACGGTCTTTTTATTAGACAGAGAAGTTGTCTCAAAAATCTCAAAGCTTGAAAAATTCGTTAGATCTGCAAAGCCCGGAGAAAAGATCGAGCTCAACGGAACTGAAGAGATCAGAGTGCTTTCAAAAGCTATCAACGAATTTTTATTTAAGATCACGGAATACGAAGAAAGGATGAAATTCCTCACAAAAACGCTTAGACACGATATCCTGAACATTCTCACAGCCATAAAAGGCTTTATAGAAGTTTATGAGGTCGAGAAAGATCCGGAATATCTTAAAAAGGCAATGTTGCAGATAGAAAAAGGTGTTGAATTGCTGAGAGTAGAAAAAGAGCTTGAAAATTCTGAATTGAAGAAGGTTCAGCTCAAAGAAGTGATCGAAAATGTTAAAAAATCTTTTCCAATCGAGATTGAGCTAAAGGGAGACGCAGAACTATTAGCAGATGATGGTCTGTTTTTTGTTTTCAACAATCTAATAGAAAACTCGATAAAACATGGAAAAGCGAGCAAGGTGACTATAGAGATTGAAAAAGGCGAAAATATAAGGGTTCTGTTTCGAGACAATGGTAAAGGTTTCTCCGAAACTGCGATGAAGAAAGCTTTCAGGGAAATTTACACAGAAGGTGGTAGTGGAATCGGGCTTTACATTGTGAAAAAGCTCGTGGAGAAATACAATGGAGAAATAAGGGTTCTGGACAAGAACACGATAGAAATTGTGTTCCAAGGATCTTCAATAGATCGACATCAAAAAAATAAGATCAAATCCCAAGTTTTTTCCTTTTCTCGAGGATAACTTCTTCAAGTTTTTCGGCAGCTCTTATCGGATCCTCCTCGATCAAAATTTTCCCGCCTGTCAGCCTTTCTATCTCTTCAGTCAGGAATTTGACTGCCTTTTCGCTCCCAGTTATCGGCGGAATTGGCGAAACATGCGTAACGAGTCCATAGGCAATCGCAAAAACAGCATCTATCGTGGCCTTCTGTTCCATATACTCAGGAGCTGTTACAACGACTGGTAAATCGGGAATATCGACACCAAGTTTTTCTGCAACGATTCTGAGCAAATAAGCGGCCCTTCCAACATCCGTGCATGTTCCAAAGCTCAGAACTGGTGGAATGTTCAAGGCTTTGCAAACAGCCTTAAGCTTCTCCCCAGCAAATTCAATCGCATCCAGACTCGTAAGCCCCGAAACTTGCATCGCAGCGTTTCCACAGCCCATCGAAATTACAAGAATGTCTCTCCTTATCAATTCCTTGGCAATCGTTACGCTGTTCCAGTCCTGTGGACCATTCTTAAGAGTTGTGCAACTCACCAAAGCTGCAATTCCTTTTACATCGCCCTTCTTTATTGCTTCAAGCAGATTTTCAACTCCTAGCCTTGCAATCGCCTCAATTGAGAATCCAACGACTATTTTTTGTTTCTTCTCCACTCTCACAGCCCTCTTATCTCTTTGCTTGAAGTTTTCTATCGCGATCTCTATCAGCTTTTTAGCGATCTCTTCAACCTTTTCAGGCTCGTAGTCCAAAGCTTCGTTTATCCCACGGAATCTAACAAGTCTGCTCACAGGAATTATCTTCACACCGTATTTCTGATACTCCGGGAGCGAAGGCAAAGCACAGTTCATGTCCGCTGCGAAAACATCGATGGCTCCAGTTGCCAGCGCATACTCTTGGCAAATCCAGTTTCCGGCGATCCCAACCAATACTGGGCTGTTAAACCTCTGTATCAGCTCTTGCCCAGTTTCTATGAATCCAATTATCCTAAGTCCTTTTGCTCCCGCTTCCTTCGCTTTCTTTTGCACTTCTTCTCTCTCAGCGAGCTTTATGAGCGCAGCACCGACAAATGGTTCGTGCCCATCTACTGCGATGTTCACGTAGTCTGGATCGATTATTCCGAGGTCAGCGTAACTTTCGTGCGGCATCGGCGTGCCGAAGAGCACATCTTGGATTGTTTCGAGTGCAAACTGCGCTGCTAAGCAAGTCGTTATGCTCATCGAAATACTCTTCTTTGCCAAAGAAACGTAGTTCGAATCAACGTTTGTCATCGCAGACGTTCCAACTGTAAGCAACTCGCCAAAAACTCCTTCAGGGAATATCCCGAGCTTCTCCCAAACTTCTTTTCTCCTCTGCGGGGCAAGAATTTCTACGAGCTTGCTCCTTCCAACGCTCGAGAGATCTGAGATCACGAAATCCGCAACTTTGGTTGCAATCTCATTCACATCTTCTCCTTCTATTCCGAGGAGTTTCGCAAAACTCTTCAGCTTTTCCTCATCCCTTATCTCGAATATCGTTTTTCCCTCCGCAGTAGCTTTCAAAGTTTTCGCAGCCTCAATTGCGTGATATGTGTAAGCCTCGGTTCCGAGCATGTTCTTGTGGACGAAGTTCCTTATCACCATTCCCGCGGAGTCGATTCCACAGGCTCCGTAAGGAACTTTTTCCGAAATCCTGCATGGACCCATGCTACAAAGCTGACAACTCAAGCCCTTCGTGCAGAATGGACATCTAATTTTTTCTTGCTCCCTGAATCTGTCGAAAACGTTTGTCGTTTCCTTGCTAACTTTTTCATACATTCTTTTTATGCTCTCATGGTGGCTAACAACTTCTGCTTTCATGAAGCACTTTGATGCCCGAATTCAAATAACTTTTTGTCCGAAATTTTTCGATCAATTCAAAGCAGTTTTAGAGACCCTTAAAATATCGTTCCAACACCTTTTTCTGCGCCCTCCTAAGGATTTCAGAGAGCGTTGAGGGAGATATGTTGAAGATTTTCGCAAGCTCCTCAAGCTTGATCCTCTTCGGATAGTCGAAGAACCCCTTTTCCAACGCTGTCCTCAGTATTTCCTCTTCTCTAAACGTCATGCTCTCCTTGTCCTCTGGTCTACCCTTGTATACAAGCTCAAAGTCAACTCCGAGCTCCTCAAGTTTCTTTATCAACCTCGCACAGTCTTTTTCATCGCATATTATCGACCAAGTTATGCTGTTGCCATCGTGACTTAACCCAACGATTATTCCTCCTGAGGACAAAATAGGCTGAGCGATTAAGCACGGATGTTCCCTCAGCAACAGCCTTACAGAATCTTTCGAAATCTTCAGCGAAACGCAAAACTCTGGCAGATCCTTCAGCAAGCTATCAACTTCATCTGCCTTCACTTTTATAAGACCTTTGATCAGATTTTCGCTCTCTAAAAAGCCTTCGACTTCGATCACCGCCTTTTTAGCCAACTTTTCTATTCCTTCCAAAGCGCAACCCTTCGGCATAGGTGTCTTGATCTCGATCTTGAGCATGCTTTTTGTCGTGATTAGAAAAGATAAGTTTTCACAAACTTTTAATGTTCTCAGGCCAAAACAAAAAAGACTACCTTATGGCTGGATGTCGACTGGCTGAACTTGGATTTGAGCCGGGAAGCTGTTTGACTTTTAGTGAGGGAAAATGGGATTTAGCTTGCAAAACAACTCTTAGATGGGAAAAAGAGACACCCTATAGACTCATTTACTCCTATGCGCACAAAGCTCCAGAATGTTATCTATCCATATACCAATCGGGTTGCAACTGGAGCTGTCTTAAATGTCATTCCTGGCGTTTCACTCAATACGCGAAGGGAACTTGGATGTCCCCAAAAGACATAGCAAAGCTCGCTTTGGATTATGCTGAGATTAACAAAGAGAACATGTATAGAGAGCCAAGAGAGCGTGCGACAAGCTGGCATGCAAATGAGCTTTGCCATGCATGCGGTTCTTGCATTTTGATTGGAAGGAGATCGAAGTATTGCCCGGGAAAGCTGAAGATCGAAGAAATAACTTTGCTCGACGACGGAACTTGGGGGCCTGCGAGGAACATTGTGTCTTTCACAGGCGGAGATCTCGCTTGTAATCCTGAATGGTACGCGCAGTCTGCAGAGGAGATAAAAAGCTTGGAAAAAGGTCTCTGGGTTTTATTCGAAACAAACGGCTACGGGCTCACATCAGAAACTCTGGATTTATTCAAAGATTCAGGAATAGATGCTTTCTGGCTCGATATCAAAGCATATGATGAAAAAGTCCATAGAAAGCTAACAGGTGCATCGAACAAGCGAATTCTGGAACTACCAGCCGAGATCGTGGAAAGGGATTTCGTTCTGGAAGTTTTATCGTTGTATATTCCTAAATGGGTCGAGAGTGATCAAATCGGAAAAATCGCGGAAATTCTTGCCCAAGTAGATGCAAAAATACCTTTCACAATTTTGGCTTTCTTCCCCGAGTACAAGATGACTCATGTTCCACCACCAAACTTTCAGCAGATGCTTGAAGCTTATTACGCCGCAAGGGATGCTGGGCTCAAAAACATCAGGCTCGGGAACATAGGGATATTTGCAAAAAAAGAGGAGGATTATGATATTTTGAAAGAACTTGGACTGCTTTAGAGCTCGGGACCTATATGGCCAAAACCGGTTTGACAAACCACAGTCTTTAGCCCACAGCTCCTTAGTATTTTCCAAACGTTCACCATTTCCTTAAAGCTTGGTCTCGAGATCTTTCTGTTCCGAAATTCTGGTCTATAATCGAGGACACATACTTGTATTTCTGAATCTATTCTGCAAATCTCGGTTCCGATCTCATAGAGCTCCTTAAGCGAAATAAAGTCCCTGTTGTATGGAATTCCGACACCTATGAAAACTTTGTCTCTGTAGTTGTCAACGATGTATTTCACGGCTTTCCAGCTCGTTTTATGAAATTTTTCCGCAAGCTCTTTATCTTTGAGCCCTGTTATCTTCATAAAAGTCTCCAAATATAGCCCTTTTAAATCTGGACCTATATCTGTCATCCCAGCTTCAACGAGTTCATCTATGTAATCTGGAGTTAAAATCGAGGCATTTGTGTCGACATGCAATCTAGCCTTCTCATCAGGATTGAGCTTCTTAAGCTCCTTTAAATACTGAACGAGCCACTTTCTGTTCAGCGTAGATTCTCCTCCAGAGATTGCCATTCTGTCGACTCCATAGCTTTTTCTGACCGAAGTCATTATAAAAGCAGCTTCCCTTGGAGTTAATGCGATCTCTTTTCCATTGTAAGTAGTTGTCCAATTTTGACACTGAGGGCAACGATAGTTGCAGCCGCACGCAAAAACCGCAACTTCTACAACTTTGTACCCCTTCAACCACCATGGGGTTCCAACGCCACCAACTGGATGCCCTGTCCAGCCGTGCAAAAGCCTTTTTGTAGCGTAGCTTTCAGAAATCTCAGTTTTTATCTCCATTCCTTCCCTTACTCCTGTAACACAGCTTGGCTTAACTTCTCCATCGACTTCAACAGCGCAACAGTAACAACCACCGACTTCACATGGGGTAAATAAATCCCCTTCTCCCGGGAATTTACCGATTTTGTAACCAACGATTTCAAGAGCTCTTTTCACAGTAATTCTTTCCGGAACGGAAAATTTCTCTCCATCAATCTTAATCAACACTTTTCTGCTTTCTTTCCTCTCTTTCATTTCGATCGCTTCATAAGGGCATGCAAGTTTGCAAGCCCCGCACCCAAAGCAGTTCTCGACGCAGCAAATGCAATTGCCCGGACAGGCTACTATTTCCTCGCAACTCCCGCAATGTATGCACTTCTCGAGATTCCTCTCAGCGTAGTAAAGCACATAAAAAATTTGACGAATTATTTATAAGCCTCTCGATTGGAGAAGGTATTTCGGCTGAAATGAAGCTGTATCTATAGCCGTTCTAAAGCTTCGAAAGAACTTCTCTCCAGAAATCGTATATCCCCTTCTTTCCCGGTCCGCCAGTATAGCCTGCTCTTACCATCCATCTTACAAGTGGGTGCAACCTTCCTTTTTCTGGTCCAAGCTCTCTGATTCTGTCCTGCTCCGATAAAGCCATGATCTCCCATGCGCCAACCATGTCCCCAACTTCTAAGGGGCCCAGTGGAAGGTTGTATCCGAGCTTCAAAGCCTTGTCGATATCTTCCGGCGAGGCAACTCTTTCCCAGACCATCTCTATCGCTTCCCTCATGAGTCCGCTATATGCTCTATTAGCCAAGAAACCGTAGCCAATGTCTTTGCATACAACGGGCTCTTTTCCAAGTTTTTTAGCAAGCTCGCAGACAATTTTCACAGTTTCTTCCGAGGTTAAAGCCCCTCTTACAACTTCCACCAATCTCATCACCGCCACTGGATTGAAGAAGTGCATGCCAACTACTTTTTCAGCCCTTTTCGTTGCGGATGCTATCTCGGTTATACTCAAGCCAGACGTGTTTGAGGCCAGTATAGCTTCTGGCGGAGCATTTCTGTCGATCTCTGCAAACACTTTCTTTTTTAACTCTAAGTTCTCATATACTGCCTCTATTACGAAGTCCACTTTTTTAACTGCTTCGGCAATACTTGTCGTGCATTTTATTCGGGAAAGGATCTCCTTCATCTCATCTTCGGTTATTTTGCCCTTATCAACGAAGAATCGCTTTAAATCTGATTCTATCGACTTCATCGCATTGCTGAGAACTTCATCGCTTACATCGACCAACGTCACAGAGTATTTTCCAACTCGCGAAAGGAGTTGCGCTATTTGGCTCCCCATTCTTCCAGCGCCTATAACTGCGAAATTCTTTATGTTCTCCAATCTCAACTCCATGGCTTTTGGTTGAATCAAAAATTAAAAAGTTTTTTGCAGGAGGAAGGGATAAATCACGAAGAAATCATACGTTACCGATGCAAGAGAGCAAGTTCTACGAAAAACACGGCGAAAAAGTGAAGTGTTTGCTCTGCGAAAGAAGCTGTTTGATCGCAGAGAATGATTTCGGAATCTGCAAAACAAGGGTAAACTTGTCCGGGAGGCTTTACACGTTGACGTACGGAAACTTGAGTGCAATGGAGAGCAGACCAATAGAAATAAAGCCATTCTTCCACTACTACCCTGGATCGACTTCGCTCACGTTCTCAACTTGGTCTTGTAACTTCTTCTGTCCTTGGTGCCAGAACTACCATCTCTCAAAGAGTTTCAAAAAAGGCGCCTATGTTTCTCCTGAAGATTTGGTGAAGAAAGCGTTGAGGAGGGACGAAGGAGTTTGCGTTAGCTTTCAGGAACCAACGCTTATGGCTGAGTACGCGATCGACGTATTTAGAGTTGCAAGGCAGCACAACCTTTACGCTTGCTTTGTTTCCAACGGCTACATGACGAGCTTAGTTTTGAAAGCTTTAGTCGAAGCAGGACTCAACGGGTTAAAAATCGATGTCAAAGGTAGCGAAGACGTTTACGAGAAGTTCTGCAAGGGCGTCAACGTCTGGAAAGTTTGGAGGAACGTTAGGGATGCGATTAAAATGGGGGTGCACGTTGAAATCGTGAACCTGGTCGTCACGGGTGTAAACGAAAAAGATGTGGACTGGGTTATAGAGAATCACTTGAGGTTTGCAGGTGCAGAAATTCCGATTCACTTTACCCGCTACTTTCCCGCCTACAAGTTCAGCAATCCACCAACGAAGATCGAGATTCTTGAAGAAGCTGTTAAGAAGGCGAGAAAAGCTGGGATAAGCTACGCATACATTGGCAACGTTCACGGGCACAAGTTCGAGAACACTTATTGCCCAGATTGCAACGAGCTTTTGATAAAGAGATACGGGTATCGAGTCCTAGATTACAGGCTTAAGAATAAGAAGTGCCCGAAATGCGGAAGGGAGATAAAGATATTTGGTGAATTCGTGAAAAAGCCTTGGATTTTTTAGCGTTCCAAAGATAATTTTCTTATCATTCCTTAGTTAGTCACTCCTAACTTCGATTAGGCTTATAAGAACAAAACTTACCTGCGTTAAGAATAAGGAAGGGGCGAAGAATTTCGAGCTTTCTCGAGATATTGCTTCGAGGGGTCCTTCGAAGAAGTCATTGAAGCGTTCAAAGCCCTTGAGACCCAAGGAAAGAAAAAACTCTAGGAGTTACAGAAATCACAACCTACCTTGAACTTTCCTGAATGTGGCTTCTTCTGCCATGAGTTTCCAATCCTTGAGTTCACACAATTTCTCGTAGCTGCTTCACTTATTTTTTGCAAAAATAAGAACAAGAATTTGGTGTTCGCCACTGCAATCCTTTGGACTAAGGCATTTTAGCTCAGTCTATGAATTGAGATCAGACTTTAAGCCAGATAATAAGCTCAAAAAATAGGCTTTTGTTGCATTTGAAATTATAAAAACGATCGGCAGATTTGCCAAAGAGTTTATCTCAGATTTATTTTTGAATTCGCGAGAAAAATAAACCCTAAGCATTAAATATCTCTATCCCAAGATTTGCAGCAAGCTCAATTGCCTTTTCATCCGCGAAAGGTGTTACCATTACCAACTTAGAGGGTTTTACTCCGGTCTCTTTTTCGTAGAACTCAGCTTTTCTCTTAAAAACAAGCACATCTCCCTGACTTATACTCGACTTTATTTCCACCAAGATCGTCCTTCTATCCCTTATAACAACGTCTACCTCCACGTCACTCGGATAGCCAAAAACGAAACCATCAAAATCTTTTTTAACCCATCTTTCGACTTTTGCCCCAAATTCTTTCTCAACTATTCCCTCTACTCCATTTCTGAAAGCTTTCTCGCTCATTATTCCCCATCTCGCTCCCAATGCAGAGATTTGATTTCTCAAAAGTTTGAATCCCTCGCTCATCTCTTCTCTCAGCTTTGCTATTTCCTCATCATGTCTCTTGAACCCAGCATACATATCTTCCCTCAGCTTGGCCATTTCCTCGTCATGCCTTTTGAATCCTTCTTTCATGTCCTCTCTGAGCTTCTTTAGCTCTTCTTCATGCCTCAACAAGATTTCATCATGCCTTTTGAATCCAGCGACCAAGTCTTCTCTCAGCTTCTTTAGCTCTTCTTCATGTCTTAACAGGATCTCTTCATGTCTTCTGAATCCCTCGCTCATGTCCTCTCTGAGCTTTTTTAACTCTTCTTCATGCCTGAGGAGAATTTCTTCGTGTTTATCGAACCTCTTTAGAATTTCCTGAAGTCCTATAGCTCCCGCTATTGCGTAGCGAAACTCCTTATCTTTCTCAATCATTTCTATGATCGTTTCCTTTACGAGTTCTTTGATATCGTTGATGGGGAGCATTGAGACAATTTGGGAACAAAATTTATATGTTTTTCCGCTCGAAATTTAGGCAGTAGTGTTTGCAAGTCGCAGCGGTTAAGGCGTCGTTTGAGAGAATTTTATATCTTATCGCTATATCTTTTACAACGCCTAAATCCTTTGTATCGCTTAATAAGTTGATTTTGGAGAATAACTCGTCCAAAGATGTTATAAAATCACTGGCAAAATCATAACCGTTCTTCCTGATATATTCTCGAAGCGAAAAAGGGCTTTTGATGCCAAGCCTTTTATCCGCCAGCAATTTCAACCCAATGTAAAAAGTTTCTTCGTAAACACTCAGACTTGTAACCAAGTTGTCCGCAATGCGAAAAAATTCTCTTGCCTTCTCGGTCTTTTCTGTTTTGATTATAAGCGATACTGCAAAAGAGGTATCTAAAAAGATGTCCATACTTCTTCCCGAAGCCTTTTTATTTCATCTACTTTTATCTCTTCCCCTAGATCAATAGGTCGGAAGCTCAATTCCCGCTTCTCCAATCTTAATTTAACCTTTTCCCCATCCTTTAGCTCAACCTTCTCCAATGGTTTGAACACCCCGTCTTCATAGATCGCTTCAATGATCTTTGCCATGAATTTAGTTTGCTTTAAGAATAGAAATAGATTTCGATTGTTTTGTCTTCTAAACCTTCAAAATTCTAAACTTCGTTGAGCTTACTTAAAAGAATAGTAGAATTTGGCGTTCGCCACTCCGTAGCACTGGATTAAATGAAAATAAATTCTAAAGCTCCAAGATTTCGAGGAAATCTACCCTCTTGAAGTCTTTGTCGAAAGTAGCGATCTTTTTTTATTCCATAATGCTTGCAAGTCGCAGCTATTAAAGCGTCGTTGGGAAGTAAACCGTATTTTTTGGTAGAATATAACGATACCTCCGATGACTTGAAAAAGTTTATTAAGTTCTAATCTTAGCACTATGCATGAAAGCCAGCATGCTAAGAGTCGAGTTTGATTATCCAGTATTTAAGAAATTCGGGTTCGTTGAGCAAGTTGAGCTCGATAAAGTTAGAAAAGCACTCTCCAAAATAGACAAATCGATGGCTGAGGAAATAGTTAAGGAGAGAGAAGAATGGAAGTAGCTTTTCTGGATACGAGTGCATTGGTTAAGAGATATCATAAAGTTGAGGCAGTATTAAAATACAGTTTAAAAACCTTAGACTCCCCTCAGATCGCCTTCGCTCTTAAGCTGAAGGAATACAACCCACTTTTTGTCAGCTTCGATAAGAAACTTGCTAAGGTAGCGGAAATCGAGGGATTTAGAGTGTTAGATGTTCAGTAGGGAAATTCAGTAGATTTAGTTTGCTTTAAATAATAGAAATAGGTTTCGATTGAAATCTTGCCATTTAGAGCATTATAGCAAATAGAAAATAAATTGGCGTTCGCTACTCCGCAACTTTGTAGGTTGCTCATTTCTTAGCGCGGATTGGCTCAAAATAGTTCGTTATAGGGAAAAATTGACACAATTCTCGATTTTATAAGCTTTTAAACCCGGAAATTCTCTCAATCGCTTTATCGAATTCTTCTAGCAAATAATAAGCTTCAATTCCATACTTTTTAGCATTTTCAGCCATAATTCTGTCGTTCGCGATGAGAATTGAATTCGTTAGCTTTGCGGTTGCGATGAAGTAAGCGTCGATTGCTCTACAGCCAGTTTTCAGCGCTATTTGATAAGCGATTTCATCGGGATTGTCGAATAATGCTATCTCATATAGAATTTCAGAAATTATCTTTTCGACCTTCTCTGAATGAAATCTTCTTGCAAGAATACATGCCAGCTCGACTTTGAACAACTTTGGATTTAAAATTTCCTTGGCTATTTCAAGTATCTTTTCAGCTTTTTTGGTTCTTTTCTCGTCGAATTCAAGGATGGAATCCGCAAAAACCGAGGTATCGATCGTTAGTTTCATCTTCTCTCTGAAATAAATTCTAAAACCAAGTCCTTATCCACCTTTGTTCTATATTTTTTTAGCCTTCCAACCAAATCTCCAGCTATAACCTTCACCTTCTCGCCTTCCTTCAATTCCACCTTTTCCAATGGCTTGAACACTCCATCTTCATAGATCGCTTCAATTATTTTTGGCATGAATTTAGTTTGCTTTAAGAATAGAAATAGATTTCGATTGGTTTGTCTTCTAAACTTTGAAATTTTAAACTTCGTTGAGCTTACTTAAACGAACAGTGGAATTTGGTTTTCACACCTTGTAGCACGCAGATAACTCAAAGTTCTAAAACCTCGAGGAAATCTACTCTTTTGAAGTCTTCGTCGAAAGTAGCGATCTTTTTTATTCCGTAATGCTTGCAAGTCGCAGCGATTAAGGCGTCGTTGGGAAGTAAACCGTAAAGATTTACAATTCTGGAAATTTCCTCGTTCGAAATTGAATCGATTGGAAGGATCTCCATGATTTCAAAGACTTCCAGTATCGGGGAGAGTGAAACCTCTTTGATAACTCCGCGGTTTTTTCTTAGCTCTTTTGGACCTTTCCCGGTTTTGAGTATCAAATACACATGAATTGTTTCCAAAAATACGATCTTGTTCGTAAAACCAACGATCTCTTCAGAATCTATTAGCTCAAAAAAGTTCAGAACTTTATCCTTTCCCCTCAGAAGATCTATTATTACGTTCGAGTCAATAAATACTCTCATGCTCAACCATTTCGAACGCTTTTTTTACTTCTTCATCTGTAGCTTTTAAAATCCCCGCTACTTTTCTGGCTACCCCTTTACTTATCTTTAGCCTCACCTTCTCTCCATTCTTCAAGTCAACCTTCTCCAGAGGTTTGAAAACTCCGTCTTCGTAGATCGCTTCGATGATCTTTGCCATAGATTTAGTTAGCTTTGAGAATAGAAATAGATTTCGCTTAACTTTTTCAGCCTTTGCTGAGCGATTAAAAAGAGAAAACTTAGGATTTACAGTAGTTCATTGATGGGTCGAGCTAAAGAAATTAAAGCTCCAAAATTTCCAGAAAATCAACTCTTTTAAAATCATCATCGAAGGTAGCTATTTTCCTTATTCCATAATGCTTGCAAGTTGCAGCTATTAAAGCGTCATTTGGAAGAAGTCTATATTCTGTGATGATCTTCTTCGCTGTGTCAAAGATTTGTTCGGTAATTTCGAGCACAAGCATATAATTTTTCAAGAGGTTCAATACATGGAGTCTGCTGATTAAAACATCTATGGAATAATCTTTCTCGAATTTCTCTTTCATCTTAAAAAAGCCAATTTTATCCTCTGCTATGCTGGAATAAATAATTTTAAATGCGGCTTCCTCAAGGACATTTACAGAGGTGTATGAAACGTAGTTTGACAGTTTCCGCAAGAGTTCAGTTCTCTTCCACAGTATAATCTCCAAAAGCGCTGAAGCATCAATAAAGCATTTTTCCAGCATAATAAGCCTCTTCGAGATCTTCTGGCCTCACTTTGGGTTTGGGCAAATTTTTAAGAATTTTTTCGAGCTCAATTATAAGTGATTCGGTTATGATCCCCCTTTCTTCGAGAAAAACTCGAACTTTTTCACCTCTCTTAAGATCAACCTTCTCCAATGGTTTGAACACCCCGTCTTCATAGATCGCTTCAATTATCTTTGCCATGAATTTAGTTTGTTTTAAGAATAGAAATAGGTTTCGATTGGTTTATTGGCTAAAACTTCAAAGATTTCAACTTGAGATCACTTAAAAAATCAAAAGTTGGCGTTCGCATGTGCGTACAGCGTAGCAAGCTTACGCTTGCATACGCGTGTAGCACAGCACTTTTTTCTTTTTAGCTCCATCAATTCAATTTAGCAAAAATGGAGGAGTAATTGTTCAATTTGGAGATTTTTAACTTTAAAGAATATTTCTTTAGCTCAGATTTCCAATTCGCCAAAATCCGATTTATCTCTTTAGACTGCTCTAAGGCTATTTAGGATTGGGGTTGTTAGACCTCAGCTATTGATCCTTTAAGCCAGAGCAGAAGCTCAACGAGTCTGTCAGGCAGTGGATTGAGAAAGTGGATGTCGTATGGGCTGAAGTAGGCTTTGGTGACGTCTGAAACAATGAAAATGATTGGGAGAATTGCCAAGGAGCAGATCTCCGCTTTGTTTTTGAATTTTTTCGCGAGAATGAAAATCATAGCCAATGCGGTGGAGACTGCAAGATAAGCAAAGCTTAGCAATTCGTGGATATTTAAAAGAGAAACGAGCAGAATTGCGGGAATTGCGAAGCAGAAAGCGATTATTGGCAGTGAGCGAAGCTCTATTTCGAATTTAGCCTTTGCAAGAAAATAGGCAACTGGGATGTATAGGGGAAGAAGAAATCGGTAGTCGCGAACTCCTGTTTTGACAACGCCATCGCTTAGGAAGGGGAGGTAGATCAGAAAGCAGAGAGCAGAAAAAAGCAGGAATTTTTCGAAGTTCGAGAAGCTGAATTTCTTTGCCTTCAAAGCCTTTATTGCGGGGGGAATGAGGAATGCAATGACTGGGGAGTAGCTGAGAATGCCGAGAGTATTGTTCTTTATGCCCGCAAAAGCATAGGGAATTAAGGAGACCGTTTCAACTGGATCTGAAGCTTCAATGTAGCTGACATTCGAGAATCTGTTTCCAATGATCTCAATAGGCAGGGGAAGGTTGAAGATCGCAAAGCCAAAAATCGCACATGGCAAATAACCCAATGCAATGCCTGAAATTGCATGGATCAGCTTTGATCTTTTGAAAATGAATAGAAAGAGAAGAATGGAAAAACACAAGATTGCCCCATCAATTGCCCTTGAAAAGAAACAGAGTCCAGCGATCGCTGATGCGAGGAGCAGATCTTTTGTATTGTCGTAAAGATCCATCAAGGAAGTAAAAAGATGAAGCGGTTAGCATAAGCGAGATCGCATGAATTTTTGCAGAAAGAGACCAGTAGGCAACGAGGGTTGCGAAGACAAATGCAAAAACTGCGGAGATTGCAAATTTCTCTTCAAATCTCTCTTTTAGCATTCTGTAAAGGATCTCAGCGGTAATTGCAATCGCGAAAACGTTTGTTAGCTTTAAAGCGTAAATTCCCGCCCAGTCCTCGAATCTGTAAATTGGCTTGAATAGCAAAAGCGTTGCAATGAAAAAAGCGATTGCCAAGAAGAAGTATTTTCTGTTTTAATCGAGCAAAAGAAATCCCGCTGGAGCAATTAGAGCCAGAATCAAGTCTGGATAACCAAAGCTGTTTAAAACCAAAAAATTTTGTAGATAGGGTATGCGAGGTGCAGCAAGAAATAAATCAGATTTCAATTTTATAACTTTAATAAAAAATTAATAAAACAAAAATTAGATAACTCCCTCCCAAACTATTTGTTTAACTCCGTCTACTTCACATATTAGGCGATAATTCCCGTATGTTGCGGTGAGAGTAACTACATTGCCGACACTTGAAAGAGTTGCAGTTGTGTTGCTGGCAACTTGTCCCCCTCTTAAATCGTAAAGTGTGCAGTTTTTTAATTGAGCAGCACCGCCCATATCATTTACGACAAAGCTAATCGTATTCGTATCTATTCTTTTTGCAAGTAATCCCGGAGTCTTTGGCTTGCTTACCGTGCCCCCAAGACCAAACACGAAACTCGCTATCACTGCCGCGAGTATCACTGTAATTGCCACCATCAGTATCACGCCGATCACTGGCGAGACACCTTTCTCATCCATTCTCATAACATCACCCTATGTTCTTGCAAATCACATATATATAAAATTTTTGATGATATCGCAGCTGTGGAAATTTCGGTGGAAAGGAGTGATCGAGAAATACACGCTACTGCTAAACCCTGAGAAGTTCAACTATATCACTGCTTTTCTTCTAATCTCTTCAAGCTCCGACGTCTCCAAGGAGCTCTTCCGGATTCCGGAGGTGATCGAAATCTACCAGACCTTCGGAAACTACAACTTCATCGCAAAGGTGAGGGGGAAGGGAATTGAGAAGATTGCGGAAATCTCGAATAAAGTCTCTTCACTCAACGGTGTTGAAGACGTTCTTTACCTAATAGCGACGCGGAGGATAAAAGAGATCCCTTGGAAGCCGGGGTGATGTTGTGAAGGAAATGATTTTCCTCCTCACAACCATAATGCTACTGCTCGGCGGGAGTTTCATAATTCTGCTCTACAGCACATACCTGAAAACGAGGCAGAAGTTCCTTCTCATCCTAAGCTTTGGCTTCTTTCTCCTTGTCGTTGGCGGATCTTTGCCTGTCTTGACGTTCGCACTCTCGCTGAGCAAAGAACTATACGTTCTTGGCACGATTCTACAGATCTTCGGAATTTCTGCGATTTTCTACGCGACCGTGAGGTAGATGAGAGAAGAAAAAATAGTGCAGAAGTGGAGAATAATAAAGATCTCCCGCTCAAAACCTTCCTTGGCCTTTAGAATCCTTGAAAAGATTCCGAAAGAGTTCGAAGAGGAGATAAGAAAGATAGCCTTCGAATACGGGCTCGAAAAGGGAAAAGAGGCGAAGAACTTGAAGCTAAGCTTTGCGGAGATTGCGAAATTCATTTCAATGTTCTCTGGAACTCAAGTTGAGGTTCAAGAGAGTATTGCGATCTTCTATCCATGTCCCGTGAATTCTCTGGAGCTAATAAAGCTAAGCCCCGCCTGTAAGGGGTTCTTGGAAGGTTTCTTCAAAGCCTTCAACCTAAACGTAGAAGTCTCTACGAACTGTGGAGAAAAATGCAGGGTTGAAGTTAGACTAAGAACTCATCCTTAAGCCCCTCGAAAACGAGTTCAATGCCAATCGCAGCCAAAAAGATCGCTAGGACTTTTGCAACTATGTCCGCACCGCTTTTTCCGAGAAGCTTTATTATGAAGCCCGTGTAGAGATGACTCAGACGAACGAAGACGTAAACCAAGACCGCGCTTAGGATCACGATGGATTTTAGCAAAATACCTTCTGCTTGAGAGAACATTACGATTCCCACGGTTATGGCTCCGGGACCTGTGTAAAGAGGTAAAGCCAATGGAAACACCGCAATGGCGTCGATTTCAGCGCTTTTCTCAGCCATACTTGCGTATTTTTCCCTTGCAATCCTTCCCAGTAGTATGTCCACGGAGATTATGAAAAGCAGAATTCCGCCTGCAACCCTTAAGCTGTTTATCGAGACATGGAAAAACTCGAGGATTCCTTCACCGAAGATCATCGTTGCTAATAGAATTGCAAGCGCTACAATCGTCATGCGTTTCGAAATCCTCTGCCTGATTCTTTCCTCAAACCTCTCCGTCAGAGCGATGAAAATCGGCAGATTTCCCGGTGGATCAACGATTACGAAAAGCGTTAGAAAGCTCTTTAGAAAGAAGGTTATGGCAGTGGCTAAGCTTTCCATGAATCCCTCGCCTTCCTGAGGTTTTCTAGGAGCTTCATCGCAACTTTTTGCGATGGAAAGGAGAAAAGCCCGCAATCTGGTCCAACGTATTTCACGAGCTCTCCGAACTTCTCGAACGCATGCTTAATTCTTTCTCTTATCCTTTCAACAGACTCGAATTCTTCGACTGCAAGCTCCGCAAGGTTTTCGTCTTTCCAGGCGTCGACGTTGTACCTTTCGTTGAACTCCATTATAATGCAATCCACATCGCTCCTCGCAACCCCGAGCCTCAAAAACTTCCCGTGGCTCTCAAGGATTTCGGGATCAATCGTCTCCAGATTCTTCGGATTTCTTGCGGATTCTATGCCGAGAACGTTGATTTCAGTTTCCATGAACTTTTCGTAGAAAACCGGATTATGCAGATGAACTTGAACGTCCGCTCTTAGCTTTTTATCGTAAACCCTTTCTATCAGCTCCTTCTCCGGTTGCAAATCTGGCGCAGTTCCGAGGCTTGGCTCGTCAAAGCTTATGCAAGTTACGTTCTCAAACTTCAGTGCATTCCTTGCGAACCTGTAAACAGATTCCGCGATGTTCAACAAAACGTCTTCGTAGATCACGCCGCGGAATTCTCGATAATAAAGCTCAAACGCCCCAGTGATGCAAACCCTAACCCTTTCGACCTTCATCTTCTCAACGATCTCAAGCTCCCGAATCTTCGCGTATTTTTCTGCAATAAGATAAGCGTCGTCTTGGAACTCCTTGTTTCTAATGGGGTCTAAGAACATCGAGATCATATCTCGGAACTGCGGGTAATTTGGGGTGTCAAGGTATTTCGACTTCATAAGAAAAGCCCTTTGGACCATTTCCTCGTATTCCCTTGTTTCGAGATTTTTCTCAACCCATTCCCTCGTTATTCCATGTGGCAAAGGAAAGCTGCCAATGTCGTCGAGGATCATGAAAATTACTCAGGGTTTAAAAATATAGCAACTCGGATCCCAGCCCCAGAGGTTCCCGTATCTCAAAGCTCTAACTCTAAACCCACCGCAAACTCTTTTGAACTCGCATTCTCCGCATTTCCCCTCAAGATACTTCTCCTTCTCCCTCAGCTTTGCAAACAACGCATCCTTAAGCCAGAGATTTCTAAAGCCTTGAATTAAAACGTTCCCCGCATTATAATCGAGCCAGAATTGATTCGGATGCAGATTCCCGAGCTCGTCGATGCAGGCCAATCTTATCCCGCTGCCATCCCCACCGCGATACCTTAAGAACTCCAAGATCTCTTTGTTCCTCGTTTCAAGATAAACATAAACTCCATCCGCCGGATTGTCCACGGTAAGAATCTCCATCTCCCCCTCCTTTTCCGCAACTTTCATCAAGAAGTTCACAACCCTTTTTCGAGTTGCGTTGTCGACGTCATCGCCAAAGCTCGCCCTTCCAGATGGGACGAGGTGGTAAACGCAGAAACGTGGGATCTGCAGATTCTTGGCTAAGTCCAAAAGTCTTTGTATTTCGAGGTAGTTGTGCTTTGTAAGCGTAAACCTTACCCCCGTGAGCGTTACTTCGTTCGAGATCTCCAAAGCCTTCACGGCCTTTTTAAACGCTCCTTCAACTCCACGGAACTCGTCGTGCACCTTTACGCCATCAAGGCTTATGCCCACGTAGTCGAAGACTCGAAGCTTGTCTGCAAGCGTTTCATCGATCAGAGTTCCGTTCGTTGAAAGCACGATCTTTATGTTGCGATCCCTTGCATATTCTGCTATCTCGAAAATGTCTTCCCTTAGCAAAGGCTCTCCACCGCTGAAAAGAATAACTGGAACCCCGAACTCAGCGAGCTCGTTTACGATTTTCTTGCATTCCTCAGTCGAAAGCTCTTTTAGCCTTGTATTAGCCCTTGCATAGCAGTGAAGACAGTTTAGATTACAGCGGTTCGTGATGTTCCAAACGATGATCGGAACAAGCGAGGAAGAGAACTCCTTGAGCTTTTTCGGGATAAAGCTTTCATCACCGGCGTATGTTATCTCTTTCGAGACAGTTGCAACGCCAGAAAGCATTTTGCTGAGGCTTATCACAATTAAAGTTGAAATCAGAAGATAAAGGTTTCTGCTCAGTTTTCCAAAAAAACGTCTACGACTTTGAATGCCTCAACGTCAACGAGTCCGAGATCCGTGATCTTCAGCTTCGGGATAACGGGAAGGGCGATGAAGGAAAGCGTTATTATCGGTGCCTTTAGCCTGCAACCAAGCTCAAAGAGCTTATTTTCGATTTTTTCAAGCCTTTCTGCAACGATTTCAGCTTTTTCATCGCTCATAAGTCCGGCAACTCTTAGCGGGAGCTCGGTGAATTCGCCATCGTAGACAACGATCCCGCCGTTTAGCTCGATGACTCGATTCACAGCTTTACAAATCGCATCATCGCTCGCGCCAACTGCAACGATGTTGTGCGCGTCGTGCGCAATCGTTTGCGCTATCGCGCCTTTTTTTAATCCAAAGCCCTTAGCATAGCCCTTTGCAATTCTTCCACTGAAGCGATGTCTTTCAACGACCACAACTTTTAGGATGTCCCTTGAAACATCGATACCATCGACGAACTCGATCAACTCCAATGTTAAGAGCTCGCCATCTGAGATCTCTATTATCCTCGCTTTTCCCTTTTTCATCTCCAAATCCTCTTTTCTCAGCTTCTTAGCCCTCACTGAGTTCTTAGAATCCTCTGGATACTTATAGCTCGAGAATTCTGGCTCTTTTCCGCCAACAAATACCTTTTTTGCATCGAATTTTTTCAGATTCGCAACCAAAACTATGTCCGCAAACCTTGAAGGAGCTATGAGACCGGCGTTTATTCCAAAGAACTCCGCTGGATTCAAGGTTACCATCTGCAAAGCCTTGAACTCGTCGATTCCTTCGGCAATTGCTCTTCTGTAAACGCTATCCAAGTAGCCTTCTTTCAACAGATCACGAACACTCCTATCGCCATCTGTTACAAGCATCGTATACCTATTTCCGGCAATCTGCTTCAACGCTCTCAGATTTCTCCCCGCAGAGCCCTCTCGGATCATTATCCGCATTCCCAACCTAAGCTTTTCTCTCGCCTCTTCAGCGCTTATGCTCTCGTGATCCGAAAGGATTCCTGCGGAAACGTAGGCGTTCAGCTCTTTCCCGGAGAGCCCTGGACAATGACCGTCGACGACCGGAGAAATCAGTTTCTCGAGCGAAGAATCTTCTGCGTTTATCACCGCCGGGTAGTTCATGAACTCTGCTATGCCGAGAACGTTTTCGTAGCTCAGAAGTTCTTCGATGTCTTCTGCAGATATCTCAGCTCCAGAAGTTTCCAAGGGTGAAGACGGAACACAGGGCGGAATCATGCAGTAGAAGCGTATTGGCGAAACCTTTGCTTCTTCTAGAAGGTAGAGAATGCCTTTTTTGCCGAGGACATTTGCAATCTCGTGCGGATCCGCAACAACGCAGGTCGTCCCTTTTGGCACCACAAGTCTTGAAAACTCAGAAAGCGTTAGCATCGACATTTCGATGTGCGTATGCGCATCTATGAGCCCGGGAACTGCGTACAAGTGACTCGCATCGATCTCCCTTATACCATCGTATCTCCCGATTCCAGCGATCAAATCGTTGCATATCGCAATGTCTGCGCTGTAGATTTCTTCTGTGAGAACGTTCACGATTTCGGCGTTCTTTATAACCAAATCCGCTCTTTCTTCGCCCTTGGCAACTCTTATGATTCTCTTGAGCTCAGTCTTCGAGCGCCTCCTTAATGACATCATCGCTGAGCTCAACCCCGAATTCTCTAAGCGTTTTTACAGCTTCTCCGAAGTCCTTTGCACCCTTCTTAGCAACCAGACCCTTCAGGTCTTCTCTTAGGCTCCAAGGATATATAATCCACTTCCATTCTTCGATCTCGACTGCAAAGTAATCGGGAACAAACGATGACGTCTTCTTGTAGTCTATGACCGCAGTTCTCACTTCTTTTGCACCCAAAGAAGACACGTGCTCCTTTACGAGTTTGATCGTTTCTCCTGTGTCTGCAACGTCGTCGACGATGAGCACGTTCTTTTTCTCTACGTTCGCAGTTAAAGGCTGTGTAATTGTCGCTTTTCCAGTTATCGTCGCCACTATTCCCCAGTGCTCAGTTTTGACGCTGTATAGTTCCTTCACGTCTAGGAGATCTGCTAAGATCCTTGCGGGAACCCAGCCACCTCTTGCGATCGCTACAATCGCATCTACGAGAAAACCGCTTGATCTCACGGCTTTTGCGAGTTTTCTGCAGAGCTTATAGATCTCTTCCCAGTCGTAAACGTGACATTTGAACATCGCACAAAGTTTGCAGTAAGGATTAAATTTTTTCGGTTTAGCGAACGTAAGGTATAATTGCATTGAGCTCCATTTAAAATAGATGGTAAGAAGAGCGAAACTTGTCAACGACATCGTGGAGCTAATACCCATATTCCAGCTTTTATCCACGGAAACGCACAGAAAGGTTTACTCCGCGCTTCTCGACGATTGGTTAACAATGGACGAGCTTAGGAGTAGATTTGGCGATGGGTTTGAGGAAACACTGAAGATCTTGAAGCATGCGGGAATGCTCGAGGTAAAGTGGAGAATGCCCTCAGATCCAGGGGGAAAGCCTGAGAAAGAGTATCACGTGAGCTACACACACATATCCGCGAATTTTTACGTATCGTTGAAGGAATTCAACAAAATCCTCGAAATCGTGTTCATGCCGGACGACGAAGTTGAGAAGCATGTTGAGAAAATCATGCGTGAAGTTGAGCTCGGCAGAAACTCGGTTGGGCATATAACGAAGGTTTTGAACTACGATCCGATGTTCGTGAGGGCTATTGTTAAGAGAACGCTGAAGCTTAACTTGAAGGGACAGCTCATCGAGATAGCGAAAAATGAGGAGATTTAGTGCGAGAGAAATGCTTAACAAGCTGAAGTGGGATCCGAAGTTTGACTTTTCGGAATGCGTTGTCGTTTGCGTTGACAGATTTCATGGCACGATTGAAATAAATGCGGCCGAGATTGAAAGCATCGGGCACAAGTTTCTCTATCTCAAGGATGGAAGGGCTTTGCCTCAGCATCGTATCATTGAGATTCGCTATGGGGGCGAGGTGGTATGGAGAAGACCGTGATCTGCGTTGTTCATCTTAAGCCATTACCGGGATCGCCGTTGTATGAGAGCTTCGACGAAGTAATCGAGAAAGCTTTGAGAGATGCGAAGGCCATCGAAGAAGGTGGAGCAGATGCGCTCATAGTTGAGAACTTTGGAGACAAACCATTTTTGCCCTGCGTTGGGAAAGAAACGATCGCTTCAATGGCAGTTATTGCATGGGAGATAAAAAAGGAAACAAACCTTGGCATAGGTATAAATGTTCTTAGAAACGACGCAATGGCTTCGATTGCAATTGCAAAAGCTGTTAAAGCAGACTTTGTGCGGATAAATCAGTTCTTCTTTCCCTCGATTTCTCCCGAGGGATTCTTGCTGGGGAACGCTGGAAAGATTCTGCGCTATCAAAAACAGATCAACTGCAGAGCGATGATATTCGCAGATGTAAACGTGAAACACGCTGTGCACTTCGCAGATCTCGAAAGCTATCTGCTTAACGCCGAGCGAAGCCTTGCGGATGCGTTCATAATCACCGGAAGAGCTACTGGTCTTGAAGTTTCCATAGAAGCTCTTAAAAAGATGCGGGGAATTGCACCGATTTTGGCTGGTAGCGGTGTAAATGCTGCGAACGCTGAAAAGATCGCAAAGCACTGCGATGGCGTAATCGTTGGTAGCTACATAAAAACCCGTGGAAGCGTTGATGCTGAGAAAGTTAGGAAAATCGTCAGCATCGTGAAAAGGTTTAATTGAAAAACGGTCTCCTCAGCTTTACAGCTTCAACAATCGCTCTCTTCAGTTCCTCTCCGTGAAGCTCGGAAACGTCGATCGCTTTGTTGCTCATCAAACAGAGCTTTATTTTCCCATCAGAAGTTATGCGGATTCGATTGCAGTGCTTGCAAAATTCGGAGTTATCCAAAGGCTTTACGATCTCGACTGTGCCGAAGGGAGTAATGAACTGCTTTCTCCTATGCATGTCCCTTATCTTAACAGCCTTGGCGATTTTCGCAAACTCGCCTTCAAAGATCTCCGGATTTAGGTAAAACTGTGCAGTCTTTGAGTTCGGAATAAGCTCTATAAGCTGCAGAATCACTTTTGTTTTGTTTCTGTTGAACGAATTTGCGAATTCGAGCATCTTGAAAACCTCGTCCTCGTTTATTCCCCTCATAAGAACCATGTTCAACTTCAACGGTGTCAGCTTCGCTTCGACTGCGCTTTCTATGCCTTCGAGCACAGCTTTGATATCTCCTTTTCTTGTGATATACTGAAACTTCTTCGCATCTAACGTGTCGAGACTAACGTTCACTCTATCGAGCCCACTCTCCTTTAGCTCGATCGCTCTTTTGCTTAAAAGTGTCCCGTTCGTGGTCATCGATATCTCATCAAACTCCGGCAGGGAGGAGATTATGTCGCAGATATCCTTTCGCAGCAAAGGTTCTCCACCTGTGATCTTAAGTTTTCTTACGCCAAGCTCATGAAAGGCTTTTGCAATCTCAACGATCCTTTCTGCACTGATCTCTTTCCCAGAACTTTCTTCTCCTTCCCTATGGCAGTATATGCAGTCGAGATTGCACCTTTGCGTGACAGCGATGCGAAGGTTCGTTACAACTCTTCCGTATAGATCTTCGAGCATAGCTTTTCAGCCTTTGAGACATCTTCCCAAGTATTGATGTTGAAGAAAGATATCAACTGCTTATCAAACTTTCTGAGCTCCTCTGCAGGAATAAAAACTGTTTTCAACCTTGAAAGCGGATCCAAGATTCTCTTTTCCCCCTTTTGAATCGATCTCTCTATCTCTCCAAGCGCTCTTTCGGAGTAGAAAGCCAAAAGCGTCTCTGCGAACTCGTGTTTCGGAACCAAGGCGTCGCAGTTTAGTTCTTTACCCTTCTCAAACAAAAACTCAACGACCTTTTTTTTAACGAACGGCATATCTATTGCGACAACCACTGTATCTCCATTGTGCTTGATTGCACTGTGAATCCCCGCAATCGCTCCGAAGTTCCGGTAGAAGTCGCAAACGAACTTGGCCTTGAACTCCTTCGCATATCTTTCGACTTGTGCTTCGTCTCTGCAAACTATGATCGGGTCGAATTCAGAGAATTTCTCAAAAGCTATCTCGATTAATCTTTTACCGCAAATCCTGAGCTCGGGCTTTTCAGTCCCAACTCTTTTACCAGCACCGCCTATCAGTATTGCGAGTTTCACACACGGATTAGTTATCTATTTATTACCTTTTTTCCACGCATTGCAATGGACGTGATCGAGGAGCTCAGGCGCTATAGGGAAATGGACATCCCATACTCGAGGGTTTTGAGCTCGATGTGCACAGTTCCGCATGAGCTTGCAGTCAAAGCCCACGAACTTTTTATAAACACGAATCTCGGCGATCCAGGAATCTTCCCCGGCACAGTAGAGTTGGAGAAGAAGCTAATAAAGCTCATCGGAGATCTTTTGCACTGCAAGACACCCTTTGGTTACATCTGCTCAGGTGGCACGGAGGCGAACATCCAGGGAATAAGGAGCGCAAGAAATGTGAAGGCAAAAAAGGAGCCGAACATAGTGATTCCAAAGACTGCGCACTTCTCCTTCGAGAAGATCTGCGACATTCTTAGGGTAGAGGTTAGAAGGGCCGAAGTCGACGAGGATTACAAAGTCGAGGTTTCCGAAGTTGAAAGACTAATCGACGAAAACACAGTGGCGATTGTAGGCATTGCTGGAACAACTGAGCTTGGGCAAATCGATCCAATAGTCGAGCTTTCAAAGCTTGCTGAAGAAAAAGAGATTCCGATGCACGTTGATGCAGCGTTCGGCGGGCTTGTAATTCCGTTCATGGACGATCCCTATCCTTTCGACTTCGTCAACGATGCTGTGGCTTCGATAACAATCGACCCCCACAAAATGGGGATGGCAACGATCCCAGCGGGGGGCATAATTTTTAGAGACGAACAATTTCTTCGTGCGCTCGAGGTTGAGACACCGTATTTGACTTCGAGAGCGCAATTCACATTAACTGGAACTCGCCCGGGAACCGGGGTTGCGTCTGCGTATGCGGTGCTTAAAACGCTTGGCTACAAGGGGATGAAGGCAATCGTAGATCAATGCTTAAAGAACACGAGGATTCTTTTGGAAGAAGTCTCTTCTCTGGGCTTTGAGCCTGTGATCGAGCCAGTTATGAATGTTGTAGCATTTAAAACTGAGAGAGCTGAAGATATAAAGTCTGAACTCTACCGCAGAAGGTGGGTAATATCTACGATAAAGAATCCGAGGGCGATTAGATTCGTCGTGATGCCACATGTGACAGAAGATGTTATTAAAGAGTTCATGAGCGAGTTTAGGAAGGTGGTGTGATGGAGGTTCGCTTAGCAGTGGATGGCGTTGAAATCGAGCTGAATCCATTTGTAACGAAGATGATCGCAAAGATCGTTGAGGCGATGGCCACTTCTCTGAAAGGAGTGGGCGAAGATTGGAAGCGCATCGAATTAGAAGTGGTTCGATGAGGAAGTGCGCAATCTTCGAAGAATACGTCGCAGGAAAAAGCGTAGAGGAAGTTAAGGAGAAGCTTGGACTTGAAAAAATTGTGAAACTCGCTTCAAACGAGAATCCGTACGGGCCAACTCCAAGAGTTTTTGAAGTGCTTAGAAGCTTTTCCGATCTCCATCGGTATCCAAATCCAGAATACAGGGCTTTGAGGGAGAAGCTGAGCGAATACACAAACTGGGAGGTGCAGAGGATCGTTGTTGGTGCAGGCATTGATGGAATCCTTGAAACAATCTTCAAAATGCTGATCGATGAAGGCGACGAAGTGTTAATTCCAATGCCGACTTTTCAATACTACCGAATCCTCGCAAGACTTCATTGCGCAAGGGATGTGATCGTTGAGAGAGACGAGAACTTCCAGATAAGCGATAGAATCTTTGAAAAGCTAAACGATAGAACGAAACTCGTCGTAATTCCGTTTCCAAACAATCCAACGGGAAACGTGGAGAAGTTTGGATTGGTTGAAGAAATCGTTGAATCCACGAAAGCGATCGTTTTCGTCGATGAAGCCTACGTCGAATTCTCGAATTCAAAGCTCGAGATCGATGCGGACAACTTGATAATTGCAAGGACAATGTCTAAGGCCTTTGCTTTGGCAAATCTTCGAATTGGTTATGCAAGACTTCCAAAATGGCTTCTCAGCTACTACAGATCTGCTTCTACTCCTTTCCCGATCTCAAGCCTCGCTGAGAAGTGCGCAATCACAGCATTGGAAGACTTGGACTGGATGAGAAGTTGCGTCGAGAAAATAAAGAAGGAAAGGGAAAGAGTATACGGGGAGCTCAAGAAACTCGTGAAAGTTTATCCATCGCAGGCGAACTTCTTGTTCTTCAAGTCCCGGAGTGGACTTGCAGAGAGCTTGCTGAGGAAAGGGATCATAATTCGAGACTGCAGGAACTTTGGCGTTGATGGCTATAGAGTCACCATAGGAAAGCCTGAGGAGAACGACTTCTTTTTGGAGAAGCTCAGAGAAGTTCTATGATCGCTCTAACTGGAACTCCTGGTTGCGGAAAGACAACGGTAGCTGAGGAGCTTAAAAGAAGGGGATACAGGGTAATTTCGGTGAAGGAGTTTGCTGAGATGCATGGATGCGCTAGGAAAGAGGGAGATGATGTGATCGTTGATGTTGGAAAGCTTTCAAGGCACAGGTTCGATGGAATCATCGAGGGACACCTTTCGCATCTCCTAAAGCCAGAGATCGCAATAGTTCTGCGTTGCAATCCGTTGGTCATAAAGAAGAGACTTTTGCAACGTGGATGGAGCTACGAGAAGGTGATGGAGAACGTTGAGGCGGAGCTAATAGATCTAATTCTAGTAGAAGCTCTCGAGAACTGCGAAGAGGTTTACGAGATCGATGCAACGAATATGACAGCCGAAGAGGTTGCGGATGCGATAGAAAGGATTATCAAGTTCAGGGAAGGCTACGAGCCTGGGAAGGTTGATTGGATTTCTAAGCTCGGGGATGAGATAGAAGAAGTGACGAGGTATGGAGGGCTTTAACAAAATTTCTTGGGCTGAAAAGCACATGAAAGTTCTTGCTAAGATCAGGGAGGAGATGGAGAGGGAAAAGCCGTTGGAAGGGCTAAAGGTCGGGATGGCTTTGCACGTGGAAGCGAAGACTGCTGTGCTTGTTAAAACGCTCATCTCAGGTGGTGCAGAAGTTGCTATAACTGCCTGCAACCCGATGAGCACGCAAGACGACGTTGCAGATGCGTTGCGAAGCCTTGGGATAAAGTGCTATGCAAAACGTGGCATGAATGTTGAGGAATACTACACAGCAATTCAGAAGGTTGCAGACTTCAAGCCAGACATCGTCATCGACGATGGCGCAGATTTGATCTTCGAGCTCCACAGAAGAAAACAGAAGGTAAAAGGAGCGAGTGAAGAGACGACAACAGGGGTGCTTCGATTGAAGGCGATGGAGAGAGAAGGGGTCTTGGCCTTTCCAGTCATAGCTGTGAACGACGCCTTGACGAAGTTCATGTTCGACAACCGCTACGGTACTGGACAGTCAACGATTGACGGACTCATGAGGGCGACGAACATGCTCATCGCTGGGAAAAGAGTCGTTGTCGCTGGTTACGGGTGGTGCGGTCGTGGAGTTGCGATGCGTTGCAGAGGGATGGGAGCGAAAGTCATAGTTACGGAAGTCGACGAAATCCGTGCACTCGAGGCGATAATGGACGGCTTTGAAGTTATGCCAATGAGCAAGGCATGCGAAATCGGTGACATCTTCATAACTACAACTGGCAACAGGGACGTGATAAGAGAAGAGCACATGAGGAAAATGAAAGATGGAGCAATCTTAGCCAACGCCGGGCACTTCAACGTTGAAATCGACGTTTCAGCTTTGGAAAGGATTGCGAAAAGCGTCATAGAGATAAGGAGAAACGTGAAGGAGTTCGATCTCGGGGACAAAAAGCTCTATCTGCTCGCAGAAGGTAGACTTGTGAACCTCGTTGCCGGCGATGGGCATCCGATTGAAGTTATGGACATGAGCTTCTCGAATCAGGCTTTAGCAGTTCGCTACATCGCTGAAAATTGGCAAAAGCTCGAAAACAAAGTTTACAGAATGCCAGAAGAGCTCGATAGAAGAGTCGCAAAGCTCAAGCTCGAAACGCTTGGAGTTGAAATCGATAAGCTAACAGAAGCTCAAATTCGCTACCTCAGTGACTGGAGATGTGGGACATGATGTGGAGCTATAGGGCGATCAAGAATCCAGTTGCGAGAAAGAAGTGGCTTTCTTTTGTCTCCATACTCGTGTTTATCGGCTTTCTTTACTCGCTTTATCGCGTTCTGCTTGGAGAAAGCGTGATCAAAATTTTGCTGATCTTCACACTTTTCTCGCTCTTCATATTCCTCTACGCAATAATCTCACTCGGGAAGCCAAGGTTTTACCTGATGGACGATGAAATGATACTCTACAAGCCCTTCAAAACAAGGCTTAGCGAAGTAGAGGGCTTTGAAGTTGATGAGAAGAACTTGAGGATAAGGCTGAAGAAGCGTGGCTTTGGTGTGAAAACGCTTTACTTTGAGAAGATTGAAGACCTCAAAAACGTAGAACGCTGGCTGAAGAAGAAGTTTGGGAGCCAATAAGCTTTATATCTCTTTCCGTTATTTAAGGACTCATGCGACTGAAAACCGGGATACCCGGGATGGACGAAATTCTCAACGGCGGTATTCCGGAGAGGAACGTCGTCCTTCTCAGCGGAGGTCCGGGGACTGGGAAAACGATATTCGGACAGCAGTTTTTATGGTATGGTCTCCAGAGTGGTGAGCCAGGAGTTTACGTAGCTTTGGAAGAACATCCTGTCCAGATTCGCCAGAACATGGCTTCTTTTGGTTGGAACGTGAAGGTTTTTGAGGAAGAAAACAAGTTTGCATTGATAGATGCGTTCACAGCCGGAATAGGGAGAGCGAAAGAGTTCGAAAAATACGTTTTGCAAGACTTGAACGACGTAAGAGAACTCATAGATATCCTGAGGCAAGCGATAAGGGACTTGAACGCAAAAAGAGTTGTGGTGGATTCGGTAACAACGCTATACATCAACAAACCCGCTTCTGCGAGGAGCATAATTCTACAGCTGAAAAGGTTTTTGGCTGGAATGGGTTGCACTTCGATCTTCGTCAGCCAGATCAGTGCTGGAGAGCACGGATTTGGTGGTCCGGGAGTAGAGCATGGAGTCGATGGAATAATAAAGCTCGACTTGGATGAAATAGATGGAGAGCTGAAGAGATCTGTGGTTGTGTGGAAGATGAGGGGAACGAGTCATTCGATGAAGAGGCACCTCTTTGAGATAACTTCGAAGGGCATCGTTGTTTATCCGGAGAAAATACTCAAGCTTAGGTGAGAAAAATGGAAGAGATCCCTCTTACTCCAATGGGACGTGAAGATATCCACAAGCTCGAGAGTACACTCCTTTTTGCAACACTCTTCAGGCCGGAGGTGCTGAAGATCATAAGGGATCCAACGGAAAGGCTTACTTGGGTTGACAGCTTGGCAGTCGCCGCAGGGGCGGTTGCGAGGGAGAAGGCGGGGATGAGCGTAGGCGAGATAGCAAAAGAACTCGGAAGGACTGAGCAGAGCATAAGGAAGCACCTGAAAGGAGAGAGCAAGGCTGGACAGCTCGTGAGGGAAACATTTGAGCTTTTAAAGCAGGGGAAGCTTAACGAAATCATGGGCTTTGTTGAGACGGTCGAGGAGAGCCATAGGCTCAAAGAAGAGCTTGAGAAGTTAAAGGCAGAGAAGCTTGAGCTCGAGAAGAAGATTGCGGAGCTGAAAAAACTAAAGCTTGAACTTGAAGAAGTTCAGAAGATGGTTGTAAAGCTAAGAGAAGACTTTGAAACTCTACTGGGTGCCAAGGTTTAAACCTTGGGGCAAAACCTTATTAAGTCGGAGGGAAAAAGCGGGGCATGGTTTCGAAGGAAAGAGTCGTTGAAGTCGTTGAAAAAGAAATAAAGCCAATGCTCATGGCAGAAGGCGGAAGCATAGAAGTAGTTGGTGTTGATGAAAAAAGCGGAACAGTGCAAGTTAGGCTCCTTGGCGCCTGCGGAACTTGCCCGATGTCGATGATCACGCTCACGGCTTTTGTCGAGCGGGTTCTAAGAGCAAGGATACCAGAGGTAAGGAAAGTTATCCCCGTATGATATACCTGCTAGAACCGCTGAAGAAAGTCGTTATCGAAGATCTCAGCTACTCGGGGGAAGAGGTTAGCAACAAACGCTTCGGTGGTTTTTGCGAGTGCGGGGGAAAAATGTTTCAGAAGCTCTGGGTCAAGCTCGAGAACACGAGGATAATGATCTCCGAGTGCGAAAAATGCTGGAAAAACAGCGCCTACTTCTTCAACCTCACGAAGTTCCTCGGAAGGGAAGAAGTGCACGTCGTAGAAAGAAACGCGGTTAAGGAGTTTTTGAAAAATTATCTGAGCGATTTGGAGCTCAACGCTCTTATTGCAAAGGCAAAGGACAAAGTCTATAAACCCGCAGACTTTTCAAGAGCGAAGAAGAAATTGAGTGAGATGAACTTCTCCCTCGAAGAAGTTTTAGCAATCTTGAAATGATTCCAAGAGACTTCAGAACTTACTTTGAGATCGCCGACGTTTCCGCTGTTTCTCGTAGATACTTCGTCATCGGATTCTTCGATGGGCTAATAACGATTGCCGGACTCATAATCGGTGCATTCATCTCTGGAGAGAACGACTCGAAACTCATTCTCACCATTGGCTTCGCGACTGCGCTAGCACTTGGAATTTCAAGCATGTGGGGGGCTTTTGAGATCGAAAGAATTGAGCAGAAGATAGAAAAGAAGAGAAGAGAAAAATACATGCTGTCGAAGCTCGAAGATAGCATAATCGAGGATGCGCACAGATTTGCGACTGTTTTTACATCCTTTATCCACGGAATAGCCCCAATTCTGGGGGCGATTGTGCTTATAATCCCATACGCCTTTCTTTCTCCACTCGAAGCGTTCGAAGTTGCGATTGCGATTTGTTGCTTCAGCTTTTTCATCCTCGGAGTTGTTATCGGAAAAATGGGGGGAGAGAATGCGGTTTTAAATGGATTAAGAATGCTCGTCTTTGGAATAATGGTCATAATCGTTGTTTTGATCATAAACCCCGGACACGTGATATGATTTTTTAAACTCTAAGCGAACCAGCGCTATGGGCAGGGCTTGGAAGTTTGGTGACGATGTTGATACCGATGTCATAATTCCTGGGAAGTATCTCATTTACAACGAGGCAGAAGTGCTTGCGAAGCATGTGTTTGAAAATCTAAGACCCGATTTTGCTAAAAACGTTAAAAGGGGCGATTTCGTCGTTGCTGGCAGAAACTTCGGTTGCGGAAGCAGTAGAGAGCATGCAGTATTGGCTTTAAAAGGAGCTGGAATATCCGCAGTGATTGCGAAGTCCTTTGCAAGAATCTTTTTCAGAAATGCGATAAACACAGGGCTCATCGTTGTTGAATGCGCAGAGACTGATAAAATCGAGGATGGCGACGAGATCGAAGTAGATTACACCTTAGGAGAAATAAGGAATCTTACGAGGGGAGAGAAGTATAAGATAAATCCGATCCCGGAGTTTTTGCTCGAAATTGCAAGTGTTGGGCTAATAGCTTACTGCAGGAGGATGTTGAAATGAGGATCGCAGTAATTCCGGGGGATGGGATTGGAAAGGAAGTGATGGCTTCTGCAGTGGAAGTTCTCAATGAGCTCGTGGATTTAAAGCTCGAGTTTTATGAAGCGGGTGATGAAGCGTTGCAAAAGTATGGAAAAGCCCTTCCAGACGAAACACTTGAAGCCTGCAAGAAAAGCGATGCAGTTCTTTTCGGTGCAGCTGGCGAAACCGCTGCGGATGTGATCGTAAAGCTAAGACAGGAGCTCGACACCTTTGCAAACGTTCGCCCGGCGAAGGCTTTGAAAGGTGTGAAGTGCTTGTACCCGGGGCTTGACGTGGTTGTGATTAGGGAAAACACGGAGTGCCTTTACAAGGGATGGGAGTTCAAGGAAAAGAACTCGGCGTTTGCAATAAGGTTGATAACAGAAACTGCTTCGGAAAGAATAGCGAGGTTCGCGTTCGAATTCGCAAAAAGAGAAGGAAGAAAGAAGGTTACAGCGTTGCACAAGGCGAACGTGCTAAAGCTCACCTGCGGTCTCTTTAGAGACGTGTGCAGAAGGGTTGCGAAAGAATACAAAATTGCGTTCAACGAATACTACATCGACGCTGGTTGCATGTTCTTAGTCATGGATCCGTTCAGGTTCGACGTGATCGTAACGACGAACTTGTTTGGCGACATAGTCAGCGATCTTGCCGCAGGGCTTGTTGGCGGTCTCGGAATAGCACCTTCAGCGAACATCGGCGAAAAACATGCGATCTTCGAGCCTGTACACGGCGCTGCGTTCGACATCGCTGGAAAAGGAATTGCAAATCCGACTGCAATGCTGTTAACGACTGCAATGATGCTTAAGCATCTCGGTTTCAAGGAAGAGGCAGAGAAGATCGAACTCGCAGTCGAAGAAACGATTGCGAGTGGAAAAACAACTCCAGACCTCGGTGGGAAGCTTAAGACTTCGGAGTTCACGAGAGAAGTTGTTAAGAAGCTTAAAGAAATCTAAATCACGTCTCTGAATGTCTCGATTTTTTTATACGTCTCCTCTAGGATCTCTTTTTCCACGATCTTTTTCAGTTCCTCTCTTCCATACGTGCGAAGAATTTCGAGGTATCTGCCAAAGTCCGCAATTATTGCTTTTGCGTTCGCGTCCTTTATCGCATAGCTCATCCCAACTATCCTTCCGAGCAAAAAAGCGGCAAACGCTAGATCCATCCCAGAAAACTTTTCATTGAGCTTTTTCAGCATTTCGTCATCTTTAAGTCTTAGCTCTATCATTTCCACGATTTCAGCAATGATCTCCGCAACCCTTTCGGCGCTAAGGCCGACGGATCTGAAAAGCACCATGAAGCTACTCTGCCTCGATTTTTAAGCGATGTAACGAAAGCAAAATTTTTAAAGTTCCCGACAAAATCATAAAAAATGAGACTCCTCACGATTGGCGTTGGTCTCAGAGGCGCGAAAATCGCAGAAAACTTTTTCAAAAGAGGGATAAGAGTCAACAGGGTTCCGCTTTTCAAGTGCTTTGCAATTCTTGGCAACGAAGCACAGATGAAGAGTATAGCAATAAAGGACGAAAGGAAGTTCTACGTCCACAGCAAGAAGGGCGTTCTCGGTTTCCTGAATTCGATAACTAAGATCTACGAAATCTGGGAAGGTGCGCTCGTAATTCTTTCGCTTGAAGACGAATATGCGTTCGAAATTGCCGTTGAGGTGAACGAAAGGGTGAAGGAGATCTTTGAAGACCCGATAATAACGCTCCCTTTAATCCCAACGCTTGGCGAGGTCGACATGGTTGAGCTGAAGAGAAAGCTGTTGGAGCTGAGAAAAAGATCGGACGTTCTTTTGATCTTTGAGGGCAACGTTGGAGTGGACGAAAGGATCTTGAGGTCTATGAACTTGCTCGCTCTCGCTGGTGAAGTGGACTTGAAGCGGAGAGTTGCGGGAGAAGTTGTTGTCGATACTTCCGACGTGTTCAACGCACTTAGGTCAGAGGGCTTCTCAATTCTCGGCTTTGCAGAGCAAAAAATTCCATTCGGAATTTTCAGAAAAAAGAGCGAGTTAAAGGCTATGAGGACAAGGAGAATGATCGAGCTCTTCGATAAAGCTCTGAACAATTTGAGCATCCAAGCGAAGATCGAGGATGCGAAATCCTCGCTAATCCTTTTCACAGGTCCGAAAGAGGAGATCACGATGGAGGGTCTTTTCGAAGTGATCAGCAAAGTGGAAAGTCTTAACAGTGGAATCGAGGTTAGATATGGCGATTGCCCAATGCAGGAGAAAAAAGTCTCACTCGTGCTCCTTTTTTCGGGGCTTAAGGCTGTTAAGTTCTAAGGAGATCAGCTTGTAAACTGTTCCGTGGTGTTTGAGCCTCTTTTTCAGCCTCAGCTCGAGCAATCTCTTTGCAACTTCATCAACTTCAAACTCGAAGTCGTATTTCACTTCCCTCAGCATCAATCCATGGGGCGGAGCGGGAGGAACTCTTTCTCTGTGCTCCTCCGGTTTAAGCATTTTTTCAAACCACTCGACGCTTTTTCCAATTCCTACAAAACTTAACGCAGTTGCAATGCATCTGACCATGTTGTACGTGAAGGCGTTCGCTTCGATCTCAAAAACTAAAAAATCTCCTTCTCTGTTAAGGGTTGCGTTGAAAACTTCTCTTCTTCCACCCCTCCATCCACGGGTGAAGTTTGAGAAATCGTGAACACCTCTGAGCAGTTCAACCGCTTCGCGCATCTTCTCGAACTCATAGCCTTCATCTAAGAAAACGTAAACGTAGACTCTGCTCTTTGCCTTCCTTGGGTTGAAGTTTTCGTCAACCTCTTTAAAAGCCCAAACTGTGATGTCTGAGGGAAGCGAGGAGTTCAAGATTCTTGGTAAAAGTTTTCTATCGCTCTCAATCGCAAAAACTTGTCCCAAAGCGCTAACTCCAGTGTCAGTTCTTCCAGCAAACCTCGGTTTCGAGTCTATACCGAGATCTTGCAGGGCTTTTCTTACTTCACCTTCAACAGTTCTGAGCCCAGGCTGAAATTGGCTACCAAAAAAATTTTCACCGAAGTATGCGATTTTAAACGCATACTTCATTTCTTGAGAATCGCATTCACGAACTGGTTTACCGTGTTCAACTTTCTGAACACGACGTTTTTCACATTCATCTGACCCTGATAAAAGCCAACGGCAGCTCCGACAAGGAATAGGAACTCTATGTCGTCGAGCTTGTATTTTTCCTTCAACTGCATGAGCTCGCTAACCTTTGACTCAGGTAGAACGTCTGCTTTTTCTTCCTTAACCATCAGCTTGTCCTCGTCGATCTCCCACTTCTTCTTCAGCTCTTCAAAAGCATCCATCAATATCGAAGTTCTTGTCTCGACGTCCATGATCGCCGTTTCTCAAAGAATTTAAAAATTTTTCCCCTAAACGACTCTCACACTTTCGAATCTTATCGGAGAAGTTATCGTGTTCTCAACTTGTTCCTTTTTCCCGCAAATTCCGGAGATTCTCTTTAACAACTCGAAAATGTTCCCGTAGATCATCGCACCCTTCACACCTTTCCCATCGATCTCGGCGTTTAAGCATTCAACACTGAAATCACCGCTAATCGCATTCGCCGTATGAGCGCCGATTATGCTGTGAACGACGATAGCTGAATCTTCGTCCGTCTTTCCTTCGAATTCGATTATCACATTGCTTGGTAATGGCATTGGATACGAGTCGACGCTAGTTCGAAGTCCATTCCCAGTAGCTCCGAACTGGTCGGAGTTTTTCCAGTCAGAGTAGAAGCAAAGGACACTTTTATCAACCAAAACCTTTCTCCTTGCCATAACGCCTTCATCGTCGAAGGAGTAGCTGAAAAGACCGCCGCTGATCGTTGCATCATCGATTATTCTGATCTCTCCCAAGAAAGTTCCCTTCGAAACACTACTTCTCCCTCTTGCGACGTTTTCCGCGGAGAGAGAAGGATAAAGCGTGTGCGAAAATAGCTGGTGGATTGCGTACGGCATTAAGACGAGATCGTAGTAACCAGGGTCTATTTTCTCCGCCTTTGAAGCCGTGATCGCCAACTCCTCTGCGTAGCGTGCGGTGCTCTCGATGTCAAGCTTTAGTTCTCTGCTTGCAGTCTGCGCGTAGCCATTACCTTCGCCGTAGAGGGTTTCGAGCGAGAAAAAGGAGAAAGTACTTTTCTCAAAGAGATCCGCACCAAGAGAGTTTTTGATGCTTGTTTCTGTGATTCCATGGGTTATAACTGCGTTCGCAATCTTTGCTTTCTCAACGGAGCTCAGCAAAATTTCACACTCCTCCCTTATGAAATCTCTGTTAAGCTCTTCAAACCTCCTGTCGTAGATCCCATCGACTTTCGCAGCTTTTTCCAACGGAAAACTCTTTAATCTCTCTTCAGAAATCCTCGCCATCTTCCTTGCTTCTTCCATCAACTTTTCCAAGTCTTTCCCCGCAGAAAATCCGAGCTTTCCGTTTTCTATGACCCTGACAGCGTAAGACTTTTGCTCGTGTTTATACAGCATTTTAAGCTTTCCTGCTTCGATTTCTGCTGAAAAGCTAACAACTTTCTCGCTGAAAAGTTCCCACTCCATCACTCTCCACCCACCTTCGCTTTGCACAACACTTCCGGTGCACCATCCGCCACAGGCACGGTTTGTGAGGCTTTTCCGCAAAAACCAGGGTCGAAGCGAAGGCTCTTTCCCAATTTCAGATCTTTCAACAGATCCAGTGTTCCCATGATCCCGACGTCACGTATCATCTCCGCTATCTCTCCGTTGCGAACTACGTAACCGTACTGAGCGCTGAAGTGGAAGTATCCAGTTGCTGGATTCGTTTCCCCGCCCCGAGAACCAACAAGAAACACACCATCTTTGCACAGCTCCAAAAGCTCTTCAAACTCATAAGTTCCGGGGCTTAGGAATGTGTTGCTCATTCTAACGATCGGAAAAGCAACTCCTTCAGCCCTTGCATTCCCAGGAACTCCTCCAAGCTTCTTAGCAGTTTCTCTGCTGTGGAGATAGCTCTTGAGCACACCATTCTCAACCAAAATTTTTCTCCTTGCCATAACACCTTCGTCGTCGAACGGGAAGAAACCAAACTCCTCGATTGTTGGATCATCAATGATGGTTACGTTGTCTCCAGCGATCTTCTCCCCAATCCTACCACTTAGAACACTCGACCCTTGGAGAACGTGGTCCGCTTCAGCCGCATGTCCAAAGGCTTCGTGGATGAAAACACCTGCAAGCTGGGGGTCCATGAGCACGTTCATATCCCCGGAAGGCGGAGCTTTTGCGTTTACGAGTTTTGGTAGAACCTCGTTTATCTCGTCGATTAGCTCGTGAGCGTTTTCCAATTTCTCCATCCCGCCTGGCTTCATCAGCCTTTTCGAAAGGAATTGGAGCGTATTTCCTTTTTCAACCGCAAGGACGGAGATACCAACCCTTGGAACAAAGTAGCTGACATCGCTCCCCTCTGAATCTCGGTAGGAAAACTTTCTGAGAGATTCGATGTAGCTAATCTTCGAGTTTCTGGCGTTCAGCCTTTTCTTGAGATCCTTCAAGAATGCTATTTTCTCCTCAACGTCCACGTCCTGTGGCGGAATTTTTGCTTTCAGCTCGTGTCTACCTTTAGCAACGACTTTCTCGATCTCAACGTCTCCTTTGCCAATGATGTTTCGTTTTGCCTCCTCTATTCCCTTTGGGTCGCTCACATTGCCTTCAAAAATACCCCAGAAACCATTTTCGAGAACTCTAAAACACTTAGAGCTGAAAAAGACCTTTTTTGGCTTTTCAATTGCTCCGTTTTCGAGCGTTATTGCAAGACTTTCGATCTCGAGCTCTCTTATGTCGTAGAACATAGCTCAGGACTCCAGAATGCTCTCCGCTGCAATAAGCCCAGTGACAGCTGCGCCAACGATACCTCTGCTTATCCCCGCACCATCGCCGATTGCGTAGATGAACGGGATGCTTGTCCTCATTTTTTCGTCGACCTTGAGTTTTAGGGAGTAAAACTTCACCTCGGGAGCGTAGAGAAGCGTCGAATCATCCGCAACCCCTGGAACAACTCTATCGAGTCTTTCCAACGCATCCAAGATGTCGTCGATGACCCTTCCTGGATACGCCAAGCTTATGTCACCAGGAATAGCGGTTTTGAGCGTTGGTTGCACAAGTCTGTTGTTTCTAATCCTATTTTCAGTGCTTCTCCTTCCGAGACGGAGATCCTTTAGCCTCTGAATTATCGGATTCCCACCACCGAGCTTTGTTGTAATCCTCGCAAGATCCCTTCCCCACTCGTTCGGCTCTTCGAATGGTTCTGTGAACTCGTAATGCCCAAGAAGTGCAAAATTTGTGTTGCTACTCTTTTCCTTAGCCTTGCTGTGCCCGTTCACGAGACAAAAGTCGCCGTAGTCTTCCCTTATTACCCAGCCTCGCGGGCAAGTGCAAAACGTTCGCATGTAATCGTCGTGTCTGCGGGTGACGACGCGAAGCTTTGGATCGTATATCGTCGAGGTTATGTCGTCCATTATCGACGCGGGGACTTCTATGCGAACTCCAACGTCGATAGCTTTCGAGTTTTCCGCAATCGCTATGCCGTATTTCTTGACCCACTCCTCAAGCCAGTTAGCTCCCCCTCTCCCAACGGCGATTATAAGGTTTTTGTAAGCGAATTCGCTACCGTCAGCTGTCTTTACGATCTTTTTCTCCGGGTTTATGTCTACGACTGTCGTTTCCGTTTTTATAAGAACTCCTTTCCTTTTCAGCTCTTCTTCGATGCTCCTTATGACCTTTGGCAACTCATCGCTACCCACATGTCTTTGCTTCAACGGCACAAACTCGATTCCAGCGGCGTTCGCATCTTTTAGGAACTTGTTTATTCTCTCCTCATCCTCCCCGTATACCTTTCCCGTTACTCCGTGTTTCGTGAATATATCGTCGACCTCGTTCATTTTCTCAATCAGATACTCGGGCTTTAGAAAATCGAAGTCGCCACCTACAGTGAAGCTCGAAGGGTAGTTCGGGTTCACATAGTTCAACTTTCCATCCGAAAGCCCACCTGCACCACCGACGCCACAGGTTATGTTGCAAGGGTCGCATTTTTTGCAGTAGCTCTGCGAGAGGTCGCTTGGACACTTTCTCTTTGCAATCTCTCTACCCATCTCAAAAATCGCTATTTTTCTCTTTCCTGCAAGCTTATAAGCGGAGAACATTCCGCCAGGACCTGCGCCAACGATTATGACGTCGAATTCCATACATTTTTACCCTCTTTTCGTTGTGTCATTTAAGTTTTGCTGTTTAGTCTCCGTAAAAGTTTGAGACTATATTATAATATTCATATTTAGGAAAATATTTTATGCAGGAAAACAACTACGGATATGAAGTTGTTCGAGCCAATCGAGATCGAAGGGATGAAGATAAAAAACCGCATCGTTCTTCCCGCCGGTGAAACGAACTACCATTCGCCTGAGGGTGGTGTCACAGAAAGACTTCTCGACTTCTACAGAGAGAGAGCTAAAGGGGGAATAGGTTTTGCAGTGGTCGGGATTGCAAAAATCGAGCCATACTTCTTCGGCGGGCTTGCGATCTATGATGATCGCTTTATTCCTGAGCTCGCAAAGATAGCGGAAGTCTTTCATGAATACGACGTTCGATGTGCAGTTCAGCTTTGGCATCCTGGGAGATACGAAATCTCCCTCGATCCAGATCGAACTCCAGTTGCACCTTCACCGATTCCACCGCCGATCTTTTCCCGCAAAACTCCGAAAGAGCTAACGAAGGAGGAAATCCTAAGAATCGAAGAAGAGTTTGCAGAATCTGCTTTAAGGGCTAAGAAAGCCGGTTTTGATGCGGTTGAGCTAATAGGCTCCGCGGGCTACTTAATTTCGCAGTTCTTCAGTCCTGCAACAAACAAGAGAACGGACGAATACGGGGGTAGCATAGAGAACAGAACGAGATTTGCGGTGGAGATCATTGAAAGGATAAAGGAAAAATGCGGGAAGTTCCCGGTTATGATAAGGATCCCCGGGGACGAGTTCATCGAGGGCGGGAACACTGTTAGGGAGATGAAGATGATTGCGAAGATACTCGAAGACGCTGGCGTTTGTGCGATAAACGTGATGGCCGGATGGCACGAGTCGAAGAGACCTTTGACAACGATGCTCGTGCCAAGGGGAGGTTTCGCATACCTTGCGGAGGAGATAAAAAAGAGCGTAGGCGTTCCCGTTATCGCATCACACAGAATAAACGATCCGATTATTGCAGAAAGAATACTGCAGGAAGGCAAAGCGGACATGGTTGCGATGTTCCGTGCGTTAATTGCGGATCCAGAGCTTCCAAAGAAGGCCAAGGAAGGGAGATTTGATGAAATAAGAATATGCATAGCCTGTAACCAGGGTTGCATGGACAACGTTATGCAAGGATTGCCGATAAGTTGCCTCGTAAATCCAGCGGTTGGGAGAGAGAAAGAGCTAAGGGATTTGAAGGCAAAGGAGAAGAAGAAAGTTGTAATTATAGGCGGTGGACCAGGAGGGTGCACAGCTGCGGAGTTCTTAGCGAGAAAGGGGCATGAAGTTGTTCTCTTCGAAAAGAACTCTAAGCTCGGCGGACAATTCAACATCGCAGCAAATTCTCCGCTTGCGTATGAGTTTGCAGAACTTGGAAAATACTTCATGAACGTTTTGCCAAAACTTGGTGTTAAAATTTACTACAATACTGTTGCAACCGTTGAGAAAGTGCTTGAAGAGAAGCCAGATGTTGTAATAATCGCAGTTGGAGCAAGCCCATTGATTCCAAAGATCCCAGGCGTTGAGAACGCTGTAACTGCTTTCGACGTTCTCAGTGGAAAAGCGAAGGTTGGGAAGAAAGTGGTAGTGATCGGCGGTGGTGGTGTCGGCTGCGACGTTGCAGCAAAGCTTGCTGAGAACTGCAAGGTCACTTTGATAGATATGTTGCCGAAGATCGGTGCAGACGTTGGTGTGAGCACAAGATGGACTGTATTGCTATACTTGAGGGAGAAAAACGTTGAAATGCTCACTGAAACGAAAGCTGTGGAGATAAAGAGAAATTCAGTCGTCGTAGAGACACCAAAGGGTATAAGAGAGATCGAGTGCGATACTGCAGTCTTAGCAGTTGGAACCAAGCCGAACAATGGCTTGTTCGACGAGTTAAGCGGGAAAGTGAAGGAGATATACAAGATCGGCGATTGCGTTAAGCCGAGAAAAGCCATCGACGCTACTGCAGAAGCGTTCGAATTAGCGCTGAAGATTTAATTTTTCTTTCTGGCTTTTTTAGAAAAAGTTATAACCGAGTTTGCGAAGCAATTTTGAAATGAGGATTGGTGTATTTGTTTGCCACTGCGGACTAAACATTGCGAGGATTTTGGACATCGAAGACCTCGTTAGTTATGCAAGATCACTTCCAAACGTGGTTCATGCGGAAAATCTCGAATACGCATGTTCTGATTATTTCCAGGAAAGAATTGCAAGTGCAATAAAGGAGAAAAGCCTTGATGGAATTGTAGTCGCTGCTTGTAGCCCAAAGTTGCACGAAACGACTTTCCGTAGAGTTGCGCAGAGGGCAGGAATCAATCCGTACATGGTTGAGATTGCGAACATTCGTGAACAGTGCTCTTGGGTTCACCAGCAAAAGCCAAAGTCTGCAACGCTGAAGGCTAGGGATTTGATCAGGATGCATGTAGCGAAGCTGAGGAAAGCGAAGCCCCTTGAGAAATTGAAGCTTGAGATAAAGAAGAGCGTCGCGATAATCGGCGGTGGAATTGCAGGAATTGAGTCTGCATTGAACCTTGCAGACATGGGAATAAAGGTTTACCTAATCGAGCGGAATCCGAGCATCGGTGGGCACATGGCTTTGCTAAACGAAGTTTTTCCCACGAACGATTGCTCAATCTGCATCTTAGCGCCGAAGATGAGCGAAGTTTGGAACCACGAGAACATAGAGGTGATCACCAATGCAGAAGTCGAAGAAGTCGAGGGTAGTGCTGGGAATTTCAAACTGAAGGTGATTCAGCATCCGAGATTCGTAGACACTTCGAAGTGCAAGGGTTGCATCGATGACTGCAGCGGTGTTTGCCCTGTTGAAGTTGCGAACGAATTCGACTTCGGCGTTGGAGTGAGAAAAGCTGTTTACATTCCATTTCCCCAGTCCACACCTTTGTATGCGGCGATTGACTGGCAAAATTGCATAGGCTGCAAGCTGTGCGAAAAAGCTTGCAAACCAAAGGCTATAGATTTCAACCAGCAACCGAAAAAGCTCGAACTTGAAGTCGGGGCCATAATCGTTGCAACTGGTTACAGGCTTTTCGATGCAAGAAGAAAGCCTGAATACGGATACGGAAAGTTCAAGAACGTTATAACTACGATGGAGCTCGAAAGAATTCTTTCTGCTAGTGGTCCAACGAGGGGTAAACTCCTTCGCCCTTCAGATTCTTCGCAACCGAAGAAAGTTGCGTTCGTTCTCTGCGTTGGCAGTAGAGACGAGAGCACAAACAAATACTGCAGTAGAGTTTGCTGTATGGCGAGCATGAAGAGTGCATACGCAATAAAGGAACGATACCCAGAAACAGACATAACGATCTTTTACATTGACATCCGTGCTTTTGGGAGAGGATTTGAAGAGTTTTACAAAAAAGTCCAGAGCTCTGGCGTTCGCTTCATCCGAGGAAAAGTTGGAGAGATAATCGAAAGGGAGGATGGAAGTTTAACGCTTAGCTACGAGAACACACTGACTGGCGAGCTTTTTGCGGAAGACTTCGACCTCGTCGTTCTCGCTGTAGGAATCGAAGGAAACACGGAGATCGCGAGAAAGCTTGGGATTGGTGTGGGGGAAGATAGCTTTTTCGAGATCGCTCATCCGAAGCTTCGACCGGTAGAGACAAACGTCCGTGGAATATACATCGCAGGATGTGCGAGCGGTCCAAAAGACATCCACGACAGCATCGCAACCGCTGGACTTGCAGCTGCGAAAGCCGGAAAGTTTGTTCTCAGCGAGTTTGCAGAAGTGGAGCCGTTTTTTGCCTTTGTTGACAAAGAAAAGTGCATTGGTTGTAGGATCTGCGAGAGTGTTTGCAACTTCAAAGCTGTTGCGGTGAACAAAAAGGCCGAGATTAACCCAAAGGCTTGCGTTATGTGCGGAATTTGCGTTTCCGCTTGTCCAGCTGACGCAATCGACATGGGCTTCTTCAGCAACGAGGGTATTGAAGCGATGATCGATGCTCTCACCGAAGAAAAGAACGCTGAGCCTTTAATTCTGGTCTTTGCATGTTGGTATTGTGCCTATGGCGCCCTTGACTTGGCTGGGACGCTTAAAGTGCAGTATGAGCCAAACATTCGCACGATAAGGGTTCTCTGCACGGGAAGAATCGATCCTGCATGGATACTGAGGGCTTTGAAGAACGGCGTCGATGGCGTGGTTGTTGCGGGTTGCAGAATGGGGGAGTGTCACTTTAGATACGGGAACTACAAGGCGAGGGATCGTGTAGAGATGCTCAAAATTGCGCTGAACGCCTTTGGTTTCGATGCAGAAAGAGTTGAATGTATTTGGCACTCAGCTGGAGAAGGGGAAGCGATGGCCGAGGATTTGAACAAATTTGTGGAAAAAATCAGGAATCGGGTCTCTTGAACTTCTCCGCAATTTCCCTGTAAGTTTTTGGGAACCTCGCTGTGAAGAAGAGAAACCTCTGCACCGGGTAGCCAACGTTCGCACCTTTTCCAGCTTTTTCAAGTCCTTCGAGTATCTTGTCGAGCCACTCATAGGGCATAGCAAAGATTAGCTCGTTCTCGTCGAGTCCAGCGAAAACCCTATCCCCAGCTCCAGGGATTGCTATTGCAACCTCTCCTTTGAGGGCAGGAAGCAAAGCCTCTGCGCAACTCGCAAGCTTTGCTGTGAGTGAAGCGTTCACAGTTCCACCGAAGAAAGTCTTTGCCTGTATCAGTCTCCCAACTTGCTCTGGATTCGCAAAGATTAAGATTGCATCCGGCTTTTCTTTCATCCTTGTCAGATCTCCGAAAAGAAACGTTTTGAACTTTCCTGCGGGGAGCTTCGTTGTTGGGAAATCGCAGGAAGCGTCTTTCAACCAATTTGCGGAGACGAGAATTTCTTTAATGTCGTAAACTGCAACGCCGTAAATTAGCATTGCTGGCGGACAGGCGAAATCGTCCGCTTCGAGAACAACGCTTCTCCCACTATACCTAGCAAATGCGATTGCTTGACAAACCGCGAACTTCAAACCGTGTTTTGATGGCTTAAACGCATCAATCTCTACCCTTTCCTCAAAAAATTTGACACCAACAGGTGGAGTTCTCAGTCTCAGAATTTCGACGATCCTCGAACCCTTCTCGTTCCACTCCATAAGTGAAGTCAGCAACTTTTATTTATTTTTATCGTTAACTTGTGAAGATCATGATTTTCGTCAAAAGCCCACCGTATTTCACGAATCTCCCATGGACAAGGCTAAATCCCGCCTCTTCTGCAACTCTGCGAAAGACTTCGTACTCAGAAGTTATGACAACGAGCCTCGAGTCTTTGCTCATGACCTTCTTTGCCGAGATCGCAAATTCTCGATACAGCTTTTCTATCGCCCCCTTTCTGTGGATCCTGAGCCCGTAAGGCGGATTTGTTACGACCACATCGTATTCTCCCTCGAGCTTAGTTGCGTCGCCAATGCTGAACTCTATTGCATCTGCTACTCCAGCATTCTTCGCGTTCTCTACAGCTCCTTCGAGATGTTTTCTGAACTTTTCGATCCCATAGACTCTTAGTTTCAAGTCTTTGGTCTCGTGTTCGATTTCTGGAAGCTCGAGAAACCTCTGATAAGCGAAGTTCCGTCTGTTTGGGACGTTTTTTGCCATTAAAACTGCTTCTATCGGTATCGTTCCGCTTCCGCACATTGGATCGAGCAGCGATTCTTCGGGCTTCCATTTTGAAAGCCTTATCATCGCACACGCGATCGTTGCGTTCAAATGAGCTGGGTGGTTATAAACTCTCCACCACCTTTTGTGCATCGCATCATCGCCAGTAGTGTCGATGCCAACGAAGAGATCTTCATCGATGAGCTCAACTCTGACTATAACGTCTGGATCGTCGAGATTCACCCTTAATCTTTCCCGATGCGTTTCGAGAAAGCTGTCAATCACCGCTTGTCCAGAAACCCTTGCGATGTCGAGAGATGTAAATTCGTGAACACCTACACGCAAACTTCTTACTGCGAAGCTTTTGCCCTTAAGGAAATCAAAGCTAAGGCTTTTAACGCTTCGATAAATGTCCTCAAGGCTCTCAGCGTGGTCTCGGAGAAGGAGTATATTCAGCCTTTCAAGGGTTCTCGAGTAGCGGTTCAGCAGAGGGATCAGACTGGGGTTTCCAGAGAGAAACACTCTACCCTTCCCCTGTTTAGCCTCCACAACATTGGCTCCAAAACTCTTTATCTCTTCAACCGCCACATCCTCAAGTCCAGGGGAAAGAGTTGCGTAGAACTCCACGATAAAAGTTTGCGTTGATGAAAATCTTATCTCTGCACACAAAATTTAAATTCAGCATGGTAACCGCTTTATTACTTTGAGGTGCTCGGCATGAGTAGGATAAGGAAGCTCCAAAGGAGAAAGACAAATCCAAGATTGATAAAGCTAATCGATTTGCTTCTCGAGGAGAGTGCAAAAAACAAGGCAAGTATCTGGAAAGTCGTTGCTGAAAGACTCGCCTCACCTACGAGAAGATGGGCTGAAGTAAGTCTTTCGAAGATAGACAAATATGCGAGGGAGAATGAAGTGGTCGTCGTTCCCGGCAAAGTCCTTGGCGGAGAGCTGTCGAAAGCGGTAAAAGTTGCTGCGTTCAACTTCTCTGAATCTGCAAAGGAAAAGATAGTCACGACTGGCGGGCAATGGATGAGTATCGAAGAGCTCGTGAAAACAAACCCGAGGGGTAGTGGAGTTAGGATAATTGTCTAGGTGATTGTATGAGCGTCAACGTGAAAAGAGTCCTTGCATCTTTGGGCGATTACAGAGTTATCGATGCGGAAGGTCACGTTCTTGGAAGGCTTTGCAGTGTGATCGCCAAAAGATTGCTTAACGGCGAAAAGATCGTGGTTGTGAACGCTGAGAAAGCTATAGTCACGGGAAGCAAGGCAAACGTCTTCCAGAGATACAAGGATAAATACGATAGAGGAAGCAAGGAAAAGGGCCCTTATTTCCCAAGGCACCCAGAAAGAATTTTCAAGAGAACCGTGAGAGGAATGCTCCCTTGGGGTAGCAGAAGAGGAAGAGAAGCTTATAGGAGGCTCAGGGTATTTATAGGAGTTCCTGAGGAACTCAAAGGAAAGGAATTTGAAAAAGTTGAGATAGCGTTGTTTGAGAAAGTTTCAAAAACAGAAAAGTTCGTATTGTTAGAAGAGATCAGCAAACACCTGGGGTGGGCGAAGTGAAAGTCGTCGTCACGAGTGGAAAAAGAAAGACCGCAATTGCAAGAGCAGTTGCTAGGGAAGGTGTGGGAAGGGTTAGGATCAACAAGATACCAATTGAGATATTCCCTATGGAATTGCCGAGAAGAATAATGCTTGAACCCTTAAAAATCGCAGGGGAACTTGTAAAGAAGGTCGATATAGACGTAAAGGTTTCCGGTGGCGGAGTGATGGGACAAGCTGAAGCTGCAAGAACTGCGATTGCAAGGGCTTTGGTGGAATTTTTCGGAGACGAGGAACTGAAGAAGTCCTTCTTAGAGTACGACAGAACTTTGCTTGTGAACGACGTAAGGAGAAAACTTCCAAAGATTCAGGGAGGAAGAGGTGCGAGGAAGAGGAGGCAGACGTCTTACAGGTGATACCTTGCACGAGATAACAGACTTCCCCATCCGTTGCTTTTCCTGTGGAGCGATCATCGGTCATTTGTATGCGAAATACTTGGAAATGATCAGGAGCGGGAAGTCGCCGAAAGAAGCGTTGGATTCTTTGGGGATTCAAAGATACTGCTGTAGGAGAATGTTTCTCACGCACAAATCCTATATCGGCGAAATCGCAAGATTTCGCGGGGCCGTGGGGTAGCCTGGTATATCCTTTCGGCTTTGGGAGCCGGAGACCCGAGTTCAAATCTCGGCGGCCCCATTTTTCTATTCAAGCATCCGAATCCCAGACGGAAATCTCAAATACTGCTTTTTTTAGGAAGGAAAAGGAGTTTGCAACTCGGCCTTGTGTTGCGAATGCGTATTGAAAAACTTGCAACTGGAACGATCAAAAATAATAGCCCCGGCCGGATTCGAACCGGCGTCGCGGAATCCAGAGTCCCGCAGGATTGACCACTACCCCACGGGGCTTGTGAAGAGATAAGGCTTTGGATTTATCAAAGTTTTGGTTAGTTATTTTATATAAAATCAGAGCTTTGAAACCTTTGCTGAAAATGGCTTCGCACATCAATTGTGATCAAATTTTAATTCCTGTTCCCCACTTCTCTATAGCTCTTGAGAGCTCTTTATGGCTTTTTGCAAACTCCTCGACGCTTATGCCAAGCTCTATAGCTTCGAGCGCTTGTCTTACGGCGATCGCTCCAGCTCTTGCACCGTCTGGGTGTCCAAGAACTCCACCACCGATTTGCAAAACGATATCTTTTCCCAAGGTTTCGACGACCTTCGGCAACACTCCTGGGTGCAGACCGCCGGAGGAAACAGGCATACCCTTCTTTATATTCCAGAAGTTCTGTTCGAACCTGATGGGATTTTTCGGTGAGAATTTCTCACTTCTAAGCATTTCGGCAATCTGAATTGCTTCATCCTTGGCACTTTCAAGCTTCCCAAAGCCAGCGGTGCCAATGTGGAGTTGGTCAATTCCGAGAATTCTGTAGAGCTTTGCGATAGTGAACATCGATATTCCGTGATCGTATCTCGTGAACGCTGCGTGCATGGCTCTATGTCCATGAATCGCAAGTCCAAAGTCTTCCGCAAGATCTCGAATAAAGCTCAGAGAACTCCATCCAGCTATGACGACGTCGACCATCACGTATGGGTTCCCATAGTCTGCGACGAGCTTAAGTCTCTTTTCCATCTCTCTGACATCTGCGGTTATGTTTGCGAGCCAAACCTTTTTCTCTCCCGTTTCCTTTTCAACTTTTTCTATCGTTTTCATTATCCTCTTGCACCGATCCTCGAACTTGCAAAAGCTTTGGCTTGCGAGGTTCTCGTCATCTTTCACGAAATCGAGACCACCGCTCAAAAGCTCGTAAGCAAGGGATTCAACTTCTTCTGCACTGTATCCAACCTTAGGCTTTGGAACCGTTCCCACTATCGCTCTCTCGACTCCAAATATCTTCTTCACATCCAAGCCCTTCAATGGACCTTTGTAGCATTTTAGGAACTCTTTTGGGAACCTTATGTCCTCCAATCGCAACTTTGCAACTCTTCTCATTCCGAAGACGTTCCCAGCGACAGATGCGAGGAAGGAAGGCAAGTTCGTGAGCTCAAAGAGTTCAAACGGGTAGCTTATTTTCACAGTCCAGCGATCCCCAAATTCTTTGATTTCGTAGACCTTTGCAGACAATCTTTCGACTCTCTTCTTATCATACCAAGGAAAGAGTTCGGTCCAAGTTCCAGTGCTACTCTCAGCTGCGATCGCTCCAGCGACTTCTTCTATCCCGAACTCCTCTGCTGGTTTTACGAGAAAAGAAACCAAAACTTCGTTCTCGCTTGGAACGTAATCTTTTGCAACGTAATCCGAGTATTTCATGATTTCAGTTTAAAAAGGAGCATAAAAATTTAACGAACGCCGGGGGTGGGATTTGAACCCACGCGGGCAAAGCCCACACGCTCTCCAGGCGTGCGCCTTACCGCTCGGCAACCCCGGCTCAAGCGAAATGGAGCGGAAGAAATATATGTGTTTCTAATCCTTGAGGTAGTAGTAGAGTCCGAGAATTGAGAAGAGAGAATGAATGGCAAGGCCGATGAGTGGGGCAAAGAAAAACAGTTTTCTCGGCTTTTCAATGAACCTCAAGGACTTGAAGAAAACCCAGACTGAGAATGTGACAAGGGTCAAAGGAATCACTGCAAAGATGGGCGAGAAAGGAACTGCGAGCAAAGAAAAGACGAGCAGTGGTAGAAATAGCGACCATGCCAACAAATCGTAGGGTTTGAACTTTACTAAACGCAACGCTTCGGCGCAACCCTTTACTCTCGCCTTCTGCCACTTAAAAACTTCCCGCATGGTTTCTGGGACTGAAACGAAAACCCTTGCATCGACGATTTTTTGCCTGAGCTTTATCCGCTTTTTCATTAAAAGCAGTGAAAACCCATAGTCGTCAGCCCTTTTGCTCTCAGGATACCTGCAGATCTCGTATATCTTTGTTTTCTCAGCCTTGTTGTTTCCGGGAATGTGTTTGTGGTAGATGTTGAAGATTATGTGGATCGCATGATACCATGCGAAAGCGTGCGCGAAAAAGCCACCCCTTACAATTGGAACTCCACCAGCGACTTCGCAATCTTCAAGAGCTTTTAAGATCTTTTCAACGTAATCTCTGCTGTAAACGTTCTCCGAATCTCCCCAGAGCACGACATCGTAGCCCTCCCTCAAAGCGAGGTCGCAGACCTCACGTCTTGCATAACCAGTCCCCCCGAGCCTCTCTTGAACCTTAAACTTCACGCAGGGATAGAGCTTGGAGAAGCTCTCGGCGACTCTCGAAGAATTATCTCCGGATGCACCGTCGAGGACTAAGATCTCGAAGTCGTCGCAAAGTTTCGCACTTTGATTCACAAGAGATTTCAAGCATTCTCTGAGCTTTTCAGCGTTGTCCTTGTTCAATATTACCATTAGTGCACGCATAAGCAACATCTTTTGCCCTTTTCCAAACCGCATCCATGTTCAGATACTCCCATGCACCAAATCTCCCGAAGGGAAGGATGTTTCTTTGGAGCAAAAAGCTCCTGATCTTCTCAATGCTTACACGGTAGCTGTGGTTGTAAACTACGTAGGCGTATTTCCACTTCCAAGTTTTAACGAGCTCAACTTCGTTCTCTATTCCTATTTTTCTCAGTCCTTCAAGCACTTCATCTTCGCTGAAGTCTTCTGGATTCGAAATCTCGGCGATGATCGTTGCGTAATTCTTTGGAGCCATGTTTGGACTGTAGTTGCTCAGAAAAGCAACTCTGTGGAAAACTATGTCTTTCTGCGGGACGTAGATCCAGTGAACATTCGGAACTCTGCCCTTAACACCGATCCCCACGACCGCAAGTGAGTTGCACTCGAGCTTGTCGATCTCATCCCTTATTTCCTTCGCCTCTTTGAGCATCGAGGGTAAATCTTTTAGAGGAGCTGTGTACACGAGTTTGTCGAACTCGTGCTCACCGTTTACAACAATCTTACCCTCGAACTCGATTTTTCTTACCGCTTCCATTCTAATTGCAACGTTTTTTGCCAAGTTCCTCGCAAGAGTTTCGATTCCACCGCTGAGCGGATAAAAGAATCGGAGCTGATGCGTGTAACCTTCGGTTTCAATTCCGACCGCAGATCTGAGCACGTCGTCGATAGGAGGATTTGGAATTCTTCCACCAACCCAATCGAGCGATATCTCCCTCAAATCTTTTTTCCAGATCTTCTCGTTGTAAGGCCGGAGATATTTTTCGGTTATTGCATTCCCGAAAACGTAACGAAACCAATCGAGTAAGTTCTTTGGCTCCTCCTTTTTCCTCAGGAGGTTTTCAACGAAGTCCTTTAAGATCTCGAACCTCTCCTGAGCGGGGAGTGAAAAGATTCCGTTCTCAAATGGATACTTGACGAGTTTTCCGTTGTAGAGTATGAAGGCTCTCCTTCTGTGCTCAACGTAATCTCCAACGTAGTTAAGCATTTCTTTCAGGATTTCGGTGTCTTTTGAAAAGATTATGTGAGATCCGCCTGTATCGAATGTAAACCCATCTATTTTTTCGCTGTTCAGCAGTCCGCCAACTTTTTTCGCTTCGAAAACCACGCAGTTACTTTTTAATTCATTGGCAACACAAAGCCCAGCAAGCCCAGCACCGACAACGCAGATCACATCGCAACTGACGATGAATTTATAAATTCTTTTTCCAAACAACAGTGGGTGATAGATTGTCCGTCTTGATGCTGATCCTCGACGGCTTGCCCGATAGACCGATAAATGGAAAAACTCCCCTAACTGTTGCAAAGAAGCCAAATCTCGACAAAATCGCTGAAATAAGCGTAAATGGAATCATGGACACTATAGCTCCGGGAATTCGCCCAGGAAGTGACACGAGTCACCTTGCGCTTCTGGGCTACGATCCCTACAAATTCTACACGGGTCGCGGACCCATAGAAGCGTTGGGAGTCGGGATCGAGCTCAAACCCGGGGACGTTGCGTTTAGGGCGAACTTTGCGACTGTTGTTGGTGATGGTAGCATTTTCGATAAGGTTGTGGTCGATAGAAGAGCTGGAAGGATTTCTGAGACGGAAGAGCTCGTCAAAGCTTTGAACGAGATAAGCTTACCAGTCGAGTTCGAGGTTGCGAAGGCTACTGGACACAGGGCAGCGGTTGTTTTCCGTGGATTGTTCACAGATTTTGCGACAGACACGGATCCAAAGGCTGTAGGGGAGAAAGTGAGGAGGTGTAAGTCGAACAGAGCGGAGGTTGCTGAAATCATCAACGAGTTCATGCAAAAGGCACATGAGACGCTTGAGAAGCACTGGGTAAATGAGCAAAGAGCTAAAAATGGGTTGAAGAAGGCGAATGCAATTCTTTTGCGTGGTGCTGGGGTGATGAAGGAGGTTCCGAGCTTTAAGGATAGGTTTGGGCTAAGGCTAAAAGTGATCTCTGCAACTGCTTTGATAAAAGGAGTGGGAAAACTCGTTGGGGGTGAAGTCTTCACACCCCAGGGCGCTACGGGAAACAAGGACACGAATTTGGAATCGAAGATAAGCTCTGCGGTGAAAGCACTCGACTCTAGCGACGTGGTGTTGCTGCACCTAAAGGCGTTCGATGAACTTGGGCATGACAGGGACTTCAACGGGAAGGTGAGGTTCATAGAAAAACTCGATCCACATCTTGAGAATCTCTTGGATTTGGACTTTTCCAACGTCTGCCTGATCGTAACCTCCGACCACTCAACTCCTGTGAAGGTCGGAGACCACACAGCGGATCCAGTTGTTGTCTCGATAACCCACGAAGACGTGCGCAGAGATGAGGTTACGAGATTTGATGAGTTCTCGGCAACTAAAGGCGGACTCTGCAGAATTCGAGGGATGGATGTGCTGAACATAGCCCTTGATCTGCTCAACATTTCAAAGAAGTTTGGCGCATGATCGAGAAAGCAGTTGAAGCGATCCTTTTCTCAGCTCCTTCTGCCATAAGGGTGTCAGAGATAGCGAGGATGCTTAACGAAAGCGAAGAAGTTGTTGAAAAGGCGATAGAGAGCGTTGCAAAGAAATACGAGGCGATGGATTCTGCGATTGAGATTGTGAAAGTTGCAGATCGCTATCTTATGAGGGTTAAGCAAGATTTCGCAGGGATTGTTGAGAAGTTCACGGAAAGAGACTTGGACAAGGGAACTCTCAGAACTCTCGCCGTCATCGCTTTAAAGCAACCACTATCACTCGCAAAGCTTGCGAAGATTCGTGGAAATAAGTGCTACGAGCACGTGAAAAAGCTCCGGGAGTTGAAACTCATAAACGCCGAAAAAAAGGGAAGATCTACGATTCTCACAACAACTCCGGCATTTGCTTCTTACTTTGGATTCGAGGGTAAGAGCGTTGATGAGATAAAAGAGGAGCTGAGAAAATTCCTTAAGGAGTTGTGACGTCTTTAAAAATCGAGAGCCAATTCATTTGTGCAAATCGTTGAAGAAAATTTGCGGGGAAACGAGGGAGAAATAAAGGTAATTCCTGAAACACTCGAAGATCTCTGGCACTTGAAGTTCCTAATAGAGAAAGGCGACGTGGTTTTCTCGGTTACAAAGCGAGCGATGCAGAGCGACGATAAACTGAGGAGCGATAAGGAGCTTGTCGTTGTTCGCATTGGTGTTGAAGTTGAGAGGGTCGAATTTCACAAGTTCGCAAACAGGCTCAGGATAACAGGTAGAATTATCGCCGGCATCGACGCTTCGAGTTTTCACACACTGAACGTTACAGTCGGAAGGGAGCTGAGTATAGTGAAGAAATGGAAACCAGAGCAAATAGAGCGGTTGAAGAAAGCGGTCGAGCAATCAAAAAGACCAGAAGTCGTAATACTGACAATAGAAGAAGGAGAAGCGATTGCAGGAGTTTTAAGAGAATGGGGGGTTGAAGAGATCTTTGAAGAGCGAGGCAGTTACTCAAAAGACTACGACGGAACAAGAGAAGAATTCTTCGCTCATGTGCTCGGGAAGCTCAAGACTTTGAACTTCAGATTTCTTGTAATCGCAGGTCCGGGATTTGCGAAGAAGGATTTTTACGAGTTCATCGTATCAAGGGCTCCTGATTTGGCAGAGAAGGCGGTAGTTGTTGACACTTCATCGATAGGGACTCGTGGATTCGTTGAAGTTGTGCGCAGAGGGACAATAGAGAGACTCGTGGGCGAAATTAGGCTTGCAGAGGAAGCTGAACTTGTTGAAAAACTGCTTGAAGGGATTGCAAAAGGAGAGAAAGTGGCGTATGGAATTGAGAGCGTTCAAAAGGCTAAAGAATACGGAGCCATAGAAACGCTTCTGGTTTCAGATGACTACCTGCTAAGGGAGAGGGAAAAATGGGACATCGATGCGTTTATGGAGGAAGTAAGAAGGATGGGCGGCAAGGTTGCGATCCTTAGCTCGGAGTTTGAGCCAGGAGAAATAGTTTCAAAGCTCGGTGGTATCTGTGCGCTGCTCAGGTTTGAGATCGAGTAAGTGGGTTATCTTTGTAGTTCTCTCGAGCATATACTTCTTTGTCTACTTCCATCGCACCTCTCCAGCGGTGATGGCGAACGATCTAATGCTCGAATTCGCAGTTTCAGCGCTTGCGATCGGAGTTCTCTCTTCGCTCTACTTTTATCCATATGCGGTTCTACAGATTCCGGTTGGAGTCCTTAGCGACGTTAAAGGCGCAAAGAAAGTCGTTGTTTCTTTCACATCCGTCACCTTGTTCGGGATTCTGATCTTCGTGACCGCTCCCAGTTTCGAGTTTGCAGTCTTCTCTCGCCTTCTAATTGGAATCGGAGTTTCTGGAGTTTACATCCCGACGGTAAAGATAATGTCGCAGTGGTTCAAGGCAAACGAGTTCGCAACTGCAATGGGAATTCTCTTTGCAATCGGTAACTTTGGGGCAATCTTCTCCTCCTACCCGCTTGCATTTTCCATAGAGAACTTTGGCTGGAGATTTTCCTTTGCGGTTATTGGTGCTATAACTGCCTTACTACTCTTACTCTGCATCATTTTCGTAAAAGATGCTCCTTCAGGCTTCAAAAAAGAGACTCCGAGGAGAGAGGACTTCAAACTTCTGTTCAATTTAACTCTCTGGCTTCTTGCAGTTTCTGCGATGCTCAGATACGGTATTGTTATGGGATTCCAGGGACTTTGGGGAGGTCCTTTTCTTGTCGATGTCCTCAATCTTTCCAAAGTTCTCGCTGGAACGGTTTTGATGCTCTTTGCGATCGGTGCTATTATCGGAGCACCTTTGCTTGGAAGAATTTCGGACGAAATTGGGTTAAGAAAGCTCCCAATGGTTCTCAGTGGAATCGGTTTCACAATCTTCTGGTTACCTTTAGTTCTTTTTCCAGAGAAACTTGGTATGATTGAGCTTAGCATCATATCGTTCATGCTCGGCTTCTTCTCAAGCGCTGGACCAATTGCGTACACGCTAGTCAAGGAGCAATTCCCTCTTCGAATGACCGGGGTTGCGATCAGCTTCATAAACGTCTTTCCCTTTGTCGGTGCAGGAGTTTTCCAGACGATAATGGGATATTTGATGGACTCCGTGGGAAAACTCGGGGATAGATATCCGGTCGAAGCGTACAGGCTTTCTTTTGAGTTCTGCTTAGTAGCGTCGATCGTTTCGCTGATACTTCTTCTCTTCGTGAGGGAAAAACCGCGAGACATTGGGGACAAAAATTTTTAAAAGAGTCTGCGATATTTTTATATGGCAAAGATCGACGAAGTTGATCTGAAGATAATCAGAGAGCTCCAAGAAGATGCGAGGAAAAGTCTGAAGGAAATTGCAGAAAAAGTTGGAGTTGCGGAAGGAACTGTTTACAACAGGATCAACAAACTCAAGAGTCTGGGGATTATAGAGAAGTTCATTCCAGTTCTCAATTACCCGATGTTGGGCTACGACATAACTGCGATCATTGGAATATCCGCAGAAGGCGGACAAATAGTTGAGATAGAAAAGGAGATCGCAAAGGAGAAAAACGTAACCGCAGTATACGACGTAACTGGAGACTTCGACATAATCGTGGTTGCAAAGTTCGAAAGTAGAAAAAAGCTGGATGAGTTCGTAAAAAGGCTTCTGAACATGAAAAGCGTTAAAAAAACTTATACGATGCTTGTGCTCAACGTTGTTAAGGAATCACATGCGATTGAGCTCTAAGTTGTGTATTCAGAGTTTATCTTCACGTAATCATAACTCAGATCGCAACCGATTGCAAAATCTTCGCAGTTACCCTTGTGCAGGTCTACGATTATCTTGAAATCCCCTTTCATAACTTCCTTTGCTTCTCTCTCCATTCCCGTGATAACTCCATTGTCCACAAGCTTCACATTGTGCTCATCGTTCTCAAAGGCAATCGTTATCTTTTCGTCAACTTCCGCACCGCTGTAGCCAATCGCAGATATTATCCTCCCCCAGTTCGGATCCGAGCCAAAGATCGCGGTTTTGACGAGCAAAGAGTTTGCGATCGCTTTTGCTACGAGTTCTGCATCCTTAGAGCTTTTTGCTCCTTTGACGAATACTTCGAACATCTTCGTTGCACCTTCGCCATCCTTCGCGATTTGCTTGGCAATACTGTAGCAAACTTTTGTCAGTTCCTCCTCGAAAACGTCTCTCTCCACTCTCTCTTTCCCAAGCGCTATCAGTAGCACTGTGTCGTTCGTCGAGGTATCCCCATCGACTGTTAGTCTGTTCAAAGGCTTCACGGCATTTTTCAGCATTTCGTAAAGCTCGCCCGTTTCGAACTTTGCACTTGTGAAGATGAAGCAGAGCATCGTTGCGAGATTTGGTGCGATCATTCCCGCTCCCTTTGCAATCGCAGAAATCTTCGCCTTTTCGCTGAAAGCCTTCTTTATGAACCTGTCAGTAGTCCTTATAGAGTTTGCAAACCTTTCAGCGCACTCTCGCGTGTTTCCGAGCCCTGAAAAAACTTCTACAGCTTTTTTTCTAATCCATTCCATGTCCAACCTTCTCCCAATGACCCCCGTTGAGGCGATTGCGATCTCTTTTGCGTCACAGTTGAAGAGATTCGCTGCGATCTTGCACATCTCTTTTGCATCCTCAATCCCTCTTTCGCCAGTGTAAGCGTTTGCATTTCCGCTGTTCACTATTAGCCCCTTTGCATATCCGAGGCTTATGTTCTCCTTGCAGATTATCACAGGAGCAGCTTTTATCTTATTGCTTGTGAAAACGCCAGCGATTGTTCCGTTAAACTTTGCAAGTCCCAAGCCGAGTTTGCCCTCTTTTACCCCATTGCATAAAACCCCGAGATCCGTGAGCTCCATGATTTGTATTTACAGGCTGGATTAAAAAACTCTTTTAAACGAAGCCAAACTTGCGTTATGGATCTGCCAACTCTTGACGATGCGGGAAAATTCTCGTCGGTGTTGCTCAGAGTCGATATAAATGCACCGATCGTGAATTCAACGATTCTCGACACCTCTCGCTTCAAAAGCCACGTTCCAACGATTCGGGAGCTCGAAGACAAAAAGCTCGTGATCCTTGCTCATCAAAGCAGACCGGGCAGAAAGGACTTTACGACCCTGGAAGAGCATGCGAAAGTCCTGTCAAGGATTCTTGGAAGAGAAGTTGAATACGTGGACGAGATATTCAGCAAAAGAGTCGTGGACAGAATCAAAAACCTTTGTAACGGCGAGATCCTTTTGTTGGAAAACATCCGCTTTTACTCGGAAGAACAGCTTGAGAGGAGTGCAGAGGAGCATGCAGAGTCGATTCTCGTCAAAAGGCTATCTCTGCTTTTCGACGTATTTGTAAACGACGCATTTTCAGCATTTCATCGAAGTCATGCATCGCTTGTTGGCTTTATCCCAGTTTTGCCAAGCTTTATTGGGAGACTTGCGGAGAAGGAGATAAATGCGCTCAGCAGAGCTTTGAAACCGGGGAGAACAGCGTTCGTTCTCGGTGGTGCGAAGATAAAGGATCCGATAAAGGTCATGAAGAACGTTCTCCAAAATGGAATTGCGGAGAAAGTCTTTTTAACAGGGGTTGTTGCGAACTACTTCCTCATGCTTAAGGGGTTTAAGATTGGGAAGGAAAATGAAAAAGTCGTGGAGGACAACAAGGAAGGAGTAAAAGATGAGGAGGCTAGGTTATTGCTTGAAAAATTTGGGAACAAAATCGTTCTCCCAGTTGATTTCGGTGTTGAGAGAAGTGGGGTAAGGGAAGACATCGCAGTGGAGAAGTTCACAGGAGAGGGGAAGATTAAGGATATAGGCGTCGAAACTGTCAACGAGTTTGCATCGCAAATCCCAGAGTTCGAAACCGTTGTGATCAACGGCACTGCTGGTGTTTATGAGGACAACAAGTTCTCCCTCGGAACCTACGAGATCCTAAAGTCTGCATCAAAGACCTATGCAATCGTTGGCGGAGGACACACTGCGTCTGCAGTGAACCTCTTTGGACTCTCCGACAAAATAAGTCATGTCTCAATCGCTGGAGGAGCTTGCGTCAGATTTTTGAGTGGGGAGAAGTTGCCAGTGCTTGAAAAGATGGCGGAATACTGGGAGAAAAAGTGGAAGCTCAAGCTTGGAAAATAATTTACACAATAAAAATTTCTATATTTGTGAAATTTTTTATAATTTAGAAAGTCCATTGATATCATAGAGAAAAATTTAAAATCTAAGGGCTTACGCAAGAAAGGTGTTGTGGATGAAGGCAGAATACGAGAAGAAGCTTATAAGTGCTGAAGAAGCTGCAAAGCTCATCAAAAATGACATGTTCGTCGAACTTGGCGGTGCGGTAAGTTTTGCAAGTGTCGTGGACAAGTATCTTGCGCAGAGAAAATCTGAGCTCAGCAATGTTAACATCGGAACCTTCATAGATATCTTGCCCTACGAGTTCCTACGAGTAGATCCGATGCAGGAAGTGTTTAAGTGGCATAGCGGTTTTCTACACATGTCGACGAGACCTTTCAGCAAAGAACTTGGCGTTTGCATGTTCCGACCAAACCTATACCACGACGTCCCAAAAATAGTACGAGAGGTTTTTAACAAGAAAATTGATATCGCATTTCTTCCCGTGACTGCGATGGATAAACACGGCTATTTTAACTTCGGAGTTACATGTTCCCACATGAAAGCCCTTGCGAAGTCTGCGAAAATGGTCGTTGCAGTCGTTAAAGAAGACATGCCCTGGATTTACGGAGGCTACGACGAGTGCATTCACATTTCCGAAGTTGACTATATTGTCGAGGACAAGGAGTTCCCGACGATGTCTCTTCCGTTCATTCCTCCACCAACCGCAGAGGACGAGATGATTGCCGAAAACATCATAGAGGCGGGTCTGATTCAGAACGGCTCAACGTTGCAAGTTGGAATTGGACCACTGCCAGATGCGGTGATGCGAATACTGAAGGGCTGTGACTTCAAAGAACTCGGAGTTCACACAGAAATGATCGGAGACGGAACTATGGCTTTGATCGAGGAAGGAATCATAACGAACTCGCAGAAGAGACTAGACAGAGGAAAGAGTGTTTTCACATTCGTCATCGGAACTCGAAACCTCTACGACTATCTCGACAGGAATCCGGAGGTCGCAACGTATCCAGTGGATTACACGAATGATCCATTCGTGATAGCTCAACAACCAAAGATGTTCTCGTTGAATCAGGCGATGCAGGTTGATCTGATGGGGCAGGTAAACTCCGAACAGCTCGGGCTCGTGAGTCCAGCAGGAAAGCTCTTCCAAGTCAGCGGAACAGGAGGGCAGCTCGACTTTGTGATGGGCTGTCTTTTCAGCAAGGATAGGATGGGCAAAAGTGTACTTGCGCTATACTCGAGTTACAACGGGAGCTCGAGAATAGTTCCAATCCTTCCAGCGGGTTCAAATGTAACAGTTCCGAGATCGATGACGCAATACATCGCAACAGAGTTTGGTGTTGCCTACCTTAGAGGCATGACGGTCAGAGAAAGAGCGGTATCGCTCATAAAGATTGCGCATCCTGAGCACAGGGATTGGTTAGCCAAAGAAGCCGAGAGACTTGGTATATTCCCGCCAAATTACACAGTCCCAGCGGGAAAGCCTGAGAACGTCCTCGTTATGCGAGATTGATTTTTATTCTATTTTGACAAAAAATTGCAAATTTTTTCAGCAAGAACGTCAAATTTCCCGAAGTAGAAATGGTCTGTGTCGAGAATGAGGAAATCCTTTGGGGGCTTTGCATTCTGGTAGAGCAAAAAGCTTTTGCCAAGGGATACGAACTGATCTCGTTTAGCAATGATGAAAAGCTTGTTCTTTCCGCAGTCCGCGAATTTTATTGAACCTATTGAAGGAAGGGGAGATATGTAAACTGCGACATCGCAAAGATCGGCGACATTCGACGCGACAACACTCCCAAAGGAGTAGCCAATTACGAAAATCGCTGAATGCCTTTGCCTCAAAAACTTAATGCAGATCTTTGCGTCTTCGATTTCTCCAATGCCATCGCGGTAGCCCTTGTAGTCGAATGCAAGCGTTGAGATTCCGGAGTCGTTCAGTTTCTCCGAGATTCTCTCGAGTCTCACATCAAACCTGTTCCCTCCCATCAACGGATGTGGAGGGCAAAGCAAAGCGCATTGTTTTCCTGCGATTTGGTAGGTTGCTTTTATTCCACCTATACTAACTTCCATATCTTTCCCTTATCATTTGGATTGCCTCTTTTGCAGACTCGCCAACACTTTCATCGCTCGTGAGACTTTCGAGAACGCAAAGATCTTCTTTGTCACCGACAATGCCAAGCATCATTACCGCATCCTCTCTTATTCGAGAATCTTCGTGCTTTAAAAGCCTTTTTATCTCCTCTCTCGCTTCCCTGCTTATCTTTGCGCCATTCTTTGCGAGCCTTTCAAGCAAAGCCATCGCACCCAAACGGACGAAGAAATTTTCGTGCGCCATGAGCTCTGCAAGCGTTTCAGTTTTATCAATGAGCTCACCTAAATCCTCTATTTCGCCAATCTCAAGCTTATATGCTATGAACTCGTAATAATCACCCTCCATCGCACCCCTTATCCATGTTTCAAAGTCTTGATCTGTGAAGACCCTTCTCAACACGATTTTCCCAGCGAAAACGGTTGGGACTCCGTAGATTCCGTACTTCTCAGCGATGTCTGGGAACTGGGAGACGTCAATGATGTGATGCTTTAGCCCGAGCTTTATGGCAACTTTGTTCACTGCGTCTACTGCAATTCTGCAGTTCTGACAAAAACTTGAAACGAAAGTTACGATTTCCATCGAACCCCTTGTAGTACTCTCAGCTTCGGATGCGAGTTTTATCGCCAAAAGAAAGGATTCGAGTTCTGAATGCTGCGGAATCAAGTGGAAAAAGATGCCTACGTTCGCGATCTCGATTCCTGGTAAATTTGTTGTACTCTCTTTTTCGCTTAAAAACTCGTACTCGATGGAGTCACTTAGAGTTGCGAGTTTTTTCACAAATTCGAGCATCCCCTTATCTGAATAAACCTTCAGAAGGACCTTTTTTGGGAGATGTCCAACGACTTTTGCTACGGTTTTTTCTTGGAGCATCCCTAAATTCTGAGCAGTAAATTTTTTAAGCTTTTTGCAAAGAGTAGCTAATGATCAGCAGTCCAGAAATCTGGACGGAGTTCTTCGAGAAATATTATTTTGAGGAGTTGAACAAGCTTGCATTTCGGATTAGAGAGTGTGGAGACAAGAAATCGATTCATGTTAACTTCACCCGTGATTTACTCGTGTATCAGGAGGGAAGACTTGGAGAAGAGTTGCTCGAGAATCCCGACATAGTTCTTGAGCATGCTGAACAAGGACTTGCGAGGGCGACGAACATCTATGGAGTTCCGCTTGAGGGTTGTAAACCTCGAATCTACTCGCTACCCGCAACGAGAAAGATCTTGATAAGGAATCTCAGGAGTTCACACATTTCGAAGTTCGTTGCAATCGAGGGAATAGTGAGAAAAGTGACTGAGGTTAGACCTCGCATCGTTATTGGGGTCTTTAGATGCTTGGACTGCAACGCTGAGATCAAAGTCTTCCAAGAAGAGTCGATGCTCAGGTATCCCCACTTTTGCAACTGTGGTGGGAAGAAGTTCGTTTTCCTCCCCGAAAAAAGCGTTTCGATTGACAGCCAAAGAGTAAAGGTTCAGGAGTATCCCGAGAATCTGCGTGGTGGAGAACAACCACAGAGCATCGACATAATTCTCGAAGGAGACCTTGCGGGTGTCATAAACCCTGGGGATAGAGTTGTTGTGAATGGCATCGTTAGAGCGAAGCCAAGAGGCTTTCAGCAGAGAAAGCTAACGCATATGGATCTCTACTTAGAAGGAAATTCGATCGAGATCGTTCAACAGGAATACGAAGAGTTCGAGATCACGGAGGCGGACAAGGAAAGGATCTTGGCTTTGGCAAGGAGCGATGACATCTACGAAAAGATTGTAAAAACGATCGCACCGTCAATCTATGGTTACGAGGATATAAAGCTTGCAATAGCTCTGCAATTGTTTGGTGGAGTCCCAAAAAAGCTTCCAGATGGGACAGAAATTCGTGGGGACATCCACATTCTATTGGTCGGGGATCCGGGAGTTGCGAAGTCGCAACTGCTTAGATTTGTACATAGAATTGCACCGAGGAGCATTTATACAACTGGAAAGGGGACTACGACTGCTGGATTGACTGCGACTGCAGTTCGTGACGAAGTCGATGGTAGGTGGACTTTGGAAGCTGGAGCGTTGGTTCTTGCAGACAAGGGTATTGCGCTTGTAGATGAGATAGACAAGATGAGAAAAGAAGATCGCTCTGCTCTGCATGAGGCGTTGGAACAGCAGACAATAAGCGTCGCAAAGGCTGGAATAAATGCAATATTGAAAGCACGTTGCGCTTTACTCGCGGCAGCGAATCCAAAATACGGAAGATTTGATCGATTCTCACCAATTGCAGAGCAAATCGAGTTGTCTCCAACTTTGCTTTCGAGATTCGATCTTATTTTCGTTTTAACCGATGAGCCCGAGATCGAGAAAGACAAAAGGCTTGCGGAGCACATCTTGAACATCCATCAGCTTGGAGAAACTCTTGAAAAAATGAAATTGGTCGGCGAGGAGAGTAGAATTGCAAACATAGTTCCAGCGATAGATCCCGAGCTTTTCAGAAAATACATTGCATATGCGAAGAACTTTTTCCCGATTTTGAGTGAGGAGGCGAAAAAGAGGATAGAAGACTACTACATCTCATTGCGATCGAAGGCAAAGGAAAACTCACCCGTTCCAATAACTGCGAGACAACTCGAAAGCGTCATTAGGCTGGCAGAAGCTTCTGCAAGAGTTCGTTTGAGCGAAGTTGTTACTGCCGAAGACGTTGATAGAGTAACGAAGATAATGGAACGAAGCCTTGCGCAGATTGCAGTTGATCCTGAAACCGGGGAGCTCGACATAGATTTCGCTTTCAGCGGGACTTCGAAAAGGCAGAGGGACAGAATTTGGACAATGAAGAAGATAATAGAGGAACTCGAAGACCTTAGCGAAAACGGTGCTCCGGAGGAAGAAGTGGTAAAGAGGGCTGAAAGTGAGGGAATCGACGAAGCAAAGGCCAAGGAGATTCTATCGAAGCTTAGGATCAACGGAGAAATCTTTTCACCGAAGTTCGGATTCTACAGAATAGTTAGGAAGAGGTAGTGAAAAATATATAAAGTCGCGGGTAAAGGGGGGGGGTGATGAAAATCTTCCGCACGGGCATAGTTCCGCTCGACGCTCAGCTTGGTGGAGGAATCCCCAGCGGTTCAGTTGTCGCTTTGATCGAAGAACCCGGTGCAGGAGGAGATGTTTTCTCATACCACTTCGCAGTCGAGGGTTCAAACTTGGGAGACAACGTTCTTTACATCGCCACCGATGACAGTGTTAAAGACGTGAGAAGATACCTCGGCCTTTACTTCCCAAGGTATCAGGATTTCACGCTCATAAGCCTGAAGAGCGATGAAGAAACGGACGCAAAGGGATACCTTAGGAAAACGATGTATGATGTGTTGAGCGGTGTGAAGACGATAATAAAGAACGAAAAGTTTGATCGGGTGATTATAAACAATCTAACGTTCTTCTTTTCTCGCTATTCCCTCGAGGACGTAATATCGCTGATAGAGTTCTTCCTCAACGACGCAAGGGAGAAGGAGTCTGCATATATGCTTCTACTGACGAAGGGAATGCTCGAGGAGAGAGCGGAGATTGCAGTGAAGCACTTCTGCGACGGAGTAATCGAGCTCTCGCTTAGGGAAGTTGAGAACGAGATTCAAAGAAGGTTGAAATTCATAAAGTTCAAGGGGATAATAGTTCCACGAGCTGTGATGAGATACGAGCTCACAGACAGAGGTGTGAAGATAGAGCCGATGATGAGAGTTCTATGAGAATTGTCTATGGAACGACTCCAACGAACACCGGCAAGTTCGCGTGCTTTATAGATCCGAGGTTTGTTGTCAGCTTAGAGGTCGTAGAATTTGCTGTGAAGAAAGCTCTTAAGAACTGGAACTCTGGGAATAGAATTTCGAAATCGCTTGCAATCGAAATACTGCTTTACTTTTCCGCAACTAGGCAGATAGAGATTGCGAAAAAGGTTACTGCGAGCAAAAAAGCGGTCGCCGTTGTGATCGACGAGGAGGAGTTCTCAAAGCTCGGATTTGTCGAGGAGGATTTCAAAGCGGAGTACGACTTGAAAGCAGTGATGGAGCTATACGAGATCACAGAAGACGAGCTAAGAATTGTGGGGATCGAAAAGTTGCCCTTACTCGTCAAGGAAAGAATAGCGCTGTTCTCGGTTTTTGGTGAGTGAATGAAAGCGAAAGCTTACGCAAAGGGAACGATCCTCAACGCTTTGGCAACTGGAATGGGTAGCGCTTTTGCGATAGATTTAACTCTGAGCGTCAGAGTTAAGCAAGATTCAGAAAGCTGTCTAATCGTTAACGGAGAAGAAAGGGGCTCAAGCGTCGCTGAGAAAGTGCTTAATAAATTTGGAATCAAAGCTCGGGTGAAAGTAAAGTCTGAGATACCAGAGAAAAGTGGTCTTGGGAGTAGTAGTGCCTTTCTCAATGCTTTGATCTGTGCTGTCACGGAAAGAAAGATTGCATCAGAGATTCTTAGCTTGAACTCGGAGTTATCTTTGAAAGCTGGAATTAGCTACACTGGAGCATTCGATGACGCATCTGCTTCTTTGCTCGGTGGTTTCGTGATCTCCGACAACTATCGACGAGTTCTTTGGGATTGGGTTCTCAAGAAAGCGTTTGTCGCTGTTTTGCTTCCAGAGTTTAGAAGAAAAGACGTTGACTTCGAGAAAATCCAGAGAGAGAGCTACAAGCTGAAGGGAATCGACTCTAAGCTCAGGAAGCACGAATTCTTCGATGTTATGCGAGAGAATACGATCTTTTACGCTGAACTTTTAGGTTACCCGCTTGAAATCGTTGAGAAACTCTGGAAAGAGAAAATCTGTTGTGGTCTCTCGGGAAACGGTCCGGCATTCGTTGCCTTTGGAACTAAAAGCGATGTTGCAACTGCGAACGAATTCTGGAGTAGCTATGGCAAAGTCTTAATCCGCAAAGTCCCTGAAAAGCCAGCTGAAAGCATAGTGATAACTCCAGAGCTGTTTGTGCGAAAGGAAGTTTAAAAATTGCTATTTCTTCTGTTTTTTAAGTTCTTCTTCCCTCAAAGCCCTTCTCAGGATTTTGCCAACGAGCGTCTTCGGCAATTCATCACGGAACTCGATTATCTTCGGAACTTTGTAGGCAGCAAGCCTTTCCTTGCAGAACTTTATTATCTCGTCCTCGCTCACTTTCCCTTTGTACTCGGGCTTCAGCGCGATGAAAGCCTTCACAGTCTCTCCACGGTAGGGATCTGGGACCCCAATGACCGCAGCCTCAAGCACTGCAGGATGCTCGTAGAGCACTTCCTCGACTTCTCTTGGATATATGTTGTAACCACCAGCAATTATCAGATCTTTCTTCCTGTCCACGATGTAGAAGTAGCCGTCTTCATCCATCTTCGCCATGTCTCCGGTGAGCAACCAGCCGTTCACGAGCACCTTCGCGGTCTCGCTCTCCATTTTCCAGTAGCCTTTCATCACTTGAGGCCCATAAATCGCGAGCTCCCCAACTTGTCCGGGAGGCAAAATGTTTCCCTCGTCGTCGACAACGACTGCAATTGTGTTCGGCATTGGAATGCCGATGCTTCCCTCTTTGTTCAATCCGTAAAGCGGATTGCAGTGTGTAACTGGCGATGCTTCGCTTAAACCGTAACCTTCAACGAGCTTTCCTCCGGTAGCACTTTCGAAGTTTCTCTTGAGCTCCAGTGGCAACGGTGCAGCTCCGCTTATACAAGCTCTCACACTGCTGAGATCGTAATCCTTTATCTTGGGGTTGTTCAGCAGCGCAACGTACATCGTCGGGACTCCTGGGAATGTTGTGACTTTGTGCTTGTCGATTACTTTCAGGTATTGTTCGAAATCCCTCGGATCCGGTAATGGAATGAATTTACCGCCTAAAAGCATCCCAGCATTTGCCATCGTAAATCCATAGCTGTGGAAAATTGGCAACGCACCAAGGTAAACATCGTTGTGACTCGCTTTAACATCCCAACTTGCAACTTGGTGCGCGTTTGCGACTAAGTTGTAATGCGTCAACATGGCACCTTTTGGCAGTCCAGTAGTCCCTCCGGTGTATTGGAAAACCGCAACATCCTCCTTTGGGTTTATTTCAGCTTCTTTTTCGAGCTTTGGATATCTCATGATTCTTCCCCACTCCGCGATTTCGCTTTTTCGCTCTATCTTTATATCTCCGTATTTCTTCTTTTTAACAAAGGCTTTGAAGAGCAAGTTTAGCGGAAATCTTAGGAAGTCTTCTATCTTTGCGATAACGACTTTCTGGAAAAACCCTTCCTCGATGAGCGTGCGATAGTTGTTGTAGGTTAGATCGATTGCGAACATCATCTTCGCTTCGCTGTTCTTCACAACATGCCTGAGCTCTCTCTCGCTGTAGATCGGGTTGCTTTGGACGAGAATTGCACCCATCTTGAATATTGCGTTTGCGATTATGAAGTAGTGTGGAGTGTTTGGCAGGCTTACGACAATTCTGTCTCCCTTCTCAATTCCCATCTCCTTCAGGAAAAAGGCGACTTTGTTTGAAGCGTCGAGAACTTGCTTGAACGTCCACTTTGTGCCAAAAAAGTCGAACGCAACTTTGTCTGGGAACTTCTTTGCTGTGTTCTCATAGAGCTTATGGATTGGGATGTTTGGGATTTCGAGCGTTGTTGGCACACCATTGTCGTAAAACTTGAGCCACGGTTTTGGAATTTTTGAAACGTCGACATCTCGTATGTTCTCCCCATACACAGAAGACATGATTCTCACGTTCCGAGTCGTTATTTATAACTTTTGTTCGTAACTTAACTTTTTGCGTAGCAAGCGAGTTTCTCACCCTCGAAAATCTTCGTCAGACAGAGGTTGCAAGACTTGCAGTCGCTCTGCGTAACTCCACGCATCATTTTCTTTGGTAATTGGGGATCGCGAATCAGCGGTCGAGACATCGCAACGAAGTCCACGACCTTCAGCAGTTCTTCGGCAACCGATAGACTCCTCACTCCTCCAACTGCGACTACAGGGATGTCGACAACTTTTTTTATTTTAAAGGCATAGTGTTTGAAATACGCCTCCCCGCTTTTTGATACCTTCTGACTGACAACGTTAAATCCTGTGTGGTAAATTGACTCATACATCCCACCGCTTACTTCGATTGCCTCAAATCCGCTCTCTTCGAGGCGCTTTGCTATTCGCACGGCTTCGTTTATCTCAAGTCCGTTTGGCACAAAATCGCAAGCGTTCATCTTTATCATCACCGGAATTCTGCTGCGCTCTCGAATCCTCTCCATTATGTCGAGCAGGATCTTCTCCCTCTCCACACCATACTCGTCACGTCTTCGATTCGTGTAAGGAGATATGAATTCGCTTAAAAGATATCCATGGGCGCAATGGAGTTGAACTGCATCGAACCCAGCTTTTTCAGCTCTGATTGCTGAGTTTGCAAAATCTTCGATCGTTTTTTCGATCTCTTCCCTTGTCATCTCTCTTGGAACAATTCCCGTGAAAAGATCTTTGACCACAGAGGGAGCTACGGGGTTAATAAAGCTCTGCCTCCCAGCATGGGCTAATTGGGCGACGAAAACAACGTCTTTTGCCACTTTTTTCACCTCTGAGACGAGTCTTGAAAGTCCTTTGACGTGGTCATCACTGCTGATTCCTGTCATCTTGAACGAAGCTCTGCCGTCCTCGCTTACGAACATGAATCCTGTAACAATAGTCCCAACACCACCTTCTGCGAGCTTCTTGTAGAGCTCTATGAGTTCGTCGGTTACAAATCCTTCTTTCGTTGCCATTGACTCTGCGGTTGCGGAACGGATAAGGCGATTCTTTGCTTTCAGTCTACCAATCTCTGCAGATTCGAAGAGCATGAACTTTCATTTATTTAGGGTAGATAAATCCTTGGGTTGCCTTAAAAATTTGGTATGCCGAGGGCGGGATTTGAACCCGCGACCTGCAGATTATGAGTCTGCCGCCCCAACCAGCTAGGCTACCTCGGCTTATCGCCTTTAGGCTTTCAACTTATAAAGATTTTCGCTCTTTACTCACTTGGGAATCGGGAAATAAAAAATTTAAACGTTCACATTCTCGATTATCGTAGCTCCTCCTTGCCCGCCTCCACCACAAAGAGTTGCGCATCCGTATTTTGCGTTCTCGATGTTCAGAATTCTTGCAAGCGTTCCCGTGATTCTTATACCGCTCGCAGCCAATGGATGGCCAATGGCAATTGCCCCGCCCCTCGTGTTAACTTTTTCGGGGTCGAGTTTGAACATCTTCACTGCGAACAATGGAACCACTGCGAACGCTTCGTTTACTTCCCAGAAGTCGATGTCCTTGGCTTCGAGCTTTGCAAATTTCAAAGCTTTCTGCGTTGCTGGAACAGGACCTTCGCCCATTACGCTCGGATCAACACCAGCCCAGCCGATTGACACAATTTTTGCCATCGGTTCGAGTCCGTATTCCTTCATTTTCTTCTTGCTCATCAACATTATCGCAGACGCACCAGCGTTCAGGGGCGAGGAATTTCCAGCAGTGATGACTCCACCCGGTTTGAAAGCTGGTGGGAGCTTTTCAACTGCTTCAAGCGTGGTCTCAGGTCTTATGCTCTGATCCACTTCGATCACTTTTCTACTACCGTCTGAAAGCTCCACTTCTATTGGCAAAATCTCTCCTTTGCGCTTCGTTGGATATCCTTCACCGCTCAGGAAATAGTTCTTCTTCAAAGCTTCAGCGGCGAGTTTGTGGCTCCTTACACCCCATTCGTCGAGATCTCGCTTTGTCCAGCCGAGCTTGTCTTTCCATTTCTCAAAAAGCTTCTCAGCAGTTAAACCCATGCTCATCGCAGTCATTAGATCATATTTCTGAATCAAGTCAGCTCTTTGCATTAGCGTTGGCGAGATACCCATGTGTGGGTTGAGGTCTGGTTGCATTGGCAAATGAGTCATGTGTTCTATACCACAGGCGATCGTTATTTCGCTGTAGCCGAGCATGATCTCCATTGCACACTGGTGCATTGCGGACATTCCAGAAATGCAAACCCTTTCCGTGCCCTGTGCGGGAACTTCGATTGGTAGATCCGCGAGTAGGTTGATTATTCTTCCGCCGTAGAGCCAGTTTTCGCCCATTTGCATCGTGCAACCCGTTATCACGTCGCCAATTTCTCTTGCATCGATGCCGGTGCGGTTTATCATCTCTTTCACGAGCATCGCTGCAACCGCAGGCATGTCGATCTTGTTGTAAACGTCCCTATCAGGTTCTCTTGGACGAGATCTTGAGAACGCAGAGCGCAGAAAGTCGACAATATAAACTTCTTCCATTTGCATCACCAAAAAAATTTACATAAGTGGGTGCTTCCTTATCGAAGCGAGTCTTGATGGAATCTTTCCCATCAGCGATCTTGCGATGATCTCAAGCTCGATTTCCCTAGTTCCTTCGTAGATCTCTAGGATTCTTACATCCCTATACATTCTTGCAATAGCTTGTTCGTTCAGGTAGCCGTAACCGCCGTAGATCTGCAGAGCTTCGTTCACAATCTCGTGCGCAACGTGAGCGCAGTAGTACTTTGCCATCGCAGTCAACCCGGGATCTGGTAAGCCCATTTTGTCTTGGAAGTGTGCTGCTTGGTAAGCTAAGAGCCTTGCGGCTTCAAGCTTTGTTCTCATTTTGGCAAGCTTGTCTTGCGTAACTTGGAATTCTATGAGCTTCTGCTCAAACACTTCTCTGTTCTTCGCATAGTTGAAAGCAAGCTCGAACGCTCCTTGCGCAATTCCGACTGCTTGGAACGCAACCGGGATCCTTGTAACATTGAAGAACATCATTGTCTGATAGAAACCTTGTCCCTCCTGCCCAATCAGGTTCTCCTTTGGAACCCGGACATTCTTGAAAACAACTTCTGCGGTATCGCTTGCTCGAATTCCGAGTTTGTTCTTCAACTTCTTTGCCTCAAGCCCAGGAGTACCTTTTTCAACGATGAAAACACTCATTCCGTGGTGCCTCTTCGGCGGATTGGGGTCTGTTCTTGCGAGCACTATGTAGTAATCTGCAATCGTCCCGTTTGTTATGAACATCTTTGTTCCGTTTATTACGTATTCGTCTCCAACTTTATCCGCTCTCGTCTTTATTCCAGCGACATCGCTACCAGCTTGTGGTTCGGTATAGCAAGCACAGCAAATCGCCTTTCCCTTTGCAAGCGGTGGCAGATACTTCTTCTTTTGTTCCTCATTTCCGAAAGCGAGAATTTGTTCCGAACCGAAGGTTGTGGACAGAATTTGCCCAAGTCCACCGTCGACACGCCAAAACTCTTCAACCACTAAGCAAGAGTCGAGAATTCCCGCTCCCTGGCCACCATATTCTTCTGGGAAGCTCATTCCGATAAATCCAAGTTCCGCAGTCTTTTTCCAAAGCTCAAATGGAAACTTCTCTTCCCTGTCGCATTCCTCTGCATACTTTGGAAACTCCTTCTCTGCAAACTCTCTCGCAGCCTCTTTTATCGCCTTTTGCTCATCCGTCAGTATAAACTCCGACAGCATTTTGCATCACCAGACGCCGTTGTTTTATCAGTATTTAAGGTTTGCTGAGTTTTAAATAATTTTTTATCATAAAAAAGTCGTTGGAGTATTTAAAATTAACCCTTTTACTCCTTGGCAAAAGACTTAAATAGAGGATACAAACTATTAATAATGATGGAGGTAGGATTTAAGACCGGTAGGTACGCGTATTGGAAAATCCTTATCGCAAGGGAAGACGTGGAGTTGACAAAGGGTTCTGCGTTTAGAATTCCGGTGGAGAAAATAAGACTTCCCCCGAAAACTATGATTTCCCCGCTTTCGATAATGAGGCATGCCTTGGGAACTGTTGTCGATGTCAGAATGGAGAAAAAGAGAAAAATCGAAGAGGAAAAGGAGATTGACAGTGCGATATTTTTGTCTGTAAGCGACGGCATCGTCAAAAGGGGTGAAGTCGTCGGAATTGTGAAGGTTTACCCCACCGCTGTGAGGGAAGGCGAAGCTGAGGCGAAAGTTGAGCTGAAGAAGAGCAATGCAACGGTTGTGTATCGTAAGGGGAAGGAGTTAAGGCGAGTTTCAGCGAAGGTTGAAGACGGCTGGTATAGACGGTGGCACCTCGCTAAGTGGTTTCCGCTCGTTGCAGATGAGAACATTGACGTCGAAGCGGGCACTTTGGAGAGGGTGAAGGTGAAAGGGGTTGAAATTCCCGAAAACACGATACCGGTTCCCATGATGATCACTAGGAATGCGATGGGTAATGTTGTCGACGTTATAAGCCCGGGAAGGCCGAGAAAAGTTGAAGAACGCAGGTTTGTCAGTGAAGTTATATTTGTATCAGTTGTAGACGGAGAAATAAAAAAAGGAGATTTGCTTGGGGTTCTGAACGTTTACTACGTTGCGGTGGGTGAATTTACGCCGAGTTTGATGAGTTATCTAACGAGAGTTGAAGAAGCGAATATCGTTTACAGGAAAAACCGTGAATTTAGGAGGAAAAAGGTCAAGCTGTCTCTACTCACATTCAAAAGAAGTGAATTCGGCTTTTTTAAAAGCGTTATCTCTGCGGAAGACAAGGAACTCAAGAAGGGGGAAATAGGTCTATTGAAGGTGGAAAAGCTTGAGTTGCCATCGAGCACGATTGTTCAGCCAATCGCGGGAGTTGGTGCGGACAACTGTAGCCTTATTGGTCTGTATTCCGAAATCCCAAAGCTCGTAGAGGAGGACAAAACGATAAACGAAGCCATGATTTGCTCTTTTGGGGACACTTCAATAAAGAAAGGCGATATCGTTGGAGCTCTCGCAGTTTACAACATCGCAATACTCGTTGAGCCAGAGCTATTCCTTGCAAAATACGCAACAAGACTTTAAAACAATTTTTTCTTAATTTCTTGCCCAAAGTTGTGCGCAATCTCGATAGGTAGAGGTAGATTTTTTTTCGTGCAAATCTTCACAATCTGCAAGGAAGTCTTTGGGGAAATAAAACTACCTGGTGAAATGTAGATCTCCTTACAGTTCCCGCAGGCTTTGAATGTATAGCCAATTAGCTCTCCATGGTCACGTATCTCCTTGATCTCACCTTCTCCAACTATTTCTCCGTAGAGTTTTCTCTTCGTAACTCCAATCGCTGGTGTGTTTGTTTTCACCGCTACATAAGTTGCGAGCCCGCACTTTCTCGGATGCGCAATTCCGCTACCGTCAACCAAGATAACCGTCGCTTCGGAGATGAGATCTTTGACTGCATTTATCGCTGGTTCGCCCTCGCGAAACATCAAAAACGTCGGAATATATGGAAATCTGACGTCATCGACGGAAAAATTCCTTGAAATCTCCCTTAGTTTTGGAAACTCGAACTTCACGGCACACGAAATAACTTTCTCTCCAACAAAGGTCTGATCAACTCCAATGACGTATCTGACCTCTTCAATTCGGTATCTGTCGTTGAGATCGACCATTTCTGCTATCCTGACCTGCTCCCTTTTTAATTCCTCTAAGTTCATCTGAAGCACTTCCAGAATTGGGAGTGAATTCTTTTCACGTCCTCTATGTTTGCTTTCAACTTCGCAATTGCTCCTGGCTTCTTTCTCCACACGAGCTCTGCAAGGTAGTTTTCTGGCTCTCTTATCGCAGATATGTCGAAACCAGCTAAGGCAGCGATTATGCCGAGGTTCGTGTATGGTAACGCAGCTTCAACGCTGTAACCACCTTCTAAAACCGCAACAACTCTTCCGTCGCAGATTTCCTCTGCGATGTTCACACACCATTTCACCATCTCCGCATAACCCCTCGCGGTCAAAGCAAGCGCTGTAAGTTGGTCGGTGAAGTGGCAATCTTGCCCTGCGGAGATTGCAATAAACTCTGGCTCGAACTCAAGCGTTAATGGCTCAATGATCTCTTCGATTACCATCTTGTAGCCATCATCCCCCGTTCCTGGGGGTAACGGAACGTTCACCGTGAACCCCTTTCCTTCTCCTTCCCCGCACTCATGCGGATAACCCGTGCCTGGATACAGTGGCATTTGATGCGTGGATATGAAAAGAACTCGGTTGTCTCTGTAAAAGATCTCCTGTGTTCCATTTCCATGGTGGGCATCCCAGTCAAGGATCAGTATTCGCTTGAGCCCTTTTTTGAGCAACCACTTCACCATTATTGCGATGTTGTTGAAGTAGCAAAAGCCTGCACCTATGTAGGAGCTTGCATGATGCCCGGGAGGACGAACCATTGCAAATGCGTTTTCAACTTCTTTTTCAAGCACCGCTTTTCCCGCCCTTATAGCTCCGCCAGCTGCTAGCAAAGCTCTTTCAAAAACACCAACAGGGATATTCGTGTCTAGGTCTATCATCCCCCCTCGTTTGCTCTCCTCTCTAAGAAAGTTCACGTACTCCTTTGTGTGAACCTCGAGAACATCTTCGACGCTCGCCATCGATGGCTCTATCACCTTTATGTCGGGAGAGTAAAAAATTCCCTCCTCCCTCAGCTGGTCTATTGTGTAAGCAAGTCTTTCCTTTCTTTCAGGATGCGTAGGGCTCTGCTCGTGCTCCAAATACTGTGGATGGAAAACTATCCCCGTCGCCACAAGAAAAATTATCGAAGAAATATTAAAGTTTTACTCAATTGCGAGGGGACTAAACGCAGTCGATCTCAGCGAAAAACGGTTTTATGTCGACAATCGGCGACCCATCGATCGCGTCAAGCCATTTTACAACCAATCTGTTCCCCTTAACTTCGAGGAGCTCTACAAGACAAAGTCCGATTGGATTCGGTCTATTTGGGGAGCGAGTAGCGAAAACTCCTCTCTCTTCGCTGTCAGGTGGTTTTGCTCTTAGTTTTTCTCGATCGGCTAAGTGCATCCAGTAAAGCACGATCAGGTGTTTAAAGCTCTCTATCCCATCGAGCCCCAAGGCGAACTCGGGGAATATTTCGATCTCGCTGATCTCGTTGGAATACCTTCCCTGCCTTGGAGCGCAGTTTTTATCCTTAAAAGGCGTTTTGGCTATGCCGATGAACTTGAGCATGAGAACAGTGTGGAAAGATATATATAAAGATGGGCAGAGCGTTTGCATGAACAAAATTGCAATCGCAACTTTGTTTGTTGGGTTTGTCGTGGGAATCGCAATGGGTGCGATTTTAATGCCGGGAATTTCGATGAAAGCTCAGAATGAAACAAAGGAAGACTTTTCGAAAAATCTCGAAAAGGCGATGCAGGAGATAAACAGACTGGTCAAAATGAGAGATCCAGAAGTTAGCGCAAGAGTTAAGAATTATACGTCCGCGGGCGAGTTCTTCTTGGTGGAAATCGAATTCTACGATAAAAACGGGACCCTTGCTGTCGAGAAATACTACCTTTCTGCAGACGGAAAAAAGATCGCCTCTTCTCAAGCTTTCATGAGTCTCAGACTCGAAAAGATTGAAGTAAGCGAAGACGACGATCCTTGGCTCGGTGCAAAGGATGCAAAAGTCGTGATTGTTGAGTTTTCAGATTACGCGTGTCCATACTGCGCAAAGTTTGCACTTGAAGTCGAGAAGAAGATAATCGAGAATTACGGAAACATTACAAGGCTTGTTTTCAGAGACTTCCCCTTGCACGGAGAAAAATCGATAAAGGCTGCAATGGCTGCGAACTGTGCAAAAGAGCAAGGGAAGTTCTGGGAGTATCACTACTTGTTGTTTGAAAGACAAAACGAGTGGTATGGTAACCTTTCAAAGCTCTACGACTACGCAACTGAGCTCTCGCTGAATGTTTCGAGCTTTAAAGAGTGTCTCGATTCAGAGAAGTATCGTAGCGAGGTTGAGAAAGATTTCAACGATGGGCTCGAATATGGCGTCAGTGGAACTCCAACGTTCTTCATCAATGGTGACGTCGTGGTTGGTTATCGTAGCTACGAAGAGTTTGCAAGGTTGATCGAAGAAAAGTTAAAGTAGGGACCCATTTTTATTTTATGTTCAGGAATCCCGAAGAGTCGGCGACTTCTGCAGTTTTGGCTTTGCTTCTCGAAGTTTCGAGCACACCTAAAGCGGGAAACGTAGACAGAGAGCACGACTTCGAAGACTTGAAGTTTGAGCACTTCTTAACTTCGGCGGTCTCAGCTTTCCCTTTTTTCCTTAAAACTGCGAAAGAAAAGAGACTGCATTTGCTTCAAGCTGTTATTGCTGGCAAAAACTTTGGAATTAACACGAATGTCCACTTCGGCGCTTTTTTGCTCCTATTCCCGCTCGTTGCTGTCTGGGAATCAGAGAGCGCAGTTGTTGCGGGAAAGAATGCGACGAACTTCTTAAAGAGCACAACTCACTTCGAGTCGCTCGAGATTCTGAAGGCCTTTCAGCTCTGCAAGCCGAGGGTTCTTGAAACCAAAGAGATGTCGCTCAAGTGCATTAGCACTGCGAACGAGATCTTGAGGAAGAGGATGAACGTTTATGAGTGGATGAAGTTGGCTCCGAAGGAGAACTTAATAGCATTCGAGATCACAAACGGTTATCCGAGAAGCGTGGAGGGGGCGAGTCTTCTTCTTAGCTCGAATGATAGGGCAAACGATGCAATAGTTTTGCTTTATCATAGGATGCTTGCGAGTTACCCAGACACGCTGATAATCTCGAAGTTTGGAATCGAAAAAGCTTTGGAAGTCATGAGTTTGGCAAAAAAAGCCATTGAAGCGAAAGATTTTAACGAGTTCAGAAGGCTTGACGAGTTCTTGCTGAAAAACAGGCTAAATCCCGGCACAATTGCTGACTTGACTGCGAGTTCCATATACCTTGCGTTTTTGGAGGGGTGGAAAGTTGAGGCTTAGAGACTTTGGGCTTAGGAATGGAATAAACGAAGTAATCGTTATCACAAAGGGCGAAAAGCTAAACACAGCGCCCATAGGGATAATTGTTGAGAACGAAGACAGCATTTTTGCGAAAGCAAAGCTTTTTCCATCGCATACACGTAGCAATGTGGAAAAAGGGAGCTTTTTCGTTGCAAACGTAGTAAACGATGCGGTTTTGTTTGCCTTGGCAACCTTTGAAGACTTGAATGAAGATTACTTTGAAAGTCTCGATCCACCGATACTGAGAAATTCCTTAGCCTTTTGCGAGTTCGAAGCAAAAATCAGAGGACCTATTGTTCATCTAAGGCTTTTAAAGGGCAAAGTGCTGAGGAGCGAGATAAGAGCTGTGAATCGTGGCTTCAACGCTGTCATCGAAGCTCTGATCTTTGCAACGAGGCTGAAATTAAACCCAAAGTTTGCAGAAAAAATAAGAGACTGCTACGAGATAATCGAGAAGTGCGGGGGCGAGAAAGAAAAAAAGGCGATGGAGATAATAAAGAAGAAAACTGGAATTCTTTGATTTCATTTAGCTGTAAAGATCGTACTTTTTTGTTTCCCCGGAGTAACGCTACTCTTCATCGCACGCTTTGCGCACTCTGAGCAGTTGACCCCCGGGGAATTGTGCCATGTTTGGGTTGCCCCAGAATCATTGCAAGCTATTGCTCGCTCCTCCGGGGACCTATCAACATGGCTTGTATCCCCGAGCTCGCAGAAAGGCTTCATCGTGAGCTTCGCTCTCTCCGCCTCTTCCCCGATCGGGGACATTAAAAGTCGTGCGTATCGCTAATAAGCTTTATTCTATTCGACGTATAGTATGAAAAGTATTTATAAATCTTCTCTTTTTTACAAAAAACACCGCAGGAAAGATCGATTTTCCTATGGTTACTTTGTTCGTCTCCACGAATCTCTTTCCATCGACAATGGCAATCGCGTTTTCGGATTCAAACTCTACTATTCTGTCATTTCGGACGACAATTGGTTTCCAACCAAATCTGAACGGTGCAATCGGAATTATGAGTATGGAATCTAAGTAGGGGTCAACAACTGGTCCGCCCAAGGAAAAAGCGTAAGCAGTGGAGCCGATTTGCGTTGAAGCAATTACTCCATCGCATCGCAATGAATCGACCTCTTCTCCATCGACCTTCACCGTTACTTTAATCAACTTTGCTCTCTCTTTTGCGAGAAAAGCGACTTCGTTCAACGCCAAAAACTCTCCTTTGTCGCATTCGCACTTGATTCTCGTGAACTCTTCGACTTCGAATTTTTCTATCGCCTCCTTTAAATGAGCTTCAAAGTCTTCGGGCTTTGCATGGGTCAAGATTCCGACTTTTCCGGTGTTTATCCCAAAGATTGGGGGGCACTCCCTTAGTTCTTGGAGAACGCTCAGAATCGTGCCATCACCACCGATGGTGACGATGAAATCAAAGTTCTGGAGTTTCTTGCAGGGTTTTGAGAAGAACTCCACCGCGATCCCCATTTCTATCAAAAACTTTTCGACTCTATGGTTGAGCTGGGGTGCTTTGTAAACGACTGCGCACTTCATAATACCATCTCCAGCAGTTTCTTTATCGCCAATTTGTTGGAAAGAACGACGTTTAATCTTTCAGAAATTTCAAACTTCTTTTCGCCTAAGGGATTTCCCTTTTCATCAACTGCAATTGCTCCAGCCTTCTCCGCTATGTAAATCCCTGCAGAGACGTCGAATATTCTAAGCATTCCACGAACATCGATGAAGCAGTCGAAAGCTCCTTCAGCGACGAGACAAGTCTCTAAGGCTGCGCTACCGAAGATCCGAATCCTCTTGAATGGCATCTCCTTTTTGGGATAGTAGTATATTGCATCCATCTCGCTGAGGTCTTCTTTTTCCCCCACTTTTATCTTTTCTCCGTTTTTAAACGCTTCTTCGTCAGCAAAAAATTCTTCGTTGGTTGCAAGGTTGTATACATATGCAAAAAAAGTATCACGGAACTTTTCAGAGTTGGAGAAGCAAAGGCTGACAGAGAAGAACGGAATTCCTTTCACCGCGTTAAAGGTTCCGTCCAGTGGGTCGAGTGCAACGAACACATCGCCCTCGCCAACGTATCCGCACTCTTCGCTTAGAACTCTGAGTTTTTCTTTAAGCAAAACTTCAAGCGCCGCATCTTCTGCAACTTTATCCACGAACTTTGTGATCCCGCTTTTTCCGAAACCATAAATCTCGGCTCTTTTCTTCAGTGGAAGGGGTAAAATGGCCTTCTGAACTCGTTTGGCTGCTTCTCTTGAAATCCTTAGCGCATCTCTTGCATCCATGTGCTGGCTACTACACATTGGAGATATACTTTACTGAGTAAACGATCGTCGCTACAATTGGAACTGTGAAATTGTCCTCGAGCATTAAATCGCCCAATTTCTTGACCCTTTCAACGAGCGTTGCAGCGAGGATCGCAAAAAGCGAAAAAAAGTTTAGAAGCCCGAGAAGATAGACAGTTGAAAGGGAGGAGATGAACATGGCGACACTTGCAACCCGCTCTTTGCCGAGCATTTTGGAAATTCCAGCAAAACCATCTCCAACGATCGCTGTAGTTACAGCGACAAAAACAGCTTCTTTTTGAAAAAAGGGAGTTATGAGAGCGAAAACGAGCAGAGAATAGAAGTATGCCCCAACTTTCTCTTGCTCGTGGTCCCTAAACACAGATCTTAAAAACCCTTTTTTTAGTCGAAGCACTTCAACTAAGGCGAAGACACAAACAAGGGTGACGAGCGAAATCGAAACAATTTCGACACCAAAAATCTCGTAAGAAGGGATGTATAGAAGTCCGGAAAAATGTATGGATTTTCTAAGCAGTTCTTTTTTAATCAACAGATATCCTCTCCAGCTGACTCGCCAAGTTCCAGATCATCGTCCTCACGTGCATCGGCAAATTCGGATCCGCAGATATGTCTTCGAGTATCGTAATCGCCGATGCTGCTTCGACCGAGATTTTTTTGCTTGAAAGTAAGCGCTCCTTTATTTCGCTCGCAACCCTTCTGACACTCCTCGGAACTGTGTCGTCTTGGATTAATCTGTCCAATGTGTCCAAAACGCTTTCGGGCACTTTCTTAGCCATGTCCACCACCTCAGAACGGAATCTTTTAATATTCTTTCCGCATTACACAGTTTCGTGAGTAATAAAAAAATTTCGGATGAGTCTGTGATGGATGCAGCGAGACTGTTGCGAAAGGGAGCTAAGATGCTGTCTCTCTATTGTCCAGAGTGCCATTTTCCAATTTTTGAAGCTGAAGGAAAAACCTTCTGTCCGAACTGTCAGAGGGAGGTTATAATTGAGAAAGAAAAGGAGGTTGCGAAAGAAGAAGCAGAGGAGAAAGTTGGATTCGGAACACTTGGAGCTGTTGAAAAGGCCATAGTCAGAATATGCGAACTCATAGTCTCTTCGAACTCGGTTGAGGAGATAAGAGCTCTGTCTGAGTCTCTTGAAAAGATTGCAATCGCTTTCGAAAAAATCAGAAAGTGAAACGTTATTTGAGCGTAAAGTTTAAATGTGAGTGTGGGCAAGAGTTAATCCTATGGCGGTGAAGATAATACTCTGTCCGTCTTGCGGAGAGGAGGTTGAGATCACAGATTTATACGAGGGTGTTGAGATTCGATGTAAGTTCTGTGAGGCTCTCATGATATACCAGGAGGGTAGAATACTTCTCGTGGATACGAATGAGGAGTTCGATCTCGAAGATCTCCAAGGCTACGAGGAAGAAGAGGGCGAGGAAGAGGAGATTGAAGAGGAAGAAGAGGACTACTACGGGGAAGAGGAGTATTGAACAACTTTTTTAATATACTTTGCCGGAACTTCTTTCGCCAACGCTATGTAGTTGTTTGCCTTTATTATCCTCAATCCATCTTCCTTCGCCTTTTTTGCATCTATTTCGAAGATCGTTGGTTTTCTACTTCTTAGAATCGCAACTTCAACGCTCTTTTCGAACGTTGTCGACAAATGCACAAAGCTCTGATTCACGGGCTTTATTCCGATCTCCAACAACCTACTTGCCTCTTCTTCGCTTGCACTGTAGTAAAGCGTATCTTCCGTCGCCTCTGGCATATCGCTTAGGGTAACTTCGATGCTGTGCCCGTATCTTGCCCTTATCTTGTCTCCCTTTAACTCGTATCTCATTTTGCTGTCGCTGTATACAAGTGCTTTTAGAACCCACTCGTCTGCCCATTTGTATTTCCTCTTCAAAACTCTGACAAGAGATTCGAAGTCTACCCAGCCGTTTTCGTCGATTTTGAGACCGAACTTGTCGGGGAAATGCCTTAGAATTCCAGAGACGAATTTTCCAAGTCTCTCGACTCTCTCTTTTTCCAGCACGACTTCTCCTTTGAAACCGCAACCGCAAAATTCTCCACGATAAAATCCGTGCACGGGACAAAAGCGAATGTCCTCCATTCACCTCTCCCTCATCTTAACTCTATTTCCCGTGATCCTTAAGATCCCGGATTTTTCCATAGATTTCAGAATTGCTTCGAACGCATCACTGCAGTCGATGGCGAAGTCGAAAATTTCGCTTTCGACGATTCCACGACTAAGCTCGTGGAGTTTTTGAATCTCAGTGCTCCCCTCGGATTGAAGCTTCGATATGATTTCGGTCACGATCTCTAAAACTCCCGCAACTATGAGCCCTTCGATCTCGTCAATCTCGTCTATTTTGGCATCGAGCAAGCTTAAAACGTCGACGTATAGTTCGGTTATTGGATAGTAACTGACTTTTATGATAGCTCTTCCCCTTTCGTCGTCTTCGCTGGTTTCTACAACGACAATTGGGTCTTCTGGAATTTCGTTTTCTTTGCCAAAGCTCAGATTGTTCAAGCTCATGAAGACCTCGATTTCTTTTGCGAGAACTTTTATTTCCACAATTTTATCCATGAGCTCTGTAAAAACTTTTTCTTCTTCCCCAGGCTTAGAATCTACGATTTTTTGATGTAGCTCCGGGTAAAGCCTCTTAAGCAACTCCATCGGGAAATCCTCGGCTTTAACATTTGATTTCAAAAGATCCCTTAGGATCTCTATTCTTTTTTCCCATTCGTCAACGCTCACACCTTTGCTTTTCAGCTCACTCATTCTGCCCTTGATCGCAAAAGTCTCGGTGAGATCCCAGTCTATGCACTCCCGGACTTCAACTCTAGCGCCGATTTTTCTGAGACTCGATGCAACCTTGATCGCCTCTCCTCTATCTTCGGAACTGAGGAGTTTTAGCCACACACCTCACATCGGAAACAGAATTTTAAATCTTTTGCTTCAAATTGAAAACTCAACATTGCGTAATTTTCCTCATGAAAAGTTTTCGGGTTTGTTTCGGGATTCAGTTGCTCTGAGCAATGGGCGAATTTTTGTCATCATATCTCCTAAATCTAAGCAAAAAAGTCGTCCCGATTTCTGAGTCGAGGAGCGAAATCTCTCCCCCGTATCTCTGCATTAAAAGTTTTACGAGGAAAAGTCCAATACCACTGTGCTCTGGCGAAGTTGTGAAACCATCTTCGAATATCCTTTCTCTTATCTCTTTAGCAATTCCAACTCCGTTGTCAGAGAACAACAACCTGCAGAACTCTCCTTCCGGTTCCATTTTTATCGATATCTTCTCAGCCTTCCCATGGTCAACTGCGTTTCTAATGAGGTTGTCAAAAATGGAAAACACATTGTCATCTGCTAAAACTATGCAGTCACCTTGTATTGTGATCTGGACCCTGAACTTCGCACCAACCTTTTCTATTATCTCCCTAAGCTTGTAAGGTTTCAGCTCGGATTGTTTTGGCAAATATTCGGTTTGCTTTAGAATCTTTACAGCATCGTCGAGTTCATGGATGGCTTTTCTCGCCAACTCTCCGCATTTTTCTTCGATTATTTCAAGGTAACCGCGCACAGCAGTTAACGCATTCAAGACATCGTGGCGCACAATCTTTGTTACAAGTGAAAGTAGTTCGGAAGCTTTTTGGAATTCTATCTCTCTGCGCTTGATCTCCGAAACATCAACGACGAAGTGTAAGAACAAATCTTCGTTTTCTAACCGAATTTGATTGACCTTAACCATCAACCACTTTTCGAGCTTTTGTTCGTAGAGTTCTTCCCAACCTCTGTCTCCATTTAAAAATGCGAGAATTCTGCAGAACGGTGGTGGAGAATCAAGATTATGAAAGACCTCGTAGCACTTTTTTCCTATGACTTTTCCAAGGAATTGGATCGAAGCCTTGTTTTGCATCACTATTTCAAAGTTTCGAGTATGGACGGTAATGGGAACTTCAAAGCAATCGATTAACGACCACAAGTCTTGTTCTTTCATGATACTAATAATAGTTGTTAAAAAATAAACTTTGCGTTTTACATCCCTTCTCCCAACGGCACGAACTTCGTTCCATAATAGATGATCCCATCCTCACCTTCCTCGCCGTATCTCCTGAAAGCCTTCCTAACCTTCGTTCCAATCTCAACTTTTCCACAAACTTCAGCCAACATTCTTGCTCCGTTTTCGAACTCGATGAGCGCTATACATTTGCCATTGACGATTGTGTAGCTCAAAACTCTTCCATCATCGCAGAGCTTTAAATCTTTTAAAGCTCCTTTTCTCCTACACTTTGGGCAGATTTCTCTCTGCGGGTAGTAGTAGTTCCCACAGTTCTCGCAATAACTCGCAACGACGTCGTAGCGATACTTTATCTTTCTCCAGAATCTTGGGACCATAGGATCACCTCGAGAGAATGCTTACGACTGCAGTTGCACCGCTTCCGCCAATGTTCAAAGCCAGCGCTTTATCTGCGTTTACTTGCCTTTTTCCAGCCTCACCTCGCAACTGCAACACCAAGTCTACGATCTGCCTTATTCCAGTCGCCCCAACCGCGTGTCCACAGGCTTTTAGTCCTCCGGAAGTGTTTACGGGAATCTTGCCTCCTATTTCAGTTTCACCTTCACGAATCAACTTCATCCCCTCGCCTTTTTTTGCAAAGCCCAAATCTTCGTAGGCGAGAATTTCAGCGATTGTAAAAGAATCGTGAACTTCCGCAACGTCAATATCTTTTGCTTCTATTCCCGCAATTTTATACGCTTCTCTTGAAGCCCTTACGACTGCTTCGAAAGTCAGAACATCTCTGCGGTTTTGGATCGACATGTAATCGCTCGCTTGTGTGCATGCATCGACGTAGATTGGGGTATCGCAGAGCTTTTTGGCAACTTCTTCACTCGCCAAGATCACTGCCGAAGCTCCATCGCTGAGCGGAGCACAGTCAAGAACTTTTAAAGGCTCTGCGACGTATGGAGAGCTCATAACATCCTCGATGCTGACTTCTCTCCTGAACTGTGCTCTTGGGTTATGAACAGCGTTTCTGTGATTCTTAACCGCAACCATTGCCAGATCTTCTTCCGTAGTTCCGAAGCGATGCATATGCAACCTTGCGATGAGCGCATAAATAGCTGGCAGATTTGCTCCTACGAAACGTTCCCATTCTTGATCTATTGCGGTTGAAAGTATCTCCATTGGATCGTTCGCATCCGTTACCTTCTCAACACCCGCAGCGATCACAATATCGTGGATTCCAGAAGCTACTGCCATGTAGGCTTGCCTGAACGCCGAGCCACCGCTTGCGTCTGCGTTCTCGACTCTAACTGCGGGAATTCCAAATTCTGCAAGTCCAGAGTGGTCTGCAATTAGCGCGGCGATATGTTCTTGGTCGATGAACTTTCCTCCGCTCATGTTTCCAACGTAAATTGCTTCGATCTCTTTTCCTCCGATTCCAGCATCTTCTAAGGCTGAAAGTCCGGCCGAGAGAAATATGCTACGGAAACTCTTTTCCCAAAGCTCCCCGAATTCAGTGCTACCAACGCCGATTATTGCGACTTTCATCTTATCATCCTCCTGTGCTTCAAATAGAGCCCGTAGTCGATGTAAACTCCACTTTTTGCCTTATCCCATACCCGCGCATTCCTTGGGAACTCTAAGATTTTTTCGGTTACGTAGATTGCGAATGCATCGCTTCCCGCACCGGAGCCAAAGGATGCGAGAAGAATTCTCTCCCCAGGTTTGGCTTTGTCGAGAACCCCGCAAAGTCCCATCAGGGAAGAGGCGCTGTATGTGTTGCCTATAACTCGGACGAGCATACCGTCTGCGATTTTTTCTTCGCTGAAACCGAGCATTGATGCAACTCTCTGAGGGAACTTCGCATTTGGCTGATGAAACACCGCATAATCGAAGTCTTTGGCGGAGTAGCCGTGTTCTTCCATCAACCTTCTCACAGCGTTTATGATGTGCCTGAAATAAGCCGGCGAGCCCGTGAATCGACCACCATGGCTTGGATATGGCTGAAGATCCCTTCGCCAGAAGTCAGGAGTGTCGCTTGTATACGAAACCGTTGCTTCAATGACTGCGATCGGGTCTTTTCCTACAAGGATTGCAACAGCTCCAGCGCCAGCTGCATATTCGAGCGCATCTCCGGGTCTAGCTTGCGCAACGTCAGAACCAATTGCAAGCCCGTATTCGATCATACCAGCTTTAACCATCGCATAGCAAATCTGAATTCCAGCTGTCGCAGCCTTGCAGGCGAATTCGAGATCCGCGCAGAAATAATGGTTTCCCACACCCAAGGCTTCGCCAACGATTGTCGCAGTCGGCTTTACTGCGTATGGATGGCTTTCTGAGCCTACGAAGACTGCTCCAATTCTCTTTGGGTCTATTTTTGCTCTTGTCACAGCCTCTCTGCTTGCCTCGACAGCCATTGTTGCTGTGTCTTCGTCGACGTCTGGCACGGACTTTTCAAAAACCCCAAGGCTTTGCTTTATCGCATTCGCATCCTCGTTCCAGATCCTTGCGATTTCATCAATTTTTATCCTGAACTTTGGGATATAAGTTCCGTAGGAGACGATACCTATCATAGAAAACTCCTCCTCAGATTTTCAACGATTTGGGCAACCTCCAGATCTGTTTTGATCAACGGAATTCTCTCAACTTCCGCAAGTTTTAGCGCAATTTCATCGACCTTTGAAACGCCATGGAGAACGACCGTAGATGGCTTGAGAGTTGAAACTCTAACAGCAACCATCGGCGATCTGCCAGTTGTCACTTTCGTAAAAACAAGCGCTCTCTCGCTTGTGAGCCCGAAAAGTTTGTAGAAGTCGTATGAGCTAAACCTCAGAATTGCGTTAAGACTGTCTATTATCGTGTGTCCGTTGATCAATTTTTCGAACTCGTTTAGTCTTTTTCCTTCGATGGCGTTGCAAAAATCGTCGATTCTAACGCTTTTCGAATACTCAACGATGTCGATGACCGCAGGAGGTAAGTCGAAGAGGTCTGCGAACTTTGAAACCACTTTTCCCCCCTTCTCGAGGTCGAGTTCGAGTAAGGCGTTGACAAATCTCCTTATGAAACCAACACCCGGATTTCTTCTGTTGGACTCGTAATCGCTTATAACTGAAGGTGAAATCGCCAATTTCTTCGCAACTTCACTTTGAGACGCGGAGAAGATAGTCCTCCACTTTTTCATTGTTTCTCCGCTGTTTTCGGCCAAAACAATCTCACCACAAATTTTCTCAGCAAGTCTTCGCAGGTCCACAAAAAAAGTTTATTTCAGGTTTATAAATTTAACTGATTGTCTAATGTTATTTCGACTTTCATCGAACTTTCTCCCATTTGTAAAGCTCGATGACGTCTGCAAGCGTTCTTCCCTTTTCTTCGATCTCGGCTCTTATTCTATCTTCGGCTTTCTTCACTTCAAAAGCCCTTTTTGCTATCTCGTAAGCCCTTTGCTTTGGGATAACCATCACTCCATTGTCATCTGCGATTATCCAGTCTCCCGGGTTCACCTCAATCCCCCCACAAAATATGCGAACATTTATCTCGCCAAATCCCTTAGGCTCACCAGCGTTCGGAACTTCTCTCTTTGCAAAGACCGGAAAACCAAGCGCTCTTATGTCGTCCACGTCTCTGACGGCGCCGTCTATGATGACTCCGGCAATCTTCCTGTTTAGACAGCTCCTTGTCGCCAACTCACCCCAAACTGCAGTTGTGTCACCAGAACACTTAATAACGAGCACATCTCCTTCACCGGCAACATTTATAGCTTCAACTGTTTTAGCCCAGTCCCCGTCCATCGTGCTAACCGTCACCGCTTTGCCAACAACTTTTTTTCCACGGACAAGCGGGTATATGTCTTGCATAGCTTTAGCTCTGTGCATTGCATCGCTCACGTTTGGCGTAGAGACTTTCATGAGCAATTCTCTGATTTCATCATCAACGTTTTTCTTCACAAAACTCCCAGCCTTCGCATCTATGGCTTCCCTTATTCTTCTCGCAGAGTCAGTAACGTTCCTCGATTTGACGATGTTGCTACCAACGATCACGATCTTAGCTCCGAGAGAAACGCAAACCGCAGCTCTTTCCGCATCAAGACCGCCTGCGGTTGCAACCGGAACGTTCACACTTTGAACGATCTCCTTCAAAACTTCGATTGGATCCATGCCAATCATCTGCTGATCTATGCCAACGTGAACGTTCACATAATCCACACCCATCGCCTCAAGCTCTTTCGCCCTTTCTATCGGCTTTGGATGATTTATGAGATCGACCATGATCTCGCAACCGTATTTCCTCCCGGCCCTTATAGCTTCGGCGATCGTTGCATCATTCGATAGGGCTAAGATTATTGCAACGTCTGCACCACTTTTTGCAGCCATTTCAACTTCAACTGCTCCGGTGTCGATGGTTTTCATGTCTGCAACGATTTTGTGGTCTTTGAACTTTTTTTTAAGTTCACGAATCGCATTCATTCCCTCGCTCTTTATCAGCGGCGTTCCTGCCTCGATCCAATCTGCTCCACCTTTTATCGCCTCTTCAGCTATCTCGATAGCCCTTTTCATCTCTACGAGATCGAGGGCTACTTGGAGTATCGGCTTGTCCATGATAAAATTTATTAAGTCAGGGGTTTTCATTCTTTTCCTCAGGGAAAAAATCGAAAAGTTTATAAACAATAACATTTAATTATTAACAAAGGTGATGGTATGAAGCTCGAGATGAAGTATTGGGTTGATGTGTTTGGTGGTAAACTTGAGAAAATCCAAGTAGATTTAAAACCTTTTGGATTCAGGATGGCGCCTATAGCGCAGTTGAGAACGCTCATCGCGGATAGAGACGTCAAAGTCGAAAAGGGAAAGCCCACGATCGTGAGAGTTCAAACAATAACGCTACCCTCAAACACCTTTGTTGGACCGCTGAACATAATGCGTCACACGTTGGGATGCGTTCTCGACGTTCTCGAATGCGGTGTGCCGACAAGAGTTGAGGAGGAGAAGTGTATAAACAACGTTGTGTTCTTACCGATTGAGAGCGGAGAGATAAAGAAGGGTGACATCATCGGAGCCTTAAAGGTTTTCTATGTAAAAACAGGCTTTCTCGGAAAAATTCTGAACATGGGAGAGCCAAAGGTCGAAATGGTAAAGGAAAAAGTGTCTGGCAACCTTGTTTGGAGAGATAATGGCAACGTTCACACTGAGAAAGTAGAAGTAGAGGATCTCATCTACGGACGAACACACGTAGCACTCTGGGAGCCTGTGATTGCGGACGAAGAAGTTCAGTTGAGAGCAGGAGAAGTTGTGAGGGTAAAGATAAGGGAGATCGAAATTCCAGCGAACACAATCGTTGTCCCGATCGGATTTGCGCTCAACGCATACGGCAGTTTGGTAGATATAGTGGAAATTGGAAGACCTTCAAGGGTCGAGGAAGAGAAGAAGATATCCCATGCGGTATTTCTTCCAATTGAAGACGGAAAAGTCGAGAAAGGGGACTTGCTCGGTGTTGTCTCGATATACTTCGTTGGACTTGGTGATTACAGAGAATTGGTCCGAGGAGAACCAAAGGAGTTCACAATGGTGTACAGGAGTGGCGAGGGAGTTGTAAGGAAGACTTTGAAACTGGATCCATTTGGATTCCAGAGGAAGCCAATTGCAAGATGGGAGTTGTTGATCGCCGATGAAAGGAAGAAGCTACAGGCTGGAAAGACTTGCCTTATTTCGGTAAAGAAACTGAAAATACCTAGGAACTCACTGATATACCCAATGCACATAATGAGAAATCCCTATGGAGTTTTCATCGATACAATCTTAGACAGGCTTGCAAGGGTTGAGGAGGAGAAAACGATAGGCAAAGTTATCTTCTTACCTTTGATCGACGGAGAAATAAGCAAGGGGGATCTGATAGGGATAATAAACGTCTACGACGTCGAGGTTAGCACGATCGAGAAGTTAAGGAGTTGGGTTAGCGAATGGATCGAAGCGCAACAACAGATCCCCTACGAGTAATCTTTTATTTTTTGCAAAGGGATTTATCCCCTGAGCATAATCCTTTTTTATGGATTTTGTCGAACGCTACAACGGCTGTGGGTTGCTAATAGCGGTTAAGAGAAAAATAGCCGAGGCTACTGGAGTTCAGAGAGTCGAGATATTCGAGACTGAAAGCCTCGGGAAACTCCTCGTGATCGATGGAAAAGTTCAACTCACCGAATTCGATGAGCACTTCTACCATGAGATGCTCGTTCACGTGCCGATGAATAGTTGCAAAAAAGCTAAGAAAGTTCTTATCATCGGTGGTGGCGATGGCGGAGCGTTGAGAGAAGTTCTGAAGCACGACGTTGCTAAAGTCGTTCTCGTTGAAATCGATAGGAACGTTATAGAGCTTTGCAAAGAGCATCTCGGGATCGACAACAAAGCGTTCGACGATCCAAGGGTTGAGGTAGTTATAGAGGATGGAAGGAAGTTTGTCGAGAACTGCGAAAGCTTTGACGTCATAATCGTGGACAGCACGGATCCGGTGGGAGTGAGCGATTCTCTTTTCGGCAGAGACTTCTTTGCGATTTGCGATGAGAAAAGCAGAGTTTTCTGCTCTCAATCGCAGTCTCCTTTAATCCAGAAAGATCTTTTCCGAAAAACGCTCAAAAATTCTGCAGTCATGAGAAACAGAAGAGTTTTTGTTTCCACAGTTCCGACTTATCCGCTTTCGCTTTGGAGTTTCATAATCAGCGGAGATCACAGCTTTCGATATGTGAAGAGAAACTTCAGGAAGATAGAAGGAAAAACGAGACACTACAATCCAGGTGTTCACTTTTCAGCTTTTATGCTTCCGGAATGGCTCAAGAAAGAGGTGGAAGATGCTTCTAAGGGAAATTGAGTCTCTTGAGATCGATGAAAAGTGTGTAAAGATACTAAAAGCGCTTGCAAAGATCTACAAGGCTGAAGGGTTCGTTGAAATCTCTTCTGCGCACATCTCAGGAGTGAGCTACGATAACATCGGTGAAGAAGGGCTTGAGTGGTTGAAATCGATAAAAGGAAGTGTCAAGGTTTACACAACTCTCAACCCAGCGGGTATGGATTGCGAGCGCTGGAGAGAAATGGGCATAAAAGAGGACTTTTACAGAAAGCAACTCGAAATCCTAAGAATTTTCGAAAACCTCGGGGTAGAGCTTACGCTTACTTGCACTCCTTACTACATCAAAGCACCGAAGCTTGGAGAACACATAGCCTGGGCTGAAAGTTCTGCGGTTGTTTACGCAAACTCTTTGCTTGGTGCGAGAACGAACAGAGAAAGTGGTATAAGCGCTTTAGCCTCTGCGATCGCTGGGGTTACACCTTATTACGGGTTACACATCAAAGAAAACAGGGCTCCAACTGTTGTTGTTAAAGCTAGGGGAGATTTATCTGTTGTCGGCTACAAAGCCGGGCTTGAATTGCCTTCAGAGATTCCGTTCTTCGTTTTCGACAGAAAAGTCAGTGAAACCGAGCTCAAACTACTTTCAGCTTCAATCGCAGCGACTGGGAACGTTGCAATGTTCCACGTGGAAAACTTCACGCCAGAGTGGAGAGATTTTGAAAAACCGAAAGAGAAGATCGAGATCGAAGGAAAGCTCGAGAAGAGCTGTGAAGCCGAGCTAATTGCAATTGGTTGCCCTCATTGCTCTAGGGAAGAGCTTGAGAGAATTCTAAGGCTTTTGGATGGAAAAAGAGTTAAGAGAGAGCTTTGGATTTTCACTTCGAGAGATGTAGCCAGAGAGGCGAAGGGAGTTGTTGAAAAAATCGAGAGACTTGGAGCGAAAGTCTTCAAAGATACTTGTATGGTTGTCTCTCCAGCTACTGAGCGTTTCAAATGCGTGATGGTAAACTCGGGCAAAGCCCTTGAATACCTACCGAAGAAAAGAAGGGTAGAAGTTGCATTTGCGAGTCTCGAGGATTGTGTTGAGTATGCGGTTAGCTGATGTTGTAAAGCTCTTTTCTTCTCGCTTCAAGTAAATCTTCTTTCTCTCCTGCGAATTCGGCTGCAGAACAGATTTTTGTTGAAAACTGTTCCGCGTAGCTAATTGCTTCGCTTATTGCAGATCTCCAGTTCAAATCCCGAAGCAAATGATGGTCGATTACAACTGTTTCAACGACTTCTACGATTCTCTTCAGATTCTCGATCGTCTTTTTCAGCGAATCTCTTGAGAAGCGATAACCAAGCATGTAGCTCATCGGACCGTCGATAAATGCTATTTCCGGCTTTTTTTCCAAGATGAATGCGGTTTGATCCTCGTGAATCGGTCCTTCGACGTCGGAAGAGAATAGAAAGCTGTTCTTTGAATCTGAGAGGTAAACTTCAACAACAAAACCGAGCTTTTGATTTGCTCCATGGAAAACAGGCTTAGAAAACTCGAGCAGAGTGTTTCCAAACTCAAATCTTTTCCCATCTGCAAACTCGAAGTCGATACCCTTTTCTTTCAGCTTTTCTAAAAAATAGCTCGCTCTGTTCATTTGGCTTCTGTTTATCTTTTCCTTTGGATGCTTCACGAGAATTTTCTTTCCACTCAAAACGTCGACTTCTTCGGGGTTGTGGTGGTCGTAGTGGTAGTGCGTGACGATCACGACATCACTCCTTCCAACGAAACTCGTTATCTCCTTCCACTTCTCGTTCATTCTTTCTATTTCCACTCTGTGTGGGGGCAGTCCGTAGCGTGAAGGAGCCAAGCTAACGCTTGGATCTATTGTTATGCGAACGTCATTGCTTTCAACAAACGTCGCCATGCTTCGAACACCCATAGAATCAAACGCTATTGGGATGATCCGCATAAAAATAGAGATCGTGAAAAATCTTATATTTTTCTATCTGGCAAAAGTATATCAGCAGAAATCCAAGCTATTTTAAGGGCTCGTGGGGTAGCGGATATCCTTGGGGTCTCCGGAACCCCAGATCCGGGTTCGACTCCCGGCGAGCCCGCGTTTTTTTAAAGCGTGAATTCTTCGGCTGAAGAATCGTCATAGGTGGGCGTATTTTTCGACGAGCTTGATTGCGCATAAATCTCCGCACATGCTACAGTAATCTCCTTTTGGTCTTCTCCTCTCCCATATCTTTTTAGCTTTCTCTGGATCCGGAGAAAGACTGAACTGCTTTTCCCAGTCAAATTTTTTCCTTGCTAGCGACATTTCGTAATCCTTAGCTCTTGCTCTCTCTCTTTGTCCCTCTTTTACGAGATCGATTGCATGTGCAGCGATCTTCGCTGCGATGACACCTTCTTTAACGTCCTCGACACTTGGCAATCCAAGGTGCTCGGAGGGGGTGACGTAGCATATGAAATCTGCTCCCGCCATTCCTGCGATCGCAGCACCAATTGCCGATGCGATGTGATCATAACCAGCAGCAACGTCTGTGACAATTGGACCGAGCAGATAGAGCGGAGCATTGTTTGTAACGCTTTTCATCGCCTTTACAGTTGGAAAAATGCCATCCAAGGGCACGTGTCCTGGACCTTCGACCATACATTGGACTCCTTTTTCTCTACACTTCTCCACGAGCTCCCCGAGAATGATGAACTCTGTGTATTTTGCTCTATCCCCAGCGTCATGAATGCATCCTGGACGAAAAGCGTCTCCAAGGCTTATTGTGACATCGTATTCTTTCAGAATTTCGAGGATATAGTCGAAGTTCTCGTAATATGGGTTTTCTTTCTCGTTGTGGATCATCCAGCCAATCGTTATCGCTCCACCTCTGCTAACAACCCCGAGCAATCTATTTGAATTTTTAAACCTTTCAACGCTTATCCAATTCACACCCGCATGTATCGTCATGAAATCGACGCCTTCTTTTGCTTGTCTCTCTACGACGTTCAGAAAGTCGTCTTCGTTCATATCAACAATCTTTCTGCAGTCCCTTGCAGCTTCATAAATTGGAACTGTGCCAAAGGGGACTTTTACGACGTCCATTATCCTTTTTCGAATTTCCTTCAGATTTCCTCCGGTTGATAAGTCCATAACAGCATCAGCGCCATAACGCTGAGCAACTATTGCCTTCTCAACTTCCTCCTCGACGTTCACGTATTCTTCCGACGTTCCGATGTTCGCATTGATTTTCGTTGAAACAAGCGAGCCTATTGCTCTTGGTTCGATCTCTCTCAGAACGTTCTTCGGGATTACAACGTAACCCTTGGAGATGAGCTTGAGTAATTTCTCAACTTCAAGCCCTTCAGCTTCAGCGCATTTTTTAACGAATTCACTCGTTTGCCCTTTTCTAGCTTCCTCAATCAGTGTCATTAGAAAAGGAGTCGTTTCTTACTTAATAAAAGCTTTTGCCTCTTGTAATCTCTGCAGAAATCCCCTGATATGATGTATGTTGGCAATTTGAAGTTGCACTTGTTTCGTTTCCTCTTCTTGTTGCCCTTGTATGCTTGTTTGTTATGAAACCTTTGCGCTTTATTCGCTAAAATTCTGCTCTGTTAAACTCTACTTACTGCCTTGTTGGAGATCGCTTGCACTCGCATTGGGTGCACTCGAAAAAGAGGAGCGCCAATCTCCCGAATTTTTCATCAGGCTCGATGAAGTCCAACTCGAGGTCATCTACGAATTTGTTCTCCTTCAAGTCGTATAACTTGAGATCTTCTGAGATAATACCAGCGTATCTAAAACCACGAAACCTCGCGTAAGCTTTCGCAAACTCAAGGCTCGAAACTTCGTTGTTTTTTGTAGCTTTTTCGATTGCAACCACCGCTTTTCCATTAATATAGCCTATGTAGTCACAGCGAATTCTAACTCCGAGAATTTCGACACCTTCGTCTTCTCTCAGATCCACAAGTTAAGTAATACAAAAGTCTTAAATTTTCTCCCGAGTTTGCGGATAACATGAAAGAACAGGTTGAGGTTCGACAGCTAAGGGAAGGGGGTTACGTGGTCATCGATGATGAGCCATGCGAAATTTTGAGCATTTCTGTGAGCAAACCAGGAAAGCATGGAGCTGCAAAAGCAAGGATCGATGCGATAGGGATCTTTGATGCTCAGAAAAGGAGCATAGTTGAGCCTGTAACTGCAAAGATCTACGTGCCTATAGTTGAGAGAAAACGTGCGCAAGTGCTGAGCGTTTCAAAAGACACAGCACAGCTCATGGATTTAAGCACTTTTGAGACCTTTGATCTTCCGATTCCGGAAGAATTGAAAGGGAGGCTTGAGGCGGGAAGAGAAGTGATCTACCTCGAGTCCTTAGGTAAAAGAAAAATAGAAAGGTTGGCGTAATGCACATCGATTCTTTTCTCTCTATTTCAAATTCTGGGCTCGAGGAAGCGGATTACGTTGTTTACGGAATACCTTACGACGCAACACAATCCTTCAAACCAGGGTCACGTTTCGCTCCGAACGCAATAAGAGAGGCAAGCTGGAACTTGGAATCGTATTCACAGTTCTTCTCCTTTGATCTCTCCTTTGCAAAGGTTTGTGATGCGGGAAATGTTTTCTGCGATGGTAGCTTCGAAGATATTGGGCAAAGGGTCGACCAACTTCTGCGCAGGGTAAAAGGAGTTCCGATTGCCTTAGGAGGGGAGCACAGTATTAGCGTTTTAGCTACGAGGAAGTTCGAAGGTTCTTGCTTCCTTGTCTTTGACGCGCACTTCGATCTAAGGGACGAATTCGACGGAAACAAGTTCAACCACGCTTGCACAACAAGGCGAATCTTCGAAAGTGGTTTCGACGTTGTGATCGTTGGCGTCAGGAGTGGGTGCAGAGAGGAGAGAGAATTCGCAGATAGGAACGGGATAGAGTATAGGTTTTCTTGGGAAATAAAGAGCCCTGTAGACGTTCTCGATCTCGTAAAGGAGAAGAAAAGAATCTACCTTTCTATAGACATGGATGCTTTTGATCCCTGCTTTGCTCCCGGTGTTTCGACTCCAGAGCCCTTTGGTTTAAATCCATCGATCTTTCTTCCGATTTTCTCAGATCTCGCAGATAGAGTCGTTGCCATGGACATAGTTGAAGTCGTTCCCGATGCAAACAAAGTCACAGCAATGCTTTCCGCCAAGCTAATTTTCGAGTTCATCTCTGCGAGAGAGAGGAGAAAAATGCTTTGAAATCGAATCTCGCATAAAACTTATTAACTCTGAGAGCTTTGGAGTGCAATGGAAGCGAGTATAACAAGGGTAATAGTTGAGGAAGCGCTGAAAGACTGGCTGGACTTTGCGCAGTGCGATGTTTTGATCGTTGGTGCTGGTCCCTCTGGGTTGACAGCGGGCAAGTATCTTGCGGAGAATGGATTTAAAACACTTATTTTTGAGCGAAGACTGAGCTTTGGCGGCGGTATTGGCGGAGGAGCTATTCTCTTCCACAAGGTTGCGCTTGAAAACGATGTAAAGGGTATTCTCGAAGATTTCGGGATAAGGGCTACTGAAAAGGGAGATCTTTTGGTCTGTGATACTTCTGAACTTATGGCAAAGCTCGCAGTTAAGTGCATCGATGCGGGTGCAAAAATAATCTTCGGCGTAAGCGTCGACGATGTTATCTTTCGTGAGAATCCGCTCAGAATCACTGGAGTCTGTGCTCAGTGGAGTGCAGTTGAGATGAGCGGACTTCACGTGGATCCAATTTTCGTGGAAAGCAAGGCGGTGATCGATGCAACTGGACACGACGCAGAAGTGGTTGCGGTTGCATCAAGGAAAGTTCCGCTTGAAATTGCAGTTCCGGGAGAGAGGTCAGCGTTTGCAGAGAAGTCGGAAGAGCTCGTTGTCGAAAAAACTGGAAAAGTCATCGAAGGGCTTTACGTCACAGGAATGGCAGTAGCGGCGGTGCACAACTTGCCAAGAATGGGCCCGATATTTGGAGGAATGCTGAAAAGTGGAAAAAAGGTTGCCGAGCTCGTGGTATCGGATTTGAAACCCAAATAATCTATTTTTGGAAAGTCTTATTAACCGTCTGTGTAAAAGAACTTTAAGCTGGGGTTGCCGAGTGGTAAGGCGACAGCCTGCTAAGCTGTTGGGCTTTGCCCGCGTGGGTTCGAATCCCACCCCCAGCGCTTTTTGCATTTCGTTATTTTCACGAGTTTCGATCTAATTCTCAAATGTAACTGCATAAGCAGTTTTATAGCTCAATCCAGCTTCTGAGCTTCTATGATATGCTGCTCTATTGACTTGATGAATCAAACAAAAATTTTTATGGGAAAATTTTTTGGCAAGTTCAGAAACCCTTTTGCCGCACTCTTTTAACGACAACGTCTCTTTTGCCTCTTTCGCACCTTCTGCAACATCTTTGCGAGTTTCATAACATTACCCGTTATGGAATGGAAGACGACCAAAATCTTTGCCATAGGATTTCGGCATTTGCCTCCCCAGCGATGTCTTCGAAGTTTATTCAGTTCATTCTCAACAATAGTTGATGCATACCCTTTTCCTTTCTCATTCTCTGCTGTGAATGTTGCAAGTAGTCGATTTCGTCTTTTTTGCGGTAATCTCTACCCAAGAGACCTTTTTGTTTTTAGAACAATGCTAAAAATCTTTCGAGGTTTTGAAATCAAAAATTTGTGTAATGACAAAAGATTTAAAGGCTCTTCAAGATTTGTTTCATGAGCGGTGTTGAATTGCAGTTTGATGATAGAATTGCCTGGGTTTTTATTCAGGACTCGGAAATGAACGTTCTTAGCCAAAGATTGCTGAAAGAGATCTATAATGCGCTTGTTGAGGCGGATAAGAAGGCTTTTGCAATAATACTCGCAACAAAAACCAAAAACTTTTGTGCTGGCGCAAATTTGCGTGAAATCGAAGCGTTAAACTTTGAGAAGGCGATAAAGTGGTTCGAAAGCTATTTAGATGTTGTTAGATTTCTGCGTAGTGTTGGCAAGCCGACGATTGCAGCAGTTCGCGGATTCTGTGTTGCAGGTGGGAACGAGATTGCGATGGCTTGTGATTTCGTGATCGCATCGAAGAATGCAAAGTTCGGGCAGCCAGAGGTTAGGGTCGGCTCAACTGCGATGGGGTTGGGGGTTCAGCTTTTGCCGTTGCTCGTAGGCGAAAAAAGGGCAAGAGAGCTTTTGCTGACCGGAAGAATCATTGATGCGGAAGAAGCTTACAGAATTGGACTTGTGAATCGAGTTGTAGACGATGCTGAGCTCGAAAAAACTGCCAAAGAAGTTGCAAGGGAAATAATCGAGAACTGTAGTCCACAGGCTTTTAGAGTCATTAAATCGGGGCTTAACTTCTGGACTCAGCTTGCGATGTCAAGTGGCGAAGTTGCAAGAGATCTCACAGCCATGGTTTGGCTCTCGAAAGAGTTCCGAGAGAGATGTGAGGAGTTTTTGCAAAAGAAGAAGTTTACGCCGAGAGATTTCTTTGGGATTACTCACTAAGCTCCTTTATTACTGCAATCGTTGCATCTCTGGCCACGTCTGATAAGCTACCACCGCCAAGCACGACAACGAGTTTTCCGTTGCAAACGCTTTGAGCACAGCTCTTTAAAGTTTTAGCTATTTTTACGTAGTCTTCAATGCTCATTCCGATGTCAGCGTAATCGCCAACATGGGTGTCATGCCCAAAGTACCAGAACACAAGCGAGGGCGCAAATTTTTCGCATTTGTCTACGAAGTCTGCGACTAAATCGAAGTAATCGTTCAGAAAATAACTCCGGTCTATCTTTAGCGAATCCCTCGACTCGTAATCACGATCACAGATGCAGAAGTGAAGAACGTTGCGATTTTTAACGAGCTCTCTCGTTCCATCACCGTGGTGTGCGTCGGTGTCGATTATCGCCACCTTTTTTTCTCCAAATTTCTCGTAAAGATTTTCTATTGCAAGTGCAACGTCGTTGAAACAACAATAACCCCAAAAGTAGTCCCTTCCAGCGTGATGCCCTCCTGCGCCGATGTAGCAGAACGCATTCTTCAATTTGCCCTCGAAAACAAGCTCCGTAGCGTTGACGACGCCACCAGCAGATCGCAATGCAGTGGAACAAAGAGTTTCACTGAGAACGGCTTCTATCATCTCATTTGTGTGAACTTTCCTCAGGAGATCGAAACTCACTTCAGGGGATTCAAAAAGCACGAAATTTCTGCCTTTTAAAAGCTCAAAAGCCTTTGGGAAGTCTTTGAGCCTATTTCCAAGGGTCAAATAGCTTTTCTTACTAAAGCTCTCATGGTAAAAAACACCAGTAACCATAAAAAAATTTGAAATTATCCCGCAGTTTTGAGCTCAGGGAATTCATCGTAGAAGTATTCGTGCTCTCCACGCTCGCCTTTCTTCTTCTTTTCTTCCTCTATTGCTCTTAGTTCGATCCTCCTGATCTTACCGCTTATAGTCTTTGGTAACTCTGGAACGAACTCGATTATTCTTGGGATCTTATACCTTGCAAGCACATTTCTGCAGTGTTTGAAGAGCTCGAGCGCAAGTTCTCTTGAAGGCTGATAGCCGGGCTTTAACAAGACAAAAGCCTTCACTAGCTGGTATCTTATCGGATGTGGACTGCCAACAACTGCAGACTCTGCAACCGCAGGATGCTCAAGCAACGCACTCTCAACTTCGAAGGGACCGACTCTGTAGTCGGAGGTCTTGATCACGTCGTCAGCTCTTCCGACAAAGAACCAGTAGCCTCTTTCATCGAAGAAGGCCTTGTCGCCTGTGTAATAGTATTTGCCAACGAAGACCTTTGCAGTCTTCTGCGGATCACCCATGTATTCCTTGAAAAGCCCAATTGGGCGCCATCTGTCGAGTCTAACTGCGATGTGTCCGACTTCGTTGGGTTTCGTTATCTCGTTCCCCTCGTCGTCTACGAGCGTGATGTCGTAGAGGAACGTCGGTCTTCCGAAAGATCCGGGAACGATTTTGCCTCCTTTATACCATGGCGGGTTGCCAATCATTGCTGTGCTCTCTGTTTGCCCGTAGAAGTCTCGAATCTCAGTTTCAGTGTCTTTAAGCCACCTCTCGTAGATCTCCGGATTCAAAGGTTCGCCTGCACTCACAACTTCACGAAGCTTGAAATCGAACTGTGAGATCTTTGAGAGCATGAAAAGTCTCCAAGCAGTTGGTGGAGCGCAGAAAGTAGTAACATTGAAGTCTTGAACTGCCTGCAAGTATTGATCCCCATTGAGTCTCCCTACATGGTAAAAGCCTGTCGTAGTAGCGCCAACGGTGAGCGGAGGGAAGAAAGAGCTCCAAGCGTACTTTGCCCATCCTGGAGCGCTTAGGTTGTTGTGGATGTCTCCGGGTTTCACGTTAATTATCATTGCAGTGCTTAGATGCCCCAGTGGGTAGCTTGTTGCTGTGTGAACTACTCTCTTTGGCAATCCAGTTGTTCCGGATGTGAAGAAGCAGAAGACAATATCGTCTGATCTTGTTTTTGCAGGTTCAGCATCGCTTTTCTCTTTCTTTATTTCATCGTAGCTCTTCCATCCGCTTTTCTCGCCTATTACGATCTTAGTCTTTGGTTTTACTCCCGTGTTCTTTATCGCTTCGTCGATCACCTTTGCGGAGTTCTCATCGGCGATTATTGCGTTTGGTGGGTAAGTCTTGAACCTGAACTCGAGATCACGGGCGGTCATTATCGTCGCAGTTGGAACTCCGATGAAGCCACCTTTAACGGTTGCGAACGTGGCAAACCAGATCTCTGGGAAGAGCGGGATCATCATGTATAGGTTGTCTCCTTTCTGCAAACCCTCACCACGCAAAGCGTTGATGAGCTTGTTACCTTCTTTTGCGAACTCAGCATAGCTGAACTTCTTCTTCTCTCCTGTGTCGAGATTTGCCCAGAGCAACGCAGTTTGATCGCCCCTTTCCTTGACGTTTATCCCTTCAAACACTTCTTCAGCCCAGTTGAAGTACTCCGGCAGTTGCATTGTGTTGAGTTTTCTGAAAAACTCCTCCATAGCCTTTGCTTTCCTTTCATCGTCAGGTAGTTGCAACAAATTTACGAACTCCTTATATACTTCTGCAAGTCCCATATCTCCACCTCTTTCTTGTAAATTCATTTAATTTTCGTGTGCTTTTAAGCTTTTCGAAATTTAAACGGATAAATACAAAAAAGTTTTTAACTTCTTCCCCTGAAATACAGATATGGGAGAGTTGACCGAAAAGATAAGGGAAAAAAGAAGGGAATGGGAGCAAGAATGTTTAGAACCTTGGTTGTCAAAGAGTGAAAGAGAAGTTGAAAAATTCGAAACCCTGTCTGGAATCGAGCTTGCCAACGTTTACGATCCACTCGACATCGGGCATATAGACTTCCTGAGAGACATAGGCTACCCCGGAGAGTTTCCCTTCACTCGTGGTGTGTATCCAACGATGTATCGTGGCAGACTTTGGACAATGCGCCTTTTCTCTGGTTTTGGCACCGCTGAAGATACAAACAGAAGATGGAAGATGCTTCTTGAGGAAGGAGAAACAGGCTTAAGCACGGCATTCGATTTTCCAACGTTAATGGGACTTGACAGCGACGATCCTTTGGCAGACGGCGAGGTTGGAAAATGCGGGGTTGCGATTGATACACTTAAGGATTTCGAAATCCTTTTCAGCGGTATACCTTTGGACAAAGTCTCAACGTCGTTCACAATTAATCCACCTGCTGGAATAATCTTGGCAATGTATACCGCAATAGGAGACATGCAAGGGGTTCCAAGGGAGAAGATAAGGGGAACGATTCAGAACGACATGTTTAAGGAATTCCATGCGCAGAACACCATTGTCTTGCCACCAGAGCCTTCGCTTAAGATAATCGTCGATATCTTCGAGTGGGGGGTTAAGAACGTTCCGAAGTTCAACTTGATCAGCATCTCAGGTTACCACATAAGGGAAGCAGGTTCCACTGCAGTGCAGGAGTTGGCTTTCACAATCGCAGACGGCATGGCTTACGTCGAAGCTGCGATCGAGCGCGGGATCGACATTGACAAGTTAGCCCCTCAGCTCAGCTTTTTCTTCAATTCACACAACGACTTCTTTGAGGAGATTGCGAAGTTCAGAGCTGCGAGAAGGATGTGGGCGAAGATTATGAAGGATTACGGCGCAAAAGATCCGAGATCGTGGTGGATGAAGTTCCATGTGCAAACTGCTGGCTGCACGCTAACGGCGCAACAGCCGCTGAATAACATCGTTCGAGTCACACTTCAAGCACTCGCAGCAGTGCTTGGAGGTTGCCAAAGCCTGCATACGAACAGCTTCGACGAAGCATGGGCTTTGCCGAGTGAAGAGGCTGTTAGGGTTGCATTGAGGACTCAGCAAATCATTGCGTACGAGAGCGGAGTTGCGAATGTGGTCGACCCTCTTGGCGGGAGTTACTACGTAGAATGGCTTACAGATAAGATGGAAAAGCTCGCATGGCAATACATCGAAAAGATCAGAGAGATGGGCAACGGTAGTATGGTGAAAGGAGTTCTAAAGGGGATAGAGAACGGCTTCTTTGTTCGAGAAATCTCCGATTCGGCGGCAAGGTATCAGAAAGAAGTCGAAGATGGAAAGAGAATCATAGTTGGTGTGAATAAGTTCAGGATCGAAGAAGATCTGAGGATCCCGTTGTTGAAGGTCGATCCAGAAGTGCAGAGGAGACAGATAGAGAGGCTTAGGAGGGTAAAAGCAGAGAGGGACAACAAAGCCGTGAAAGAAAACCTTGAGTGGATAAAGAGTTGTTGCGAGAACAATGAAAACGTCATGCCTGCGGTTTTTGAAGCGGTAAAAAGCTACGCCTCCATCGGAGAGATAATGGGAACCTTTAAACAGGTTTACGGAACATATAGGAAGCCAATAATAATTTAAGGTGGTGAGATGGAGAAGATAAGAGTGCTTATCGCCAAAGTTGGACTCGATGGGCACGATCGTGGAGCAAAAGTTCTTGCAAGGTTTTTAAGGGATGCAGGCTTCGAAGTGATCTACACTGGGCTCCATCGCACTCCACAAGAAGTTGCGAGGGCTGCGGTTGACGAGGACGTCGATGTTGTTGGGGTATCTTTGCTTAGTGGTGCACACATTCCATTGGTTCCAAGGATAATCCAATACATCCGGGAATTTGGTGGGAATCCCGATGAAATGCTAATTCTCGTCGGCGGAACTATTCCACACGACGATTTTCCAAAACTTAAGGAGACAGGGGTTGATGGTATTTTTATCCCAGGAACGCCGATTTCGGAAATAATTAAGTTCATAAAAGAAAAGCTTCCTGAAAAGAGAAAGGGAATGAAATGAACGTTGAGGAGATAGTTGAGGGGATCACAAGGGGAAATCGAAGACTGCTTGCAAGGGCTATAACGTACGTTGAGAACGAGCACCCAATTTCAAAGGAGATCTTGCGTAGAATATATTCAAAGACAGGAAAAGCGCACGTTGTTGGAATAACGGGTTTTCCAGGGGTGGGGAAGAGCACAATAGTGAGCAAGTTGACCGAAGAGTTCAGAAAACGCAACAAAAGCGTTGGAATCGTTGCAGTCGATCCGAGTTCACCGTTCACAGGCGGAGCTTTGCTTGGAGACCGGCTTCGTTTAGATGGTGCAGACGTCAACAAAAACCTCTGGCTCGATGATAGAGTCTTTTTTAGGAGCATGGGTTCTCGTGGAAGGCTTGGTGGTATTGCAAAGAAAACGGGAGACGTTGTTAAATTACTCGACTCTGCGGGCTACGAAATCATTCTCGTTGAAACCGTTGGCGCAGGACAGAGCGAGGTTGGAGTGCTCGAGGTTGCGGACACAGTGGTTGTAATCCTAATGCCAGAAACAGGTGATGACATTCAGGTGAACAAAGCAGGAATCTTAGAGATCGGCGACATCTTTGTGATAAACAAGTCAGATCTTGAAGGAGCCGAAAACGTTGAAAGATGGATAAAATACATGCTTTCGCTCGACGAAGAGACTGTGATGGAACTCACGAAGCTGAGCCACGCGGACGAGCGAAAGCTGATGGAAAAGCTGAAATGGAAGAAACCGGTTCTAAAAACAATCGCAGACAGGGGCATAGGTATAAAAGAGCTCGCAGACGAGATTGAAAGACACTACGAAGTTATCAAGACAAACGGGATACTTCAGGAGAAGAGAAAAGAGAGAGCAAAACTCTCTGCAATTGAGATGGCAATCGAAGAGATAAAAGCGGAGATAATGAGGAGATACGAGTCCCTTTTCGACGGTGATATTGATCCGTATGCGTTGGCGGATAAGATCGTTAAAGAGGTGCTCGAATGTTCAAGCCGTTCGAAATGAGCACGATCAATGCAAAGGTGTGGAAGGATTCAATTCTTGCAGAGGCGCTTGGCGCAGTTGATGAGGCGAACGCCTTCGTTGGGCTGGCAAAGAATTTCAGCAAAAAGAGCGAAGTGAAAGAAATTCTCAGAGAAGTTCAGCTCGTTCTTTTTCGGATCTGTGCAAACATAGCTGGTTTTAAGAACGAAACGAAGGATCTTGAGCTCGTGACTTCTACGATCAACGAGTTGGAGCAGAAGGTCGAGAGGCCCAAGCACTTCGTTATATTGGAAAAAGATGTCACAACTTCTGCGCTTAGTGTTGCGAGAGCTGTTCTGAGAAGGGCTGAAAGAAGGGCGGTTAGCCTTTACAGGAATGGGCAGATCGATGAAAAGGTTGTGGAGATTTTGAACAAGCTAAACTATCTCATTTACCTGCTCATTCTTTATGAGGGGGAAAGTTTTGAGGAGGTGAAATTTTGAGGGTAGCGGTTGTCGGTGTTGGAATGACGAAGTTTGGGAAACACAGCGAGAAATCCTTGCCGGATTTATTTGCAGAAGCGTTTTTTGAGGCGTTGGAGGATGCAAATCTCGAGTTAAAACAAATTCAAGCGGTTTATTTTGGAAACTTCGTTGGAGAGATGACCGATGGTTCTGCGAATCTTAGCGGATTCGTTGCAGACGAGATTGGTTTGAAAAACATTCCAGCAATTCGCTACGAAGGTGCTTGTGCTTCTTCGAGCGTTGCCTTTAGAGAAGCCGTTAGGGCTGTGAAGGCTGGTTATTACGATTGCGTAGTCGTTGGAGGGGCGGAAAAACTGCTGAGCGCCGGAACCGCAATTGGCACAAGGGCTTTGGCGACTGCGGTTGATGGAGTTTACGAGATGACTTCTGGACTAACTTTTCCCGGCGTTTTTGCACTCGCTGCAAGGTATTACGCGAAGAAGTATGAGATTCCGCTTCCAAAGCTCAGGGAAATGATAGCGCACGTCTCCGTGAAGAATCACAAGTATGGAGCAATAAATCCGAAGGCACAGTTCTACGGCAAATACGGCGATTTAAAGGTAGAGGATGTGCTCAAGTCAAAGATGATCTGCTCCCCACTGACTTTGCTTGATTGCTGTCCAATGACCGATGGCGGAAGCGCGGTTATAATTGCGAACGAAAAGCTTGCAAAGGAAGTCTGCGAAAAACCTGTTTACGTTCTCGGCACGGGACAGGCTTCTGGTGGAAGCCTTTTCAGGCAGGGTGAGGATATAATAAAGGCAGTGCCGAGGAGAAAAGCTGCCGAGATGGCATTTAAAGAAGCTAAGATCACACCGAAGGACGTTGACTTCGTCGAAGTGCACGATTGCTTTACGATCGCTGAAATCATTGCGTTGGAGGCGATGGGCTTCTTTGAATACGGAACCGCATGCTACGCAACTGTTGAAGGTGTCACTTCCATCGACGGTGATCTTCCCGTGAACCCAGACGGTGGACTCATAGGCAAGGGTCACCCAGTTGGAGCAACTGGAACTTCGCAAATCTACACTGCAGTGAAGCAGTTGCGTGGTGAATTCAAGTGGAATCAGGTGAAGGATGCGAGGATTGCGATGACAGATACGTTGGGCGGTGATTTTGGGACGCTCGTGAACATAATCCTGGGGGTGGACTGATGTTCGTCGAGTTCTTCAACGCTCTGCTTGAAGGGAAACTCCTTGGTATGAAGTGCAAAGATTGCGGATCTTTTACTTGTCCACCAAAGCATACATGCAACAATTGTTCAAGTAGAAATCTCGAAAAAGTCGTCCTTAGTGGGAAAGGAGTTGTGAAAACCTATACAGTGACCTATGTCGCTCCAATGGGGTATGAAAAAGAAGTTCCGTATGTGGTTGCGTTGGTTGAGCTTGATGAGGGTCCATGGATCATTGGTCGCATTGAAGTAGATGCAAAGTTAGCAGAAGAGAACGATTTGACTGAGAAAAGAGTCAGAGTTTTCGCGAAGGAAATGCCAAGCGAGCTATTTTATCCAATGAAGGACAAAAGGATTGTGCCATACTTCAAGCTGGAGGATTGACATGAATTTCGAGCTTGATGAGGATCACAAGATTCTCCAGCAGGCGGTGCGAGACTTTGCGGAGAAGGAAATAAAGCCTTTCGGTAAAGAGTTTGACGAAAAAGAGGAGTATCCTTGGGAGATTTATAGAAAAGCTGCGAAACTCGGTTACATAGGCGCGAGTGTTCCCGAAGAATACGGTGGAGCGGGTATGGATCGTTTGGCGGAGGCGATCATAAGCATCGAATTTACGAGGGCCGACAGTGGAATCGGGAGCGCAATAGACCTTGCAGTCCTCGGAGTTCCGATGCTTTTGAAATATGGGAGTGAAGAGTTGAAGGAGAGGTTCATTCCAGGAGTTGTTGAGGGGAAAAAGCCGTCTGCAATTGCAGTTACAGAGCCGGACTGTGGAACAGATGTTGCAGCTATGAAGACGAAGGCTGTTAGAGATGGCGACGAATGGGTGATCAGCGGTTCAAAAACGTTCATAACAAACGGTAGCGTTGCCGATTACACGATAGTCCTTGCAAAAACGAGCGAAACAACTCCTCCGCACCGCGGTATCAGCGCTTTTGTTGTCGAGACGAACAGAGAAGGCTATGAGGCGAGAAAAATAAGGAAAATGGGTTTGAATTGCCACGATACAGCAGAAATAGCATTAAAGAACGTTCGAGTTCCAAAAGAGAATCTTGTTGGTGAAGAAAATCGTGGTTTCTACCAGCTCATGGACTTCTTCAACGAGAGCAGAGTTAAAATCGGAGCTCTGCATCTTGGAATGGCAATCGGAGCCTACGAACGAGCCTTGGAATACGCGAAGCAGAGAAAAGCGTTCGGAAAACCTTTGATCGAGCATCAGGCAATCGCCTTTAAACTTGCGGACATGTTCACCGCTATAGAGACTGCGAGGCTTCTCGTTTACAAGGCTGCGTGGCTAATCGATCAAGGAGCTCCGAATCCAGCGATAAGCTCGGCGGCGAAGCTTTTTGCGAGCGAAGTTGCTGTAAAGGTTTGCTACGACGCTGTTCAGATCTTTGGCGGTTATGGATATAGCAAAGAGAGCGATGTAGAGCGGTTTTTCAGGGATGCAAGGGCGGGGACGATCTATGAAGGGACGAGCGAGATTCAAAGGCTGATAATCGCGAGGGTTCTCTCGGGTAAGATCAAACTCTAAGCACGACTTTTTTGGGTAAAAGATAAATATTGCCCCAAGACTTACTGCGATGAGTTTGCCGAGTAAGAAAGAGTTCTCAGAATGGTTTCACGAGCTAATTCAGTCCGCAGAAATAATGGACATTCGCTACCCAGTAAAAGGGCTATACGTTTGGTTCCCGTTTGGGTTCAAGCTGAGACAGCTTGTGTATGGTAAGCTTAGGGAGATAATGGACAGAGATCACAGCGAAGTATACTTCCCAGCCTTGATTCCAGAGCACGAGCTGAGAAAAGAGGGTGAGCACATAAAAGGATTTGAGGATGAGGTCTATTGGATAACGCATGGCGGTTCGAGCCCATTGGACGTGAAATTAGCTTTGAGACCGACGAGCGAAACTGCAATGTATCCGATGTTCAAGCTTTGGATAAGAAATCACGCTGATTTGCCTTTGAAGGTTTACCAGATCGTCAACACGTTCAGATATGAAACGAAGCATACTCGCCCGCTTATAAGGTTGAGGGAGATAACTTCATTCAAAGAAGCGCACACTGCACACAAAAATTTTGAGGAAGCCGAAGAACAAGTGAGGAGGGCCATAGGTTATTACAAGGAGTTCTACGACTTCTTGGCGATTCCATACTTTGTTGTCCGTCGCCCTGATTGGGACAAGTTCCCAGGAGCGGTTTACACGATTGCCTTCGATACAATAATGCCCGATGGGCGAACTTTGCAGATCGGAACCGTACACCACTTGGGCGACAATTTCGCGAAAACATTCGATATAAAATACGAAGCCATTGACGGAAACCATTACTACGTGCATCAAACTTGCTATGGGATTTCGGAGAGATGCATTGCATCGCTTATAAGCATCCATGGCGACGATCTCGGCTTAGTTCTGCCCTTCGAAGTAGCTCCAGTACAAATCGTTATTATCCCGATACTCTACAAGGGTAAAGAGAAATACGTGCTGGAACTCTGCAACGAGCTTCTTGGCAAGCTCAAGGACTTTAGAGTTGTGTTCGACAACAGCGAGGATAGACCGGGTGCAAAGTATTACAAGTGGGAGCTGAAAGGTGTTCCCCTGAGATTCGAGATCGGTCCCAAGGAAGCGGAGAAAAGAGAAGTGATCGTGTCCTTTAGAGACGAGAGGAAGAAGTTCTCCGTTGCGATTAATGAGATAAACGAAGAGAAGATAAGGCAGTGGGCCGAGGAAATGAGGAAAAGGCTGAGAGAGAAGGCGGTCAGCTCTATGCTCCAAAAAATTAAGTTTTGCAAGGACCTCGAAGAGGTTTCAGAGATCGTTAAGGGCTCGGTTGCGTTGGTCTATTTGTGCAAAGAAAAATCTTGCGGAGAAAAGATCGAAGCCAAGGGAGGTAAACTCCTCGGATGGATTGAGGAGAAGCCGTGGTTCATTGAACAGAACAACGAAGGCAGTTGCATTATTTGCGAAAAGAGCGGAAAACTTGCATTGACAGCGAGAAGCTATTAGATTTATTTTAACTAAAAATAATATTTATTTACTCGAGCGAACGAGAAAGGAGGCTAAAAATCAGATTTTACCAGAAATTGCAAAATAAATTCTGAACTCTGCGAGTTCGACATTTTTTGGAGTTTTTAGTTCCAAATCGGAACGCAATTCTCTGTTTAAACTTATCGAAAAATTTAAAAATCAAGCGGAATTAGAATTTCATCAACAAGGTCTGATAAATCCTGACGTTGTTTGATGGCCTGCGATAGTTAGGCCGAGGAAAGTAGAGTTTGGTCAAAAAAAGGAGGTGAAGCCCGATGGAAGGTGATGAATATGATAGTCGGAAGGCATATCATTGCAGAGCTCTATGGGGTGGATCCGGAGCTGATAGCTCGCGAGGAGGTAGTTCGCAGTATTGTGGAGGAGGTGGTAGATGAGGCAGGGTTGAACAAAGTAGGGAGTATCTACAAGCAGTTCAACCCACACGGCGTTACGGGAATTGTTTTGATTTCAGAAAGCCACGTTTCGATACACACGTGGCCTGAATACGAGCTGATAAATCTCGACATTTTCACGTGTGGTGATAGAACAAAGGCTGAAAAGGCTTTTAAACTGTTTCTTCAGAAGTTTAAACCAAAGTCCTATCGCCACTACATGTTGGACAGAGGTTAAAACATGAACAGAATCAAGATTCAAATACTTCAAACCCTTTTAGAAGGGGAAAAGAGTGTTTACGAAGTGATCGATAATCAAGACGGATCTCTGCCAGAGTTTCTTGAAGCACTCGAAGAATTGCAGCGTGAGGGAATTGTAAAATTTGATTCAGGGAAAATTTATATTGTGGATAAAAACTTCGCAGAGAAATTTCGGAGCATTGATGCGAGGTGCGAGTGTTGCGCAGGTACTGGCTACAAGATAAACAGATTTTACGCACTTATCCTTTCCAAATACAAGGAAATATGCAAAAATCGTCCCCCTGCGGTTGAGAAGTTCGACCAAGGCTTCATAAGCGAAGATGGTGTTATAAGGAGATTGGAGTTCATTCACGAAAAGGGTGACATTTACGAGAAATTTTTCATCGTAGGCGACGACGATTTGTTCAGCTTAGCTTTGTCGCTGACAGGGCTACCGGAAGAAGTTGTGGTCGTTGACATCGACGAAAGACTCGTGAACTTCATAAACAGAGTTGCAAAGGAGGAAAAGCTGAATGTCTCCGCTTTTGTTTACGATGTCCAAAAAGAGCTTCCGGAGGAGTTTAGGAAAAGCTTTGACGTTTTTGTGACTGATCCAGTAGAAACTGTTGACGGAATAAAGCTCTTTCTTTCTCGTGGAATTTCTGCGCTTAGGGGAATCGGTAGCTCTGGTTACTTCGGATTGACAACACTCGAGGCTTCGCGGAGAAAGTGGTTTGAAATCGAAAGGATGATCTTGGAGATGGGATTCGTTATAACTGACATCAAGAGAAGGTTCAACGTATATCCAGCGGATGAGAAAAGCTATCGCCAATTCGAGGAAAAGCTTCCGATTTTCAAGATACTCGGCTTTAAGACGGACTACGACTGGTATACGTCGAGTCTTTTCAGAATCGAAGCAGTGAAAGAGCCAAGACCCTTGGTTGAGGGAGAGATGATCATAGACGAGCGAGTTTACAAAGACGATGAAAGTCTTGCAACGCCTTATTAGATCTATGAAAGCTGTGCTGATACTAAGTGGAGGGATTGACAGCTCTACGCTGCTGTATTACTTGCTTCACCAACGCTACAAAGTGTACGCGCTCACATTCGTCTATGGGCAAAGGCATGCGAAAGAAGTCGAGTTTGCAAAGAAAATAGCCAACGAGGCGAAAAAAGTTGGCTTTGTGGATCACAAGATCGTCGATATTTCAGCGATCCGCGAGTTGATAAGCAAGGGCGCAATAACGGGCAGTGAAGACGTTCCAGATGGTCATTACAGCGAGGAAACGCAGAGGTCGACGATAGTTCCGAACAGAAACATGATACTGCTTTCGATCGCGGTTGGATATGCTGTAAAACTCGGGGCAAGAGAAGTTCACTACGCTGCGCACAAAAGTGACTACAGCGTATATCCGGATTGCAGAAAGGAGTTTGTAAAAGCCTTAGACACCGCGATATACCTTGCGAACATATGGGAGCCAGTAGAGCTGAAGGCACCTTTTGTCGAGATGACGAAGGCTGAGATCGTTAGCCTTGGCTTGAAGCTTGGAGTCCCCTACGAGCTAACCTGGAGCTGTTACGTTGGTGGCGAGCGTCCTTGCTTGAAGTGTGGGACTTGCATAGAGAGAACGGAAGCGTTCTTGTTGAACAACACAAAGGACCCTCTGCTGAGCGACGAGGAATGGAAACTCGCAGTTGAAGCTTACGAGAAGTTCAAAATTAAAAATTAAATCCGGTTCTTCAAGATCTTGCCTATAACCGCATCCCTTGGTGTCGTCGCAATTCTCGCAACTTTTGAAGGCTCGTGTCCTTGGCAGATTGCTAAAAGTTGGCAATAGTCGAAGACTGGGATCTGGTAGTCTATCATTCCAAGCTTCCTAAGCTCAGCCTGCGCGTTGTCCATGTGCATTAAACAAGTTATGCACGAAACCGCTATGCAGTCAGGATCAACCTCGTCTTTCATCGCATCAAGCTTTTTCTTCAAGAACTCGAGGTTCGAAGTTTTGTCGTGTTTCGCAAATCCTCCCGCGCCGCCACAGCACTGTCTCTCTCTCGAGTATCTTGGAACCTCTGCTCCAAGCGCTTCGACGATATTCCTAAACGCCACTGGATTTTCAGGATCGTCGAATCCGACTTTTTTGCTCGGTCTCAATACGTGGCAAGGATTCTGCACAACTACTTTCATCCCCTTCATTGAAAACTTCAACGAGTCTCTGATCTTCTCAACTCCGATCACGTTGTGCATGACATCGATGAGGTGGCGGACATCAGTTTTTCCCTCGTAGCGCAGTCCGACCTTTGAGAGAAACTTCTGGTTGATCTCTTCCAGTTTTCCGTGCATGAGTTTATACCTTCCGAGCTTCAGCGATGAGTAACAGCTTCCGCACTGCACAATTATGTCTGCGCCTTTCCTTTCTGCGTTTGCAAGGTTCCATGCGTTTATTGCAAGCGTTGCTTCTTCATCGACACTCGGAAAAGTTCCAAAAGCAGGACAGCAACTCGCGCCTTCGATATCAAGGACTTCAACGCCAAGCGTTTGCAAGGAAAGCCTTATGCTGAGTTCCACGTCTGGACGAATTGCGGGCATGTTACAGCCTAAAAAGAGGCAGAACTTCATAATCACTCCTCCCTAAATATGTAGCTGTATCTCTTGTAAACGTTCGTCTCCTTCAACATTTCCCTAAATTTTTGCAACGCCTCGCGATTGTTCGCAACTGTAACGATCTCTGGCAATCCAAGCTCTTTTCTCATTGGGTTTAGAACGTTCTGCGTGTGTCCTCGAGCAAATATCTCGCTCAAAGCCAAGGGAACGTATGTGTCGTCTTCCTTGCATTGCCATCTCCTTATCGCGAGCACGATTTCGAAGGGCTCCGCCTCTCTTGGGCATCTTTCCTCACAACCTCCGCAGGTTACGCACATCCACGGCGTCTCTTCTTCTAAGAGCTTCTCCCGTAGTCCAAGCTTTACGAGGTGTATCAACCTCTTTGCGCTCAGCGGAGTTTCAGCAAAACCAGTTGGACAGTCTGCGATGCAAGTCCCGCACTGGTAACACTTAACGAGATCCGCCCCGCCGAGTTCGATCAGCTCCTCCATAAGTTTGGGATCCCTACCCTCTATCATCTTACCACCTCAAACCTTTTCAAGCATAGCGGAAAGTTCCGCATAGTTGAACACTGGACCGTCTTTGCAAACGTAGTAGCTCTCTATTCTGCACTTCCCGCACTTTCCGAGTCCACATTTCATTCTTCGCTCAAGCGTCGTGTAGATCTGCTCTTCTTTAAAACCAAGCTCTTTAAGAACGTTGAGCGTAATCTTGATCATTATCGGCGGCCCGCAGGTTATTGCGATCGTATTCTTTGGATCTGGTTTGATTCTTTTCACGTTGTCCGGAACGAAGCCTACAAAGTACTTCCAGTCCTTCTCTGGGTTATCGATGGAAAGCTGGACGTTGTAACCTTCTTCAATTAACTTGAATAACTCGTCTTTGTAAACCAGATCCCTAGAAGTTCTTGCACCGTAGATAATTGTTAAGTCTCCGTAGTCCTTTTCGTTGTCGATGACGTATTGGTAAATCGCCCTCAAGGGCGTTTGCCCAATCCCACCGCCGATTGTTACGATGTTCATTCCTTTCCATTCATCGAGTGGAAAAGCTCTGCCAAGGGGTCCACGGATCCCAACGATGTCCCCGGCCTTCATTTCATGGAGTTTTGCAGTTACTTTTCCAGTTTTAAGAACGCTGAACTCGAGATCTGGTCGAGTTGGTGAATTTGCAATCGTGAACCAGCTTTCTCCACGTCCAAAGACCGAAACCAAACAGCCTTGTCCAGATTTATAGTCGAAACGCTCTCTATCGACGAGCTTTATCCGAAAAGTCTTTATGGGTCTCACTCCCTTAACTTCGTCCTTAACTTCGACTATCTGCGCTTTGTAGGGAACGTAGGGATTTTCCATCATCTCACCCCCGAGATAACGTTGACTATATCGATTCCTGCTGGGCAATAATCGATGCAACGACCGCAACCAACGCAGTAGTAGTCACCTTTGCGCAGTGTGTAGTAGAACTTGTCGTAGAATCTATTTCGCAATCTCTGCCACTTCTCTGCTCTCGGATTGTGGCTTGAGCTCTCTAAGGTGTGCAGTGGGAACTGACAGCTGTCCCAAGCTCTAATTCTAACTCCACGCCTTTCTCCCTCGTCGTATATGTCGAAGCAGAAGCAAGTGGGACATAGATACGTGCAAAGTCCGCAAGATTTGCAGTTGGTCGCAACTTCTTTCCAGTATGGGCTATCGAAGCTCTTCTTAAGCTTTTCAACGTCAACATCGATTTTTCTCATCTCGATTTTCTCGTTTTCGAACCTCTCTCGAATCATGGACTCTTCTTCACTCTCCCCCCGCAACTTGAATTCCCTAACAAAGGCTTTTCCAGCTTCGCTGTTCGCAGAGACGAAAACTTTCCCGTCTATATTTGAAACCACAACGTCTGCCTCAGGTTTTCTTGGATTTATTCCAAAGCTCTGGCAGAAGCAGTTTATTGATGCGTTGTCGCAAGCGATTGCAATTGTCAACAACTCTTCTCTTCTCGCTTTGTAGTATGGGTCAACAAAACCTTCTAAGAAGTGCTTGTCGAGCAATTTAATTGCTTTTGCATCGCAAGCACGAATTCCCACAACTGCGATTTTCTTTTTATCGATCGGTATCTTTTCAATCCACTCACCATACTCGATTAGAACTTCGTTTTGTGGGAACAAAGCAACTTTTGCAGAATTTCTCGGCAAAATGTAGTTGAAATCTGCTTCGTTTGCGGAGCTTATTTCTCGGAAAATGTGGAAGTCTCCAACCTTTACTGGAGCGAAAACTCTATACCCAGCTGCCAAAAGATTTGAAATCGCATCCCTGAGAAAGTCGCCTTCGTAGATCATTTTAATCACCCACTATGTCCAATTTCGAGAAGAAAGGAATGTCCTCGTTAAGATCGTAACCAAAGGTTTCGACAACAACCTTCTCAAGCTTTCTTTCGAGCTTTCTCAACGGCAACTCCATTGGACAGGCTCTTTCACATTCTCCACAACCGGCACACCTTCCGGCGTGGTGAAGAACTCGAAGAATGTGGTAAATCGCATTGTCTTTTGCGTTCACCGTTTTTCCAAGAAGCCTCGGGTAGCTCGCCTTATCCTCTGCTGTGCTCATTGGCGAAATTGCAAGGTTTGAAGGATCAACCATGCACTCTTCACAGTAGCAAAGCGGACAAACGCTTCTGCAAGCGTGGCATCTAATGCATCTCTCAAACTGGGAGATCCAGTAGTCCCAGCGTTCTTCCCTGCTCAGCTTCTCGAACTCCTCAACGTCGCTGAAGTCTCGCTTTCCTTCCCTTGGTTCTCCGATCAGAACATCGTATATCACTGGAGTCGGGTGTTCGCAGTAAACACAGTTCTCGTCAACGACTTCTGCGAATGCAACCCTTTTCTCGCCATTTTTGAGCTTTATAACAAGTTCATCGCCTTCGAGCTCAACAGATATGACCTCGTTTAGTTTTACAAGCTTTGAAAGCTTTCTGTAATCGGCAACTCCTTTGCAAGAGATGCCAACGATGAAAAGATTTTCTCTCTTAAGCTTTCCCTCCTTTATCAGCTGCTTTATTGCCATTGCATCGCAACCCTTCGCAACTACTGCAACCTTACCGTTGAGTTGCATCAGGAGCTTTGCAGGATTGTTGAAGGAAAGTGGGGAGAAGGAAATTCTATCGATCTCATTTGGGCTGAGTATTGCAAGAACTTCTCTTGGTTCGTTTTCCTTTCTAACGAATGCAACGATCTTCTCAGCGCTCGAACTCCTCAATGCCTCCTTTATCTTCTCTAGCTCGTTCATCGCTCCCACCTCAACTGCTTTTGTTCGCCCAATTGCTCAACAAGCTTTGTAAATGCGCTCATCTCTTCTGCGAACTTCTTTCCCTCAGAAGCGGAAGCCCAGAGCAGTTTTAGGCGCTCATCTTCAAAACCGATGAACTTCATGAGCTCCTTGAGAAGCAAGTATCTCTTCTTTGCATAGTAATTGCCCACCATGTAGTGGCAATCTCCTGGATGGCATCCTGCGATTACGACACCATCCGCACCTTGTCTAAATGCCCTCAGGATCCACGCCGGATTTACCATTCCTGAGCACATGACGCGAACTATTTTGACGTCTTCGGGATACTTCAGCCTACTAACTCCAGCTAAATCAGCTCCAGCGTAGCTACACCAGTTGCATGCAAAAGTTACGATCTTCACGCTACCACCCCAAAAATGCCATCGACCGCAGATTTGATCTGATCGAAAGTGAAGCCTTTCACGACTATCGCACCCTTTGGACAAGAAGCACTGCAGATTCCACAACCTAAGCAAAGAGCCTTCTTCACCGATGCCTTCAGCTCGACACCAGTCCTTGTCTTGAACTCCACGATCTCTATAGCACTAACTGGGCAAGCTTTTACGCAGATTCCGCAAGCATCGCAACGTTCTCGAGTTACTTCAGCTTTGCTCGCATCCATCACGAGTTTATCTTTCGAAAGCAACGTCATAGCTCTCGAAACAGTTGCCAACGCCAGGGAAATCGTTTCTGGGATCAGCCTTGGGCTGTGTGCAATTCCTGCCAAGAACACACCCTCTGTTGCGAAGTCCACTGGGCGAAGCTTTGGATGTGCTTCAAGGAAAAATCCATTTGCATCGAGTGGGACTTTTAATAGCTTCGAAATCTCCTCGTTATCTTCGTTTGGCACGGTAGCAGCGCTCAGAACTACGAGTTCTGGCTTTGCAATCAGGTTCTCACCAAGAATCTCGTCGTAGAATTCAACTTCAACTTCTTCGCCATCTACCTTGACTTTTGGCGGATTTTCGGGTGTATAGTGCACGAAAACGACTCCTCGCTTTGCAGCGTTTTCGTAGAATCTTTCAAGGAACCCATAAGTCCTTATATCTCTGAAGAGCACGAGAACGTCTGCGTCAGGGTTCAATTCCTTGATCTTCAACGCATTCTTTATCGCAGTCTGACAGCAAATCCTACTGCAGTATGGGCGCTCTTCATTTCTGCTACCGACGCACTGGATCATCAAAACACTCTTCGGAACTTCTCCTCTTGCAAGTCTTTCTTCGAGTTCAACCTGCGTTATAACTCTTGGATGCCCGTAGTTGAACTCTTTTGGTTTGTATTCCTTTGCCCCAGTTGCGACGATTACAACGCCGTGGCTAATCTCTTCGATTCCGTTTGGAGTCTTGATTTTGCTCCTGTAATTCCCAACGAAGCCCTCAACGCTCTCGACGATCGAACTCTTGAAAACCTTAATCTTTGGGTTCGATTCCACTTCTGCGATAAGCTTTTTGAGGAGTTCTTGTGGATTCTTGCCGTCGATCGTGTAATGTATATGTCTCAGATTTCCTCCGAGCTCGGGTTCTTTTTCCACAAGATAACATTCGATTCCCTGCTTCGCAAGCTCGATGGCTGCGGTCATTCCCGCAAGTCCACCCCCTATGATCAGAGCCTTCTTAACCACGTCTACTTCGACGAACTGTAACGGCTCAAGCAATCTTGCTTTTGCAACTCCTGCGCTTAATAGGGCTTTAGCCTTCTCAGTGGCTCTTCTTTTATCCGTATGGACCCAAGAACACTGCTCTCGAATGTTCACGAACTCAAAGAGATAGGGATTCAGTCCAGCTTCCATCAGAGTTCTCCTGAACAGTGGTTCATGGGTTCTCGGTGTGCATGCCGCAACGACAATCCTGTTCAGCCCGTAATCCTCTATCGCCTTCTTTATCTTCTCTTGAGTATCCGCAGAACAAGCGAAGAGGACATGGTCTGCGAAGACAACGTTTTCGAGTGTTTTTGCGAATTCTGCAAGCTCTTCGACATCAACAGTTGACGCTATGTTTATCCCGCAGTGGCACACGAATACACCTACTCTCGGAGCTTCTCCGAGAACGTTTCTCTCAGGCGGAAATTCCTTCTTCGTGACAACTCTTTCCTTTACAAACTCAGAAGCTTTCGCTGCAGATGCACTCGCCATCGCTACGCTCTCTGGAATATCTCTTGGCTCCGAAGCGACACCAGCAACGAATATCCCTGGCTTCGAGGTTTCAATTGGTGCAAATGAGTCTGTGAGTACGAAGCCGAACTCGTTCAAGTCTATGCCGAAGATTTCAGAGTATTTTCGAATATCTTCAGCAGCCTCAAACCCGACCGAGAGGACAACAAGATCAAACTCCTCTTCGCAACTTCGCCCGTCTTTCTCGTATTTGATGATCAAGTTTCCGTCTTTCTTCTCCATTATGTTTGCAACTCTTGCTTTGTGGTAAATAACGCCGTACTCACTCTTAGCTCTGTTTGCATACTCCTCAAAGCCTTTCCCAAAGGTTCGAACGTCCATTGCGAATATGTGAACTTCTGCATCCGGAATGTGTTCTTTGGCAAGGATTGCGTGCTTTGTTGCGTAGGTACAACATACGGATGAGCAGTATGGATTCGTCTTCTCATCTCTTGAGCCGACGCACTGCAGAATTGCGATCTTCTTCGGAACTTTTCCATCGCTCCTGTAAACGTGCCCTTCAAATGGACCTGTTGCCGAAAGTAGACGCTCGAACTGAATGCTCGTTATAACGTTCTTGTAAATCCCGTAGCCGTATTCTCCACGCTTTTTTGCGTCGAAAAGCCTTCCACCTGGAGCAAGAATGATTGAAGAGACGTTCAACTCCACCATCTCTTCTTTTTGATTGTAGTCCACGGCCTTTGCAACGCAAGCGTTGTAGCAAATCCCGCAGCCTATGCACTTGCTCTTGTCGATTGCATAGACCTTTGGAACCGCTTGCGGATAGCGCAAGAAGATTGCGGAGCGAAAGCTCATCCCCTCGTTATACTCATCGATTGCACTAACCGGACAAAGACTTGCACAAACCCCACAGCCCGTGCACTTGTTTCTATCGACGTAAAGTGGCTCCTTTCTTATCTTGACCCTAAAGTTTCCCACAGAACCCTCTACCGCAACGACTTCGGCGTTGTTTATTATCTCGATGTTCTCGTGCCTCGCAACTTCGTTTAGCTTTGGCGATAGTATGCACATCGAGCAGTCGTTCGTTGGGAAAGTTTTGTCGAGCTGGCTCATTCTTCCGCCGATTGCAGGCAGTTTTTCAACAAGGTAAACCTTTAACCCTGACTCAGCTAAGTCTAAGCTTGCCTGAATTCCTGCTATACCTCCCCCAACTACAAGTACGCTCATTTCACCACCTTAATAGCGAGTTCGTCTTCTCCTCTAACTTCAACCAAACCTCGCCTTCTCATTTCGATTACAGTCGTGAGAATATCCTCCTTCCTAATCCCAGTTCTTTCAGCGATCTCGGAGATTTTTGCCTCATCTTTCACAGCCTTCAAGATTTTTGCAACTTTGATCGCAGTTTCGATCGCATTTGCGAGTATTTGTTCGTATTTCTGGGCATCGATCTTCTCACGATAGACGTTTCCTTCCTCAACGATGCTCCTCATCTTCGCAACAAGCGCGCGAACGTTTCTATCCGTTGCGACTGCCATTAGAATATCAGACAATTCCTTACCAATTGCAGGAAACGCTTTTGCTGACTCGTTCATCGAAATTCTCTCCCTCTCAAGCCCAAGTTTCTCAAGAGCTATCCTCATTGCCTTAACTTTGCTCTCGGCTTCAATTGCTCCCGGAAAGTTTCTGCAATCTGAACCACAACTCATAATCGCAACACTACCGTGTTTTGCAATCGCTTCAGCAATATGGATCATGTCGAGTCTTGAAATGCAGAGTAAAGTTACCCCTTCTTTGCTTTTCCTTCTACAAGCGATAAGGTTGCTTTTTGCAATTTCCGCGATAATTGACTCGTTTCTAAACTTTGTTGCGAACATCGAAATCGCATTGGTTATACAGGTTCCGGCACAGAGTCCACAGACCTTGCAAGTTCCGGTGATTTCTGGGTAGCCGTTGACGATCTCGAGTGCCTTATGGGGACAAATCGATACGCAAACTCCGCAGCTTACGCATTTATTATAATCGATTATTATAGTCTTCTTTTGATCTTCTGGCATAGCTCAGCAGAAACCGAGGGGTTTATAAAACTTTAGAAATTCGCTTCTGGGTTCCAAACAGCGAAAGGCTAATATCAAACGTTCGCAATGCCCTTCGGGATTAGCATGGTCGAAGTTAAAGATGGCAGATTGGTCGAGCATCCGATACTGAAGTTCAATCGTGGGAGGGAGGTAACGATATACTTCAACGGGAAACCAATAAAAGCCTACGAAGGCGAAACCGTTGCCTCTGCTTTATACGCAGCTGGAATCAGAGTTTTCAGCAGATCCTTCAGATGGCATCGACCAAGGGGATTCTTTTGCGCAATTGGGAAGTGCTCGGCGTGCATGATGGAAGTAGACGGTGTGCCAAATGTAAGGACTTGCAAAGTCTACGTAAGAGATGGAATGCAGATAAAAACTCAAACGGGATTTCCGAATGCTGAGAGAGACTTCTTTGCAATTTCTGACAAAGTAATCGACCGAATCTTTCCGCATGGAAGCCAGTATACGAAGTTCAACAACAAGCTAATTCGCAATTTTGTGCTTTCTCAGCTCAGGAAAATGACCGGTTTTGGAAACGCGCCGAAGAAGGAGTTTCAGGGAAACGCGAGTTATGAAGAAGTTCGCTGTGACATACTTGTAATTGGTGGCGGACCAGCTGGAATGAGTGCTGCGATAAACGCTGGTAAGTATGGGGCTAAAGTCTTGCTAATCGATGAAAATCCATTCCTCGGAGGGCAGTTGGTAAAGCAGACTCACCGATTCTTTGGAAGCGCGAAGCACAGAGCAGGAACTCGTGGCATTAGAATTGCAAAGATACTCGAAGAAGAGCTTAGAAAGATTCCCAGCGTTGATATCAGGCTTGAAACTAAGGCATTCGGTGTTTATGGCAGAGAAGTTGGAGCGGTTGAGAAGGAAAAACTGCTTCGAATAATCCCAAAGAAAATAGTTGTCGCAACAGGCGCATACGAAAGAACGCTGATTTTCGAGAACAACGATCTTCCCGGAGTTTACGGTGCTGGTGGTGTGCAAACTTTGATGAACGTCTATGGCATAAAGCCAGGGAATCGTGGACTCATCGTAGGCTCGGGAAACGTTGGGCTCATCCTTAGCTATCAGCTCCTTCAAGCGGGTGTTGATGTTTCTGCAATCGTTGAAGCTATGCCGAGGATTGGCGGTTACTTCGTTCACGCTGCAAAGGTTCGAAGACTTGGAGTTCCGATTTACGTTCGCCACACGATATTGAGGGCCTTGGGCAAGGATCGAGTAGAAGGTGCGATAATTGCGCAGCTTGACGAGAAATGGAAACCAATACCAGGAACTGAGAAGAAATTGGACTGCGATTTCATCTGCGTTGCAGTAGGTTTGTCGCCGACGCATGAGCTACTTTATCAGGCTGGTTGTAGGATGAAGTTTGTTCCCGAACTCGGAGGACTCGTTCCGCTGAGAAGTAAATACAATGAAACGAGCGTCGAAGGTGTTTACGTCGCTGGTGACGTTGCTGGCGTTGAAGAGGCAACTGCTGCGATAATGAACGGCAGAATCGCAGCAATTCACGCGGTTGTGAAACTTGGGCTTGGTGGTGAAGAAGCAAAGAAAGAGCTTGAAGAGGCGCTGAAAGATCTTGAGGAGTTCCGAGCAGGACCTTTTGGAGAGAGAATAGTCTGTGGGATTGAGAAATGCATTCTCGCTTCTGAGGTGGAACTATGAGCTATCTTGAAAGGGGGTATGCTGAACTTAACGAACTTCCACCGTTTCCAAGTGAGGAGAGAATGAAAAAGAAGTCCGTTGCGTACATCGAATGCCCTCAACCAATTCCGTGCAGTCCTTGTTACGAATCTTGCCCAGTAGATGCGATAAAGATGGACAATATCAACGATCCACCAGTTGTGGATTACGAGAAGTGCACCGGCTGTATGAACTGTATCCGCGTTTGTCCGGGGCTTGCGATCTTTATGCTTCGACTTCGTGAAGATGGGAAAGGAGAAGTAACTTTGCAATACGAATTCCTACCTTGGCTGAAAAAAGGAGATAAAGTAGAGCTTCTGAACAGGAAAGGGGAAGTTGTTGGAATTGGTGTAGTGAACTGGGTTCTTCCTGCAGAGAGAAACGATCAAACCTCACTTGTTCGAGTTGAAATGGATGCAAAGCTGATTTACGAGGTTCGTGCTGTTAGAAAGGTGAGAGAATGAGGAAAGTCGTTTGTAGATGTGAAGATCTGAGCGAAGAGGAGATTGTGCATGCGATAGAGCTTGGCTACGATGACATAGAAAGCCTAAAGCGCTACACAGGCGCAACAACTGGACCCTGCCAAGGAAAAGGCTGTTTAATGCACATTCTCAGAATTTTAAGCCAAAAGACTGGAAAAAGCATAGACGAGATCGGTATAACAACGCAAAGACCCCCTGTAAACCCGGTTCCGCTTTACATTCTTGCAAGTGGTGAGGAGAAATGAACGTCGCCATTATTGGTGCAGGAATCGCAGGACTTGCAACTGCTTACTTCCTCGCAAAAGAAGGAGCAAAGGTGAAAGTTTTTGAGCAGAAATTCTTGCTCCATGGTGCGAGCGGTAGAAATTCCGGCGGTTTGACTGCTCAGTTCAACGATGAGGAGCTGATAAAACTTGCATTGCGAAGCGAAAAGCTTTACGAAAAGCTTCAATCAGAGATTGGTTTTAACTTCTTGCTTCGCCGAAACGGCTATTTGAAGCTTTTTAACAGCGAAGAAGAGCTAAGAGAAGTGAATTTGCAGAGGAAATTTGGGCTTAAAGTAGAAGTTCTTCAGGCGGAAGAAGTTAAGGAGATCTTTCCGGATATAAACGTGAAAGTGTTTAGATTTGCAAGCTATTATCCAAAAGGGGGTGTTGTATTTCCGTGGGCTGTCATTTGGGGACTTGCGAAGGGTTGCAGGGATTTAGGCGTGGAAATTTACGATTTCAAAAAGGCTGAAGTAGTAGTTGAGAACGGGAAAGTCAGGGGTGTGAACACTGGAGAATTCCATGAAGCGGATGTAGTTGTGAACTCTGCTGGAGCATGGAGCAAGGAGATTAACGAGAAGCTGGGGATAAAGGACGACAGAACAATTATAAGAGAAGAGATCTGCGTCACGGAGAGCATAAAGCCGTATCTCGATCCTTACATTCTTCACGTTTCCAGCGGGCTTTTTCTTAGCCAGTCGATGCGTGGAGAAATCGTGGGGGGTATAGTGGGGAAACAGAACGGCGGGATAAACAGCAGTCTTGACTTTCTCATTCGCTATGCGAAGCTCGCAACAAATCTCGTGCCAAAGCTAAAAAGTTTGGCGATCCTTAGGCAGTGGGTGGGAGTGTACGATGAAGGGATCGATGGAAAGCCGGTGGTTGGATTTTCGAAGGTACAAGGTTTCTACCAGCTCAACGGCTTTGGCAGGAAAGGGATGAGCATAGCTTTAGCGTGCGCTGAGAAAGCTGCGGAGGAGATCTTGAAGGCCTAACCTAGAATGGGAGTGAGCTAAGCGTTTCATTGGAGAAAATCTCGGAGACTCTATTAAATGGTTTGGGGGTTAGAAGAAATGTAAGTAGAACAAAAAAGTTGAAATCTTAAATATCTTACTCGAGCGGAATTATTTTCTTCTCAACTTTCTCCTTTGGAATCTCGACTTCCAAGACACCGTTTCTGTAGCTTGCTTTGGCAGACTCAATTTTGAGCCCCTCTGGCAACGCTACTTTTCTGTAAACTCTGCCGTATCTTCTCTCCCTCCTTATGAAGTCCTTGCCCTTTTCCTCCTCTTCCTCTTTGCTCTCTGCTCTGATCACGAGATCGTTGCCCTCGAAGAACACCTCTATCTCCTCCTTCTTGAACCCCGGAAGATCTGCTAAGACTTTTATCTTGTCTCCCTCGTCGATCACATCAACCGCAGTTGTTTCTCTGAACTCTCTAAAGGGTTCAAAACCTTCGAAAAGCATTCTGTTCAACCTTTCAACTGTCCTTCTGAGATCCTCGAACGGATCGATCCATCCTCTCCTCCACATAAACTTCACCTCCCTAACTAAAGGTTAGTGTTATACTATATAAAGTTTTCGCTTAATGGATACCTTTATAACCTCATTTGATAAAAGATTGGATGTGAGATGGCTCATATTTGCGCTTGCGATAATGCTAATCGCAATGCTCGTAGTTTCAACGCTACCCAACGCTAAATACGGCGCGGTCGTATTAATCGGTCCAATACCCATAGTTTTTGCATCTGAGTTTGCGATGGTCTTGCCAATGTTAATCTTTGCCATTGCCTTGGTTGCTGTTTTCGTCCTTCTCAACTATCTCAGTACTCGTGAAATCCCTGAATTTGAAAAAGTTCCGCAAATTGAATTTGAAGCTCGAAAGCCAGAGAAGAAGTTTGGTGGAATCGTTCTCATCGGACCTTTGCCAATAATATTCGGCGACGCAAAGATTGCGATCTTTGCGAGCTTGATTGCACTCGTGCTCATGTTGCTTGCAATATTTCTAATGGCAGGGTGGTTTTTATGATTGAAAAGAAGATCGTATACTTCGAAAAGCCTGGGGAGCAGAATACCGAAGCGACACTCTCACTTGCGTTTGAGAGAGCTAAAGAACTCGGAATTACTCACGTTGTTTTAGCCTCCTCTTACGGCGAGACTGCAAAAAAGGCGTTGAAATATCTTGACAACAAAATAAGGCTCGTCGTTGTAACTTATCACACTGGTTTCTTCGAGGAGGGAAAGAACACGATGCCCTTACACGTGGAGGAGTTTTTGAGGAGCAAAGGAGTCACGATAGTTCGTCAGTCACATATTCTTTCTGGGATCGAGAGAAGCATAAGCAGAAAACTTGGTGGGGTTAGCAGGGTTGAGGCAATCGCAGAAGCGCTCCGCTCTCTATTTGGGCACGGTTTGAAAGTTTGTGTCGAAATTGCGATAATGGCTGCGGACAGTGGAGCAATTCCTATAACCGAAGTCGTAGCGATTGGTGGAAGATCACGTGGCGCTGACACGGCTGTGGTACTTCGACCAGCGCACATGAACAATTTCTTCGATGCGCAAATCAAGGAGATAATCTGCATGCCAAGAGAGAAGAGATGACCAAGCAGTAGTTCGCATCATAGATGAGCAAAATTTCGCATTTAAAATCGATAGATTAAAATATCGACCTTGACTGAGTTAATCATGGTATTTGGGGTGGTGAGATGTGGACCTTTGCTTGTCCAAGGGCTGTGATATACGGCGATGATGCCCTTGAATCTTTGTCTTCAGAGACAGCAGATCGCGTTCTGATAGTAACTGACAGCTCGATAGCGATGCTTAACTACGTGGAAATGGTAAAATCAAGATTGAGGGCTTCGAAGATCGCTATTTTCAACGAAGTCGAGCCTGAGCCAAGTCTTGACACTGCTTTTAAGTGCGCAAAAATCGCTAAAGAACTCGATCCACAGCTGATAATCGCAATCGGTGGTGGTAGCGTTCTCGACGTTGCAAAAATGGCAAGAATTCTCATGGAAATCGACATAGATCCTGTTGGGATCACTCCATTCATAGACTTGTTCGAGCTTGGATACAAGAAAAAAGCCAAGCTCATTGCAATTCCAACAACAAGCGGAACTGGTGCAGACGCGACGTGGGCATGCGTTCTGACCGACAAAGTCGAGAACAGAAAGATGACTCCTGCAAACAAGGAGATAATTCCGGATGTTTCGATATTGGACTACAGAATCGTCGAAAAAATGCCACAACATCTAATTGCGGGAACGGGAATGGATGCGCTAACGCATGCGGTCGAGGGGTTAGTTTCGATATGGAGAAACGATTTTAGCGATGCGATGTGCGAAAAAGCACTCGAAATAATTCTTGAGAACCTTGAAAAATCATACGCAGGCGATTTGAGCGCAAGAGCAAAGATGCACATCGCAGCAACGATGGCTGGCATCGGTTTTGGGAACTCACAGGTCGGATTGGTTCACGCACTTGGGCACAGCTTTGGAGCAATTTTTAAGCTCCACCATGGCATGAGCGTTGGACTCTTTTTGCCATATGTTCTCCAGTATTATCGAAACTCCGACGATGCGAAGAGAACTCTTGACAAAGTTTCGAAAAAAATCGGTCTTGAGAATATGGATGCGCTCATAAAAGAGATCTTCGAGCTTATGAAGAGAATAAACGTTCCGACGAAGCTTTCGGAAGTTGTCAATGAGAAGAACTTCTACGCAAAGCTCGAAGATCTCGTGATGGCAACGCTTAACGATGCAAGCCTCGCAATGAGCCCGAGGATCCCAGACTACGAAGAAACGAAGAAGATCTACGAATACGCATTCTATGCAAGGGAGATCGACTTTTAAGGTGAGAAAATGTTTGGCTATTGTGGAAAAATTCTCTGGGTAGACCTTGAGAGCAAGAGATCTGTGGAAAAGCCTCTGGACAAAAAAGACGCGGAGCAATTCATCGGTGGCGCGGGACTGGCGGTTAAAATACACTATGCACTTAGAAGCTTTGAGCTCGACGCATTTTCGCCAAAAAATCCGCTGGTGATCATGACCGGTCCGTTAACTGCAACCCCAACGCCTGGAACAAGCAGGGTTGCGTTCTGTGCCAAAAGCCCCTTGACGAACCTATGGGGCGAGTCGAATTCAGGAGGTAAGCTTGCCACTTTTCTCAAGTTCGCAGGGTGGGATGGTGTTGTGATCGAAGGAAGGAGCAAAAAACCAGTTTATCTGAAAATCGATGCAAATTGTGCAGAATTTTTTGATGCGACGACTCTTTGGGGAAAGGGTTGTTACGAAACGCAGGAGACGATCGAAAAAGAAGTTGGTGGCCGAGTCTCGACCGCTGTGATTGGACCTGCGGGAGAGAATCTCGTGAAGTTCGCTTGCGTTCAAGTGGATAACTCGAGACATGCCGGTAGAACAGGAATCGGCGCAGTGATGGGAGCAAAAAATCTCAAGGGAATTGTAGTTTGCTATGATCCGAAGGAGAAGTTTGAAGTGAAGCTTGCTGACGAAAAGAATTTTGAGGAAATTGTGAACAGCTATATAGAAATCATAAAGAACGATTTTACTTGCAATATGTTCAAAGAGCTCGGAACTTCTGGCTACGTTGAAACTGCAGAGGGCTTCGGGGATTTGCCTGTGAAGTATTTCACAAAGGGCACTTTTGAAGGGGCGAGCAAGATCTCCGGTTCAGCAATGGCTGGCTCAATTCTTCGTGGTAACGATGGCTGCCTGGGTTGCATAGTGCGATGCGGGCGCGTGGTTGAGTTCAGGGGAAAGAAAATACACGGTCCAGAATACGAGACAGTTGCATCCTTTGGATCTCTGCTGCTCATCGATGATCTCGAATCGATCGTCGAATTCAACTACCTTCTGAACAACCTTGGTATGGACTCGATTTCTGCAGGAGTTACGATTGCCTTCACAATGTGGATGACGGAAAAAGGGATTGGGAACTTCGACGTGAAGTGGGGCGATGCTGAAAAAGTGAGGGAGCTTCTTTTCGATATCGCAATGCGAAAAGGGCTTGGAAATGAGCTTGCAGAGGGGGTGAGGTATTTAGAGAGTAAATACAACGTTAAAGGCTATGGAGCCCACGTTAAAGGACTCGAAATCCCAATGCACGATCCAAGGGCTTTCTCTTCTCTCGCCTGTGCTTATGCTGTGCACGTTCGTGGAGCTTGCCACTTACCGCACCAGATGTATCTCTACGAGATGGGGAAAGTATTGGAGGAATACGGAATTGTTTCGAACGACAGGTTTGCAAATGATGGTAAGGGAATTCTTACAGCGAAAGTTCAAAACTTCACGGAGCTTTTTAACGCAGTAACGATGTGTGCATTCATGCCCGTAACCCCAAAGATCCTTGCAGATTTGTTGAAATTCGCAACTGGCTTCGAGTTCACTGTAGATAGTATCGCAAAGGCAGGGGAGAGAATGCTGACACTAAAAAGACTCTACGACCTCAAGTGCGGGATAAACTCGACACACGACACTTTGCCAGAAATCGTGCTCCAACCACTCGAAGGCGGAACAATGGGAAACGTTCCAGACGTTAAAAGGCAAGTTGAGGAGTTTTACAACTTTAGAAAATGGGCAAATGGTGTGCCAAGCAAGGAAAAGCTGAAAGAGTTGGACTTGGAGTGGACATCGTAGCTTAATTTTTTAAACTGCAACAATTTTTTTATGCTTCCAAAGCTTGTCGAAGAGATCTGGGACAAGTATGGGCTTGAAAATTCGGTTAGAGAGCACTGCAAGAAAGTTGCAGAACTAGCGATGAAAATTGCAGAAAGAGCGGAGAAAAATGGGGCTAGGATTGACAAAGAAGCAATTTTGCTCGGTGCTTTGTTACACGATATTGGTAGATCTGTAACCCACGATCCGTTTCAGCACTTTTTGAAGTCCGCTGAGATTCTTAGAAAAGAAGGGATCGATGAGAAGATCGTTAGAATTACAGAACGCCACTTCAGTGCTGGAATTACAGCAAAAGAGGCAAAGGAACTCGGTTTACCTGAGAAAGATTATATTCCGCTGACCATAGAGGAAAAGATCGTGAGCTTTGCGGACAACTTAGTTTTTGGTTCTGAGATCAGAGATTTCAAGAGCTTCTTGGAGAGATTGGACAAAATCGACTCCGTGAATCCGGGATTAAGGTGGCTTACCGAGAAAACGAGAGAGAGAGCAAGAAAAATGAAGGAAGAGATCGAAGCTCTGACGGGGATGAAATTCTAAAGGAAAGCCGCACCCCCTTCGTAGACCCTTACCTTGAAGCCCATTGCTTTGAGGATCCTTGATGCAATATAACTTCGAAGCCCAATGGAGCAGATAATCGTTATCTCTGCATCTTTTGGCAACTCTTTTACCCTTTCTCGAAGCTCAAGCAGAGGAATGTTTAACGCCCCGTTGACAGGGAATTTTTTAGCCTCTTCTCTACTCCTAACGTCTAAAATAATCCCCTCGATTTTTCGTGTCGATTCAAGCAATCCTTCTCGCTTGTTCATTGCAACATTCGCAGAAACTATAACAGGATCCAACGCTGGAGCATAGGGGGGTGCATAAGCTAAGTCGAGGTTCGAAATCTCATCAATGCTCAGCCCAGCGTAAATTGCAGTTGCGAAAACGTCGATTCTCTTGTCCACGCCACTGTAACCAACTATCTGCGCTCCAAGGATTCTCGAGTTTTCGTTGACAACAAGCTTAATCCGCAAGTTCGAAGCTCTTGGATAGTAGTGCGATTTGTCAAAGGCCGATAAAAGGACGGAGTAAGCTTTAAACCCATTTGAAATCGCTTCTCTTTCGCTTAATCCGGTTTTTGCAACTGTGAGGTCGAAAACCTTGAAGATAGATGTTCCAAGGATTCCTGGGAACCTTACTTTTCTGCCCATGATGTTGTCGGCAATAACTCTACCGTGTTTGTTTGCAACATCTCCAAATGGAGCATAAATCTTCTTCCCCGTTAGGATATGCGTGTTCTCAACGCAATCTCCGCCTGCGAAAATCCTTGCATCGCTCGTTTGCATGAATTCGTTTACCTTTATCGCACCTGTAGTACCAATTTCGAGCCCTGCTTTTACTGCGAGGTCGACGTTTGGTTTGATTCCAACTGCTTGAACAACAAAGTCTGCTTCTATCTCTTCATCTGCGACGATCTTAAGCTTATCCTTTGCCACGATGTCCCTTACTTTTGTCGCTAACCGAACTTTCACGCCCTTTTCACGAATATGCGATTCCACGAGCTTTGCAATTTCAGCGTCGAGCATCGGCGCAACTTGATCGAGCGCTTCGACGAGAGTAACGTCTAGATCCAAAGATCTCAGAGCTTCACAGGCTTCAAGTCCTATGAATCCTGCACCTATCACCGCCGCTTTTTCAGCGCCGTTTTCCCATAGCTTCAGTATTTTTTCAGCGTCTTCTGCGGAGAAAAGTGTCAAAATTCTTTCATCAGAGTTGAAAATCTTTATCGGTTTCGCTCCCGTTGCGATGACAAGGTAGTCGTAGTTTAGCTCGTCTTCTTTTTCACCTTTCGAAACTCTTAGAACTCTTCTTTTCCTATCTATGTCAAGAGCTCTTGTTTTTGTCAGGACCTCGATGTTGAAGGTCTTTTTAAAGTAGTTTTCATCCCTTACGACATCGTAAGTTGTTTTTCTCAGCTCATCGACTTCATGAATCTGCCCGGAAATGAAGTAAGGCAATCCGCATCTCGCAAGCGAAATTCTTTCACCTTCATCTACAACCGTTATCTTCGCCTCTTCAGACAATCTCCTTAGCCTTGACGCACATTTTAGTCCAGTCGCACCAGCGCCAACGATTATGACTTCCATGAGAAAAGCGAGGTGAGATAATATTAAAGCTTACTGAAGTTTAAAAAGAGTTTGAAGGGCGAAAATCTTAAATACAATTTTCCCGCAATAGCTTAAAAGGGTCCGTAGCTTAGACTGGTCAGAGCGCCCGGCTCATAACCGGGCGGTCGAGGGTTCAAATCCCTCCGGACCCAGCTTTCTTTTGAAACAAGAATGAATGCTGGTTCGACTTGGTCTCTAACGCTTTTTACGAGCTGATCGATGAAAAACGAGGCATTGGAGACGTTTTTTTACCATTGAGCTATATTGTCTTTGCTTTCGTATGGTTCTTGAAGGAAAAGATAAAAAATAAAGAGATTTGGAGGAGAGATGGAAAATCTCTTTTGATTAGATAATTCCTCTTTTTTTGAGTTCTCTTATTTTATTTGCATCGAAACATAGAAGCTTTGTATACACGTAGACATTATCTGCTCCAGGTGGTTTGCAAACCCATTTTATTCTGCCTGGTGTTTCGCTCATCCAGCTGAAAGAAGACGTTTGAATAAGTAGTCTTCCATAGTAAGGATCCTTGATCCATTTTAGGATCCCTCTCTCATACCAGTTTTCAAGTTCAGAGCTTTCTTTAGGGGAATAGATTACACCTGTAACAACAGTTCCAGGCGTTGTTTTGTCTATACTATATTCAGTGGCTTTTTTTACAATTTCTTCAGCCTCGTGTTCCTTTGCCCAAGTTTCTATTTCCTCTCTTAATTTAATTTGGTTCTCTATTTTTAATCGCTCTTGCGGTGTAGGGTACTTCTCAAAGAGGTCGGGTCTACCCATTAAATTTGTTAATCCTTTCCAATTTTCGTCACTGTAGCCAGCTATGAAAACACTTTTGCCATTCTTTGCTCTAACAACTGTATAAGCAAACACCGCAGGATCGTAGGGACCAAATCTAGGTACGAGTTTACCTGCTTCATGGTAATATTGTAAATAATAGTTGCAATGTCTTAATAAGCATTCAGCTGGCGAAACATCGATGTATTGTCCTTTACCAGACTGAATTCGATAAAAAAGGGCTAGAAGGATTGCATAGGCCCCCCATGCTCCACCCGTATACCAGGCCATCCAATTTCCTATTTTCAAAGGGATTTTATATTCCTCAGGAACTGTTGGATCGAATTCAGCTTCGCCTGTTACTGACATTATACCTGAAATTGCCTGGTCTATGAGATCATAATCATTTACGTCCTTTACATTTTTTCCAAACTTGCCTGTAGAAGAAAATGAAACGTAAATCAATTTCTGATTTATTTTGTTAAGTTCTTCATAACTTAAGTTCTTTGGCGTTTCACTCGGTTTAAATGACTCTATAATCACATCTGACTTTGCGATAAGCCTTTTAAGTATCTCTAACCCCTCATCACTTTTATAGTTTAGCGTGATATGGTATTTGTTTCTACTTTCGACAATGTATGCTAAATCGGTATCCTTTATTAAAATTCCCTCAGGAGTCATTTTTCTTGCTACGTCTCCTCCAGGTAGTTCAATTCTTATAACCTCAGCTCCCAACTCAGCTAAAATTGAAGAACAAAACAATGCAGCAAAGTTTCCTGTAGAGATATCCAAGACTCTAATTCCCTCTAAAGCTTCTGGTTTTTCATGAATTTTCGAAGGATCAGTTAACCTTTTTACCCAATGAAAGTAATCTTCCGACATATTAGACACCACTAAAAGAATAAGCCACTCCTACCATCCCAATCTTCTGGTGGATTTGTTCCCTTTCTACTCCATTTTCCGGTTACACCCTCTCTTTCAAGCTCTTGAATCTCCTCTAAGCTCATACCAAGGATTTTTATGAAGACAAATTCGTTATCGAATCCCAGTGGTCTGGCAACCCATTTTATCCTACCCGGTGTTTCTGACATTTTAACAGCCTGAACTTCTGCTAGTTCTCCCCATACATGATCTTCGAATATCCATACAGTCCTCCTACTTTTTAAATGTTGATTTTTATATATATCTTCAAAATTAAATACCTTATTAGCTGCAAAACCATATTTTTCAGCAATTTCTTCTATCTCTCTTGTTGTTTTAGTTATACAAAAATCTATTAATTTTTTATCTATTTTTTCTATGATATAGTGCCTTTTGAGGGGGTCCATATATTCGCTATATTCCTTCTCCTCTAGACCCAAACATTTGCAAAGTCCTTCAAATTCTTCTTCTCTATATGCCACTATTGCGATAAACCCGTCCATGCATCTATAAACTCCGGAAGGAAGCACGGCGATATCTCGGTTTCCAGTTCTCTCCCTATTCTTTTGAGTGAGTCCTACATATAGCCAAGTCCAATCTGACCATCTAACTGCTGTCTCGTTTTGGGAAATATCTATATACTGACCCTTTCCAGTTCTTTTTCTATAGATAAGTGCTGCCATTACAGCTATAGCACCTGTTATCGATGCGGCAAAATCTAAAAGCCAAGCACCAAATTTAATTGGACCTCGCTCGGGAAATCCTGTGACGTACATCATACCACTTTCTGCCTGTGCAGTTGCATCATAAGAAACTCTTAAAGCATTTCTACCCCACTGTCCAAAACCCGAAAGCGAGAGATATATTATATCGGGTTTAATCTCCCTTATCTGTCTATAGCCTATACCCCATGAATCTGTTGTACCAGGTCTGAAATTTTCTATAATAACGTCGCATTTTCTGGCAAGCTTATATATTATCTCTTTCCCTTTGGGTTTTCTTAGATCGATTGCGATGTGTAGCTTGTTGTGGTTTTGCTCTTCAAAACCCGGTGAGAGTGTTTTATAGTAGAAAAACCAAGGTGTTACGTATCTCATCACGTCTCCTACTCCAGGTAATTCAACTTTTATTACTTCGGCACCGAATTCGGCTAGGAAATCTGAAGCAGCAGGTCCAAGAACGACGTTTGTTAGGTCTAGAACCCGGATACCCTCAAGCGCTTCTGGTTTTAGACCTATCTCATCCATAGAACCACCTAAAAAATTACACTTCCATGGCGACTTTTATTTCTTTTTCGATGTCTTCCTCGGAAGCTGTTTTTGTGAGAAGAGAGACGAGTATCATGACAACCAGTGTAATTAAAAGGGCAATACCATAACTCGGAATTCCGTATGGCATTTTCCAACCCACTCCTTTCTCTAATATTAGGAACGCGATATTCAGTGTGAGACCCGTTAGAAGGGCAGCTATGGCACCTTCTTTGGTTGCTCTTTTCCAGTTCAAACCTAGGCCAATAATCGGGACAATTGCGCAGGCAAAATAACCCCAACCCAGCGCTCCAAGTATTGCCACAAGATATCCTCCGAAATAACCGAAAACCAAGGCGACTATGGTTAGCAAGATTGTGACGACTCTGCCCCATCTAATTTGTGCGTCTCTCATAAGTTCTTTACCAACTGCTTTTGTTAGGTCTCTAACGATGGCTGCGACACCAATTGAAAGAAAAGCACTTGAAGTGGACATTATCGCAGCTAATAAGCCTGCATAAACGATTCCTGCAAGTATCGGTGGAATTTTGGCTAAAAACGATGTAGCGGCTTCATCGGCAACTTTTAAAGGCGCTATTTGCCCAGTTACAACGAACCAAAGCGCTGTATAACCTACGAAAATCCAAAGTAAACTCGAAAGCATATAACTGCCTCCACTTATCACAGCTCCCCATTTCAGGTCTTCAAATCTTCGAACTGCTATGAATTTTGTAGCAAGATGTGGCTGTCCCAAATTACCAATGACAAAGACAAAATACCACATGAGAGCTAACATCCAAGTTCCAGTCCCTAGCGGATCTACTTTAACGGGATCTTTTAGAGCTATTGGTTCAAAAAGTCCAGAAGTCCCACCAGTAACAACCAAAGCGATTATTAGAACTCCAATAGCTGCTATTAACATTACAATTCCCTTGCATGACATCGGTTAATATACTTGCAGCCATCCCAGCTATAGCTGTATAGATCATCGTAATTCCAAATATAATCAGTATTGCGATTTCAAGAGGAATTCCCAGTAGCCCTGCCACTACGTATCCGCCAGCCAATACCTGTGTACCAAATATGCAAAAACACCAAGCACGAGACTTATAGCTAATAAACCTCTCACTGCCTCGCTCTTAAATCTTAAAGCAGCTATGTCAGGCAAGGTGGCAACGGGTTTTACCTCTGTTATGAGTCTAATTCTTTTTCCTATTATCCACCACGAAAAACCAAAAGCGGCAGCTTGGGTTAGAGTTATCCAGAGAGAAGTTGCACCCATAGCATAGACCAAACCAGGACCACCTACAAAGCCAAATCCACTCATTATTGCAGCGAAACTTGCAATTCCTACTATCATTGGTCCAAAAAGTTTATGAGCTCCGTAGTATTCTTCTGCAACCTTAACGTATTTTTTAGCGTATATTCCTATTCCAAAACTTAGAATAAAGTAAGCAAGCACTATTGCAACAATTAATGGATCGCTCATTCTTTTACACCTCCTTCTTTTATTTCATTAATTTTCTTTTTAAATTCTTCAAAAGCCGGTTTTGTAAGTTTGTTAAACAGAAGTGCGTAGCTAATTGTGGTGGGGATAAAAATCAGCAACCACATCACTGGGAACAACACAAAGAAGCCTGGATGCATTCCGAGAATCCAGAACTCTGGTACTTTCTTGTAGAAAAGGGCCCAGTAGTAGAATATAAGTGAGAGACAGATAGCCCATATCAAGAAAGATGAAATACCTATTATAATCGCTTCTTTTCTTTTTGAATTAGATGCACCAAGCGTTAACCAAAGCGAGAGATTTAGAGCCATCAAATAGGCGAAGATTTGCCAGTAGTTCAGCAGTGCTACTACCACGAGCAAAAGCGAAGTTATTCCAATTCCGAATACGACGCTATCTCTGAACTTCATATTTTCTTGGTTTTTCTACTTAACTTAAACTTTTATGCAACATATTTACTTATATTTAAAAAATTTAAAGATTACAGACGTTCAAAATTTCTAGGATCACAGATGTTTAAAACTTGGGGCAAAATTTTTTTCATAGCACTTCTCAATTTTCGTGAAATGTAGCCTTTCGATAAATTCAGATATGACGATAAATCATTAAGTTTTATTTTCCTCGGATCACAAAAATACCCCAACTCGATTGCAAACTCTAGAATTTGTCTCTCGATTAAATCCAAATTTCTGACCGAGTTTATGAGATTTACAAATAGTGAAATATTGGACAGAACCAATGAGAATTCTTCAGCATTTATGTAGCTATTCTTCTTTATATAAAATTCGTGATTTCTCTCCAAGTCACAAAGAGCATTCTGTAGAGATTCATAATCGTCAAAGCCTATATGCCAAATCTCTCTCCCTTTTTTGATGAAAAAAGGTCCGATAATATATCCACCATTTCTTTTTATTATATCCATAGCCTCAGTAAAGTGTATAGTCGTTTTAATCATAGCTCTATTTTTTTCCTTCTCTAAAACTTTCAAATCAACAAAATTCGGCTCTTCTTTAATCTCTTCTAGAGCGAAGTTCAGTTCTTCCGGATCTGATGCGTGAACATATCCTCTATTTAGTAATAGTTTATCAGTAAAATCCCAGAAAGTCATGTAGTACGTTACTTGCATCTTTTCCGAGTTTAGTATAAATGGACAGTCTGGTTGAACCATGTCCAGTATCACAAGATATACCATAATTAAAATTTAGGGAAGTGTTTAAAAAATTTCCAACAACTTTAACTCCACAGAAATAAAATTGAACATTTTTGATATGAGCAGATGTGAGCAGAATGAATCCCAAATTTAATTATATTGCTCATGTTAAAAACTTATTATGGGAATTGCTCCAGGAGGTAAAACTCTTTTGGAACTTTTGGAGGAATCAGAAAAGCTATATCGGGACACGGGATTTTACTGGGGTTTGGAGAGATTAGAGCTTTACGAAAGAGATCCATTAAGATGGGAACGTGAAAGGGCGCAGCTTAAAGCTATAATGGTCCTTTCTCGGGAATCCGCAACAAGAATAGCAGCTTCACCAATAACAAGAAGCATAGGTGAAACTTGTTGGGTTCTCTACACTCCTGAAGGTGATTCCGTTGTGCTATCTACTGGAATAATCGTGCACGTCCATACAATGAGTGAGGAAATAAAATGGATTATTAGGAGAGGATATGAAGAAAACCCCGGAATAATGGACGGGGATCACTTTATTGGCAACGATCCCGCTCTTGGCAATGTCCATACAACGGATGTTCACACAATAACTCCTGTATTCTATAAAGGAACTCTGATAAGTTGGATCGGTTCAGTAACGCATCAGGTAGACATAGGAGCAAACACGCCGGGTCACGACATTTGCACATCCAGCTCAAGATTTGAAGATGGACTATACATGGAGTGTGAACTTGTGATGAGAAATGGAAAGCTTTTCCCGCATTACTATGAAAGAAGCCGGAGGGGTGTGAGAACTCCTTTATACTTTGATCTTGACGAGAAGGCGAGATTTGCTGGTAATGAAATGGCTAAAAGAATGATATTAGAGTTCGTGGAAAAGGTAGGGGTTGATTATTATCTTCAGTTGATAAAAGAGATTATAGAAAAATCGAGAAGAGACTATTTAGCGAGAACAAAGGAGAGGCTAATCCCCGGCAGATATCGAACTCTCACGTTGTCAGAAACTCCATTTATTGCTGAAGCTTGGCAGCCTCATGCAAGAGATGATTGGCTACATCCGCTGCCAATGGAGATAACGATTACACGAGATGGCCGTTGGGTGGTAGACATTGAAGGTTCTACAGGTACAGGTCCGTGGCCGTGGAATGGTGCAATATCACCTTTCATGGGTGGATTTTGGGTTGTGATGACACAAATATTGGGGTACTCGGAGACTATAAACGAGGGTTTTGTTAAAGCCATAGATTTTAGAATTCCGGAGAAGAGTTGGGTCGGGGATCCGAATCCATATATTTCAAGAAACGTTCCATGGTATTTTCTTATCCCACAGATGCAGGCAATATACAGATGCGTTGCGATGGGCGCTTTTGCAAGAGGGATCATAGAGGAAGGAGCCTCAGGTTATGGAATGACCGCAGACCCTGTGCAGGGAGGAGGAATAACGACAGGCAAAACTGGACATCCGCCTGGAATTTACTACCCCATATCAACGTTTGAGATTGCAGGACAGGGTTTGGGAGCCAATGCTGTTAGAGATGGGCTCGACTATGGTTATGCGATGTGGAATCCAGAAGCGGATATAGGCGACGTCGAGGAGTGGGAGAGAATTCAACTCGGCTTTATTTACCTTGCAAGAAAAATCAGAGCAAATTCTGCAGGATATGGTGAAAGAAGAGGAGGAAGCGGTTATGCACATGTTGCAATCTTTTTTGGAAGTAGTAACAATGTGGTTCAAAATCTCAACATGGGAAAAGCCTTTACGAATACCGGACTTTACGGAGGTTATCCAAGCCCTACTGCATACACATTGATAGCGAGAGGTGTAAATTTAGAGGAGCTGATTAGACAAAGACTCCCTTATCCTTTATCTGATGATCCAGACAATCCCGAGTTTGAAAAACTTCTTTCAGGACTCTGTAAAGGGATAGAAAGATTGGATTATGGAACTCATTTCCCAAGACAGCTTGAAGAGGGAGACTTCTATTACTTCAAACAAAATGGCGGTCCAGGTTATGGTGATCCGCTGGACAGACCTTTAGAGCTCTGTGAAAAGGATCTAAACGATGGTGTTTATACCGCGGAGATCATGGAGAAAGTTTATGGAGTGATTGCAAAGTTTGACGACGATAAAGGCATATGGATCGTTGACAGAGAAGCTTCTGAGAAACTTAGAAAGGAAAAAATCAATGAAAGACTCAAAAAAGCGAAAGACTTCGCTCAATTCTACATAGAGGAGCGTGAAAGGATCTTGATTTCGAGTTTCATAAGACCCGTTGCAAAGATGTATCAGGAACAAAGGGAAATATCCCCCGACTTTTGGAACGAGTTCTTGGAATTTTGGCAGTTGCCTCAGGATTATATTCCAGAGGTTGAAGAACTTGAAGAGTATCGAGAGAGAGTTTTAAGAAAGCATGAGGAATTAATAAAACACTACAGAGAATTTTTGGAGAAAAAGGGTTATGATTTATCCAAAATTAGACATTTAAGTTTAAGAGAGAGGTGGTAAAATTGAAAACAGAACCCATCGTTTTAGGTATCGACACCGGAGGAACAATGTCGGACACAGTTCTCGTCGCAGAAGATGGGAGTTTTGTAATTGGGAAAGCCCAAACAACTCCAGCCAACGAATCTGAGGGTATAATAAATTCCTTGAAGGATGCAGCCAAAAAATGGGGGCTTGGACTTGAAGAGGCGATTGGATCTCTTAGAACTGTTGTATATACGGGAACTATAATGCTCAACCGAATTTTGGAGAGAAAGGGATTGCAACCTCTCGGAATAATAACGACTGCCGGATTTGAAGACACGTTGCGAATGGGCAGATCAAGACAAGCTTGGAACACGCTGAGTTACGAAGAAAGACTGCATGCGATTTCGCACTTTCATCCCGAACCACTTGTGCCCAATAACATGATAGTGGGTGTGAGAGAGAGGATTTTGATAACGGGCATCGAACTCGTTCCCCTTTATGAAAAAGAAGTCGAAGAAGCTGTGAAGATTCTAATAAAAAGAGGAGCGAAGGCTATAATCGTGATGTTTCTAAACTCTTGGGCAAACCCCTCTCATGAAATCTTAGCCGAAAAAATTATTAAAAACGTCTTGGCAGAAATGGGAAAAGAGATTCCCATTTTCTTGTCACACAAAATAGCTCCGGTTCTTGGTGAGCTTAGAAGGTTGAACGCTGTTGTAATACAAGTCTACGCTGCAGAAGCTTCAAGAGAACAGTTTAAGAAGATAGAAAGCTCTTTCAGAGAAAAAGGATGTAAAGCTCCGCTCTATATTCTTACAAATTACGGTACAGTTGTGCCTCCAACTTTTGAACGACTTATTCACACTATAACCTCTGGACCAACGGGAGGAGCTGTGGGTGTTAAAAGACTTGCAGAAATTTACGGATTCGATTATATAATAGGAAGTGATGTCGGAGGTACGAGCTTTGATGTGACTGCAATAATCGCTGGACAGCCAATAATGGCAGCTTATACGGTCATCGAGAGATTTGAAGCAGCTGTGCCATCTGTAAAGACTGAATCGATTGGTGCAGGAACTGGATCATTTGTCAGACTTGATCCAGTTACAAAAGCTTTAAAGATAGGTCCTGAAAGTGCCGGATATAGAGTTGGGGTTTGCTGGGAAGAAGGAGGAATTGAGAATGTTACAATAAACGATGCTATGCTCGTTTTAGGTTACCTGAATCCAGATTACTTCTTAGGCGGAGATATAAAACTTGATAAGAAAAGGGCGGAGAGAGAATTCGAGAGACAAATAGCGAAACCGCTTGAAATTGATTTAATTTCAGCTGCTTGGAATTCCTATGCAATGGTCTCCGAGCACATGAAACTGCATTTGGAGTCGATTGCGAGATCTCTTGGTTTCTCGCCCGAGAGTTTTTACCTTGTCTCATACGGAGGTGGAGGTCCGAGCATGGTCGCTGCTTATACCTCTGGCCTAAAGTTTGCTGGGGTAATGGTCCCTGAGATCGCTCCGGCATTTTCTGCATGGGGTGCAACCTTGCCAGATCTGGGGATAAGAGCTGAAAAGTCTGTAGAAGTATATGTTCCACCACTTCCTGGGATTAGGCCAGTAGGTATTGCGGAAATGATAATGAGGGGAATTGCACAGCTTTTAGGGATAAAAATAAGGGGAAAAGAGGAGATAGAAGGCTTGAGGAACCTTTTAATTCAAAATGCTGTGAACATGCTATCTTCAGCATGGAAAGAACTTCATGGGTATATATGCGAGGAATTTAGAGGAGTAGGAAGAGAGATAGAGTGGAAAGCTGCTGTTAGAATGCTTTACGCTGGAATGCTTGATGATATAGAAGTTGATTCGAGCTCAATCGAAGCCACGGAAGAACTCATTAAAGAGCTATGTGAAAAATTCGACGATTTGTTCGGAAGAGTTTACGCAATTTCGGCAAGGAGCAAGGAATTTGGATACACAATAACACGTGCTGTATTGACGGGTTACCTAAAATTACCAAAACCAAGTATGAAAGAAGAGACAGAAGTTGGATTAAAACCTCCAAGCGAAGCCTTCAAAGGAGAAAGAGAAATTTTCTGGGACGGAAGATGGTATAGAGCTTTAATATACGAAATGGACAAATTAAGACCGGGAAATGTAATTGAAGGACCTGCAATCATTGAATCGCCTGCTTCAACGTTTGTAATACCTCCAACGAATAGAACTAAGCTTGATAAAAGAAGGATTTTCTGGTTGGGGGTGAAATGAATGTCGGAAGAGCTTGAGGCGAAAATAAAAGAGATCGAGAGATTGCTTGAAAATAAAGCCGATGAGAAAGAAATTTTTAGGGTGATAGCAAGGGAAAAAGATCCCAAGCTTAGTTTTGATGCGATTCTCGAATATTTCCAAAGAAAAGTAGAATGGAAGGAGAGAATATTGATGCCGATATCCAAACACCTTTTTATAGTGTGTAAAGATGGCAAACCGATAGTGAAGGCTTTTTGTGGTTACGAATTCGGAGATTATAGGATTAACTGGAAGATTTTTGCGAAAGTATTTGTCAGAAAAGGGAAGGAAATAGAGGAAATTTATCCGCACTTTATGCACGGAGATCAGGAATGGGTTGAAATAAGAGAATACGTATGCCCAGGGTGTGGAAAATTACTTTCAGTCGAAGCCGTTCCGCCGGGATATCCTCCAGTATTCGAGTTCTTACCAGATATCGTAGCCTTCTACGAAGATTGGCTCGGAAAAGAGTTTCCTTGCTCGAAAGTGGAGTTCAAAGATCTGACAATAGAAGAGATTAGGAGAAGGATTAAAGTTTAAGCTCTTTTATTATTTTGCATAATCTATATTATATGTTTTCGTTCTTTTTAAGTCATCCCAATTTACACATTTTTAGTTGCTTAGCAGCATCGATTGAAAAGCTATGCTCAAAAATGTGCATTATTAACCTTAAATTTTTAATATGTGCTCATATTAACTAAACAATTGGTGATCTTATGCAGTTCGTGATAAAAGAGGAGGGCGAGCTAAATGGATGGCCCACGTATGCGTGGGCTGTAAAAAGATTGCCAAAAGAGCTGGCTAAAGCTGAAACCGTAAAAGAAGTCGTTGAGACTGCAGCAGAAATCCGTGGGGATAAGACTTACGCGATATACGCAGACACTGGAGAGAGCATGACTTATCATGAGTTGAATAAAGATGCGAACAGAATAGCGAATGCTCTTTTAGAACTTGGAGTTCAAAAGGGAGACCGAGTGGCTCTCTATCTACGAAATTCCCTCGACTATCTTCGATGTATCTATGCGTGTTCAAAAATTGGTGCAATTGAAGTGCCAGTGAATTGGTTTTATAGGGAGTTCGACGCAAAACATGTCATAAAAAATAGTGAAGCAAGTGTTTGTATTGTAGAGGAGGATTTGCTATCAATTGTTGAGACTATAAGAAATGATTTGCCAGATCTTAAGCACGTTATAGTTCGTGGAGAGGCGAAAGAGTATCAAAAACTCGAGGATCTGAAAGGAAGTTCAAAGAACCCAGAAACAAAGATCGTTGCGGAAGATCCGATGGCGATCATTTATACTTCTGGCACAACTGGATTACCGAAAGGCGCTATTCTATCGAACACATCCTACGTTTTATCCGCCAAGGCGATATCGCTTTGGATGGTAGATGAAAATGCAAATGACTACACCGGACTACCGCTGTTCCACATAAATGCTCAGATATATTCGAGCCTTGGCATGATGATCGCAGGTGGAATCTTAACGCTCAGGAGTCTATTCTCAGCTTCGATGTTTTGGGAAGATATTACTCGCTATAAATGCACACATTTCAACCT